>JBDRKV010000068.1:0-39255 GCA_043813745.1 Candidatus Aenigmatarchaeota archaeon | reverse complement strand
ATATACATGCTGAACAAGAACGGCATACCAGGCTACAGAGCCAGCGCAATCGTAGCAACAGACACGATACTTGAGGTTGTGTCAATTTTCGTTATAATATTTCTATCCATGATAGCCATGACCATAGTAAAAGGCCCGTCTTTCAGCCTGCTTGTTCCCATACTGATGGCACTGGCACTGGCAGTCGTGCTGTTCCTTGCAATATTCGCAGTCATATTCAACCGTACATTGCTGAGAAGGCTCATCAATTTCATAATGAGGTTTGCTGCAAAATTCAGCAAGTCCCATCTGCTGGTAAAAGCGAGAAAAAAGGATTATGCCGCGCTTTTCCAGAACGCGCTGGAAAATCTTACAAAAGACAACAAGTTCGTGTCCAAGCTCGTGACAATAACATTTTTAGAGAAGATTGTTGAATTTATCAGGACCTGGATTATCTTCCTCGCGCTTGGGGCGTTCGTGCCCTTTGAAATCATCATATTCATATGGAGCATAACCATGCTGCTCGGGCTCGTGCCCGGCTTGCCTGGAAACCTGGGTCTGGTGGAAGTAGGCGGCATATCAGCGTTCATAGCATTCGGATTGAGCAATTCGCTTGCAGGAAGCGGCATAATACTGGACCGCTTCATATCATTTTGGTTCATGATACTCCTGGGCTTCATGTTCATCTGGAAGGACAAGCTGAGCACAGTGGTAAAGGAGTTCAAAGTATAGCTAAAATCAATAAACAAAAGCAGCTTCGCCTTCGTCTGTAATTATTCTGACTTTTGCAACAGGCGTTCTCAAAGGCGCATTCGCGTCATTAAAGCAGTAATCCTTTTGTATGGTCGCCTTGGAGCCGCTGCCGAGAATAAGCATATTAGGACAGTTGTACGCCCTATCATTTGCATCCACGACCGTTACTCTTACGTGGTTCCAGTCAAAACTGTCTGTGTTCTTGACAGAGATCGTGTCCGCGTTGAATTCGTTCTGCGCGCTTACCACATCTATATTGAGCGTAACCGTTCCGCTGATCACATTACCATTACTCATAGCCACAGCCGCGACTATCATAACAGCAAGTACAGCCAGAGTGGTGGTAATTTTCATTCGTATCAGATAAATTTTGGTTGGTTAGAATTTAAAGTTATTAGGATTTCAAATCAGTGTTATATCGCCTGTTTCAACGCTTGCCACGCCGTTGATTTTTGCTATCACATTTTCTATTTTATCCGTGTCCGCGCCAGCGCGGTCATTAAAAACAAACATTACGATAAGCTGCTTCATTCCAAATGCTATCGGGCGTTCTTGAACGCTCTTAAACCCGTCTAGTTTTTCCAATTCTGACTTTATTTTACCCAGATCAGTCTCAGGGGATTCCGGATTAATCGTCATAGTCAATGCTACATTACCCATCAAATCACCGATTTCATGGCCCTTCGAATTTGCATTTCGGGCAGACGTAGAGTATGGACTGGTGTCTGCAATTCCTGCATCTCACTATCTCACACTCGCCGCATTTCGGGCAATTGAACTGGGAGAACTTCTCTTCTGAGATCAACGTTTTGTTGCATGACGTGCATTTCAATACCATATATATCACTTAATGCCTTCGTTTAAAAGATTTTATACTCTCTTCTTCAATTACATTCAAATAGCATACCTAATGCTATTTAATGTATTAAACAATCTCTGGTTGTTTAATTACATTTAAAAACGTAGTATCAGGTCCCTGTATCTTGAACCAGAGGTTCGAGAAAAGGGGCAAGAATCTTGGCCCCTGTAGTTTAGCCTGGATTCGTCCGCTCTTTTCAAGAGCGAACGCCGTATAGAATATGAGCTTGCGGAGCTTAGGACCCGGGTTCGAATCCCGGCGGGGGCGTTCCTTTTAAAGAGGGTCAGGAGGACCTTCAAACTGGGGAGAACTAATGTTCTCCGCGGTTCAGCGGCGGGGGCATTTTTTATTCATTAAAAGTTTATCATTTATATCTGTAACTATGAAAAACGTTTTGTCAAAGACGTCCAGTATATGTCCAAAATGCCAGGCCATTATTGGTGCGACTATTTTTGAAAAGAACGGAAAGGTCTTCATAGAGAAGTCATGCAAAAAACACGGCAAGTTTAGCGATTTGTATTACGGCTCTTACGAGATGTACAAAAAAGCCGAGCGCTTCGCGTGCGATGGCAAGGGCGTAGAAAACCCGAATGTTACAAAAGAAAGCCCGATTTGCCCGAAAGACTGTGGATTATGTAATATGCACAAAAGCCACACAGCATTGGCGAACATAGCAGTCACGAACCGCTGCGACCTGAACTGCTGGTATTGTTTCTTCTATGCCGGACGTGTTGGTTATGTTTACGAGCCCACGCTGGAACAGATAGACAAAATGGTTGGGATGTTGGCTAATGAAAAGCCGGTCGCGTGCAACGCCGTTCAGTTGACAGGCGGCGAGCCATGCATACGGAACGATCTCGTAGATATTGTTAAAATTGTCAAGAAGCACGGCATAGACCACATTCAGCTAAATACGAACGGAATCATACTTGGAAAAAATCTTGAGCTTACAAAAAATATTCGGCAAGCCGGCATAAACACACTTTATCTCAGCTTTGACGGCGTTTCTCCGAAAACAAACCCCAAGAATCATTGGGAGATTCCACAGATATTTGATACGGCTCGCCAGGCAGGCGTTGGCATTGTTCTTGTACCGACAATAATAAATTCAATCAACGATCATGAAATCGGCAGCATCGTCAAATTCGGTTTCAAGCATTCTGATATCGTGCGCTCAGTGAACCTCCAGCCGGTTTCGCTCGTTGGTAGGATGCCCAAAAGCGATTTGAAGAAATATCGTATAACAATACCAGACGTGATACAGCGCCTGGAAGAGCAGACAAACGGTGAAATAAGCAAGGACGACTTTTATCCCGTGCCCACGGTCTCGGCAATAACCGATTTTGTGGAGGCGATGACCGGTGAGTCTTCGTATCATCTTTCTTCGCACTTTGCATGCGGCATGGGCACGTACGTGTTCAACGATAACGGTAAAATGATTCCTATAACGCGATTCGTCGACGTAGAGGGCTTGATGGAATACCTAAACAGCGTTTCAGTTAAGCTCCGCAACGGCAAGAACAAATACATTGCCAGCCTGAAGCTATTGTGGAAAATAGGCAGTTTCATAGACGAGGATAAACAACCCGATGGATTTAACATTGGAAAAATTATATACAACGCGCTGACAAAGCACGACTACCGCTCATTGGGCGCGTTCCATAGCAAGTCCATGTTCATAGGCATGATGCATTTCATGGACCAGTGGAACTACGACATAGAGCGCGTAAAGCGCTGTTGCATACATTACGCGATGACAGACGGTCGCATCATTCCGTTCTGCGCGTTCAACGTAATACCCGAATGGTATCGTGATAAAAGCCAGAAAGCCCAGGGCATTTCAATAAGGAAATGGGAAAAAGAAAATAACGTTCGTTTGAAAGACATCTTGTACAAGCGCAATGTCAAAGAACTGGAAGCATCGCCGCTGTATCAACAAACGTACGAGGGGTTTGTGAACCAAACAAAAAATTAGTTTTATAACCTATAGAATTCTCTATTTTATTGTGATATTATGGGTGTGCAGCTTACAGACATAATCAAGTCTCGCAGTACGGATATTTCGTCCTTGTTAGGCAAGACTATAGCAATAGACGCGTTCAACTGGATATACCAGTTTTTGGCCATAATACGCCAGTCAGACGGCACGCCGCTCAAGGACAGCAAAGGCCGTGTGACGTCCCATCTTTCAGGATTGTTTTACCGCACGTCGAAATTAATGCAGGCAGGCATAAAGCCCATGTATGTTTTTGACGGCAAGAAACCTGATATGAAAGAAGTGACCGTGGTAGAGCGTCGTGATGCGCGCGAAGAAGCAAGGAAAGCCTGGCAGAGCGCTCTCAAGGCCGGCAACATTGAGGAAGCGCGCAAGCAGGCCATGCGCTCAACGCAGATAACCGGAGAAGTCATTGAATCCAGCAAAAAACTGTTAGATGCATTAGGCATCCCTGTTTTGCAGGCAGAGAGCGAGGGTGAAGCATTATGTTCGTCTCTCGTCCGCGATAGCAAGGCGTATGCAGCAGCATCGCAGGACTATGATACATTATTGTTCGGCTGTCCAAGACTCGTCCGTAATCTATCCATAACCGGCAGGAAGAAGCGTGGCAATGATTATATTATAATAGAGCCGGAGATTATCATACTGAAAGACATACTTGCAGATTTGGGCGTGAACCAGAACCAGTTAATCTGCTTAGGCATTCTCGTGGGCACGGACTTCAACCCAGGCGGCGTGCGCGGCATAGGTCCTAAGAAAGCGTTAGAGCTAGTGAAAAAGAAAAAGACATTTTCAGAAATAATGGAAGGAATAGATTGGCAATTTGATTACTCGCCAAAGGAAATCTTCAACTTTTTCAGAAACCCTGAGCAGATTGGCGACAAAGAAATCAATTTCATGGAAATCAATGAAAAGCGCCTGAAAGCCATTTTGTGCGACGAACATGACTTTTCAGAAGAGCGCGTGGACAGTGCACTGCAAAAGATAAGCGAGCGGCCAAAACAGTCGTCGCTAGCGTCATGGATGAAAAAATAAAATTATTTTTATTAAAGCATAGTTAAGCCAGCAAGCGTTTGGAACAAACAGAAAACCCAGCCCAATATTTCTTACTTAAAATTTATGCAAATAATGTCGCACTAATATTTTTCATGTGCGGCAATATCTCAATGAGCTTTGCTCGATTGAAAATAAGCATGGCTACCAAAAGCCCATTTAAGTTTTAGTGTACTATAATTAGCCATGCCAGAAGTCCCAGTGTCAAAAGACAAACGCGAATTGATACTAGCACTGCATAATACAGTCCAGTCAGTTGTTCTGCTGGAGAATATTGCTTCTAAGAAAGGCGATGAACGACGCCTGCTTTTTGAAAAGATCCTTAACACGCGCGAATCAGTCAAGCGCGCAGGTAACTCGTTATTGAACACGCGGGATGCTATATTCGAAGCACGCACAGATAAGTATATATTTCTTCATGAGCTCTACAAAATATCTAACATCGCGACAAACATATCCGGCATACTCGCCATAGAAAGCATCGGCTTCTCAGAGGAATTCCAAGTAAAGATTAATGATATTATTTCAGACATCTCTGTCGCAGCCCAGAGCATTGACTTCACGTCCGTGCCAGACACATCAGAAACAATCAAGAAAATCAGAGCCATGCGCGAGTCATTGCTGAAGAAGGATTTGGACAAGAAAATCTACGTGCTTATGGAAAAAGTCGTGGACGGCATGCAGCAGATCGTTTTCTCGCTGGACAAAATCAATCAGTTCTGAATTGTCTGAGATATTATTCATTAGTCTAGGAAGAAGGCACGCAGCACACCTTTCCATAGCTCGCGCAAAGTATATATGCTGGATTGCTGGTATCTTCTATAACTTTTTTATTTGTAAGAACTATCATGCAGTCATAAGAACCAGGCACGCAAAAACCATTCAATTTATAACATGCATCAGCATCTACGCCGCTAGGAGCGTTCGAACTCCCCTGAGTAACACAATTCCCAGTACTGTCAAGTGTTTTGCCAGAACCGCATACACAGCAGCTTTGTCCGACTGAACACGAATATCCGGTCTCAGTATGATATGTACCATTACTGCATGATAAAGTATTAAGTATGCATGTGCCGCCATTACTTGCACACGTCCCAGAACTACCCGTGTTGCTACTACTTGAATCAACACAATTCCCAGAACTGTCAAGTGTTTTGCCAGCAGGACATTCGCAGCAAACCCCGCTTGCGCACGTCTTTGCAACCTGCTGTGTTCCGCCTTGGCAGCCTGGCGCGCAATTAACCTGAGCGCAAGCCACCTGCGCGTTTCCACCTTGTGGAATAGCAGTCGCGCCCTTTATCTTTCCCTGTGCGTCTAAGCATTGACTGAAATTATTATTGTTTGCTTGAAGACAAGTAGACAACTTTTGCCAGTTCCCGTTAGGATCTGATTTGTATGTTGGTATCTTGTCGCTGGTTTCCCTGCATTCAGGCACTGATATGCCTGCTCTATATATCTTGGTTGAATGCGCAGCGCAGTTCGCCTGCGTGTCGTCGCAATATTTGTCAGACGCCTGGTTGAACATCTCGCAAGGGTCCAGTGCACTAAAGCCATTGGTTGGGTATCGCGATTCAGCGCAACCTGCTATGGAATATTGCGCGCTATAGAACGACAGCACGCTGCTGATTATTAATCCATTGTTCTTCAGCACGTCGCATTCCTGCTGCACGCTGTCGCACAAGTAATCATTATTTAGCCTGTTTACCATGTTGCAAGGATTCAAGCAGTCATAGCTTATTTTTTCTGTTCCTGTGCGTGAGTCTACATACTTTGTTTCGCATTCACGGCAGTCTGGCAATGAGTTGCTGACAGTGGTTCCTGGCACACAGTTTATACCTGTCCCGCCCGCGCCTGTTGGGCCGTCGCATATAGTATCGCCTGCATAGCTCTTGCATTTCGCTTTCTGCTCGGCATTGAGCCAACTGGCTTGGTCTATCAATACCCTTTGATTGAGCGGCACATTAATCCCAGTTGCAGCCTGCTGCATGCTATTGCTAACAGATTGTGGAGTACTGCCAGATTTGCACGTACTACAATAATTACTACCAAGTATCGGGCACGTATCACACACACATGGCCTGCCATATTCATCAAATGTATTCTCGCATGTTTTCCTTGAACAACCCCCAAATCCAAGCGCATTGCACACCTGCTGGCATCGTCCTAGGACAGTACCAACCTTTCCAGTGGAGTGCAAGCCTACAGTCGCGGCATTCCCAGATGATACAGAGAAGCACGTTCCCCACGTGTCTCCCCACATGCTGCCTGGCAGGAACTGGCATTGCCTGTTGCTTTCATCCGTGAGCGCCAGGCACTCGACCTTGTCGCACGGGTTCAGGAACGAGCCGCATTTGTCATCACAACTGCCAAGGTTTGTATTATAAACATTGCTCGCAGCCGTAGCAGCCGAATCATAGCATTTGTGCTGGCCACTACTGGCATCAGGTCCGCACAGTTTATTGACATTCTGCGCAGCGCAGTTAACGATACGCAGTGTATTATCAACGCCACACCATTCCAGAACGTTTCCGATGCATGTGCCACTGCTAGGCACAGCTCCGCACGGCCCACCAACCTGTGCATTGCCGATAGTCTGGCCCGGTGTTGTGCTTCCAGTAGATGGCGCAGGACAATTTTCATTCATATTTTTACACTGTCCTACCTCAACGCACCATTTTTTACTGGTCCCAGTCACACAGTTTTTGCATGCCGTTTCCTGCGCTTGTATTCCAAGTGTGCATGAGCTTGAAAAGTATATCGCACTGCCGCCTGCAGGCAGCGCTATGGCATCGCCTTTCGGGTAGCAACACATGTAGCCCGAATCTATGCCGCCGCATAAGAACATGTCAGTATCCTGGTCATCCAAACAATAGTCGTAAAAGTCCCAACAATACCCACCAAGGGAATCACACGTCTCGTCAGGCGGAATTTCATCGCCTGTTCCGCCTGTTGTTCCACTGGATGGAAGACAATCAACCCACCCTGAAGTCATTGACTGGCAGGTTGTATCTCCATCACAAACTTCATGTTTTATCGTATTCGTCTGGCACCACTGGTATCCTTTATTACCATCATCGCATTTACCAGCAACAGTTATAGAACCGCAGCCTGTAGTTTGCGTCTTTGGCACGCATGTAGCAAGTTCGCCGGGATTCTGTTCACAAACCTCGTCACTATTACAACTCTCAGGCTGAAGCGTATCAGTTTCTTCATAACACCAATTATATCCATTGCCATCTGCATCGCATTTGCCGGCGAATTTTATATCCCCGCAACCAGAACTCGGTAATGTACAATCCGCATAGCCATCAGTAACAGTACAGGTTTTACCACCAGAGCACGATTCCACGGCCCATTCAGCACCAGCAGAACAATATACTAATTTATTGTTGCCATTGCATACCCCATCCCACTGCGCGTCATCACCAGGATCGCATTCAGTGCCTGCATAAATAGTCTGTCCATTGAAAGTTCCTTGGACGCCTGTTATCCCGCCAGACACGCAAGTATTTGTATCGTTATTATACACGCACGTGCTCCCGAGTCCAATGCATTCGTCCTGTGCGCAGCTGCCAGAAGTGCTGCCGCACGAATCACAACCTGTTGTTCCGCTAACAGCTTTGCAAACCGCGCCATAAGTAGAATAACCGCAGCTTTTCCCACCAAGAGCCATACAGTCATCTACGACCCACTCATTAGCCCCACAGTATATTGCTTTGTTATTCTCGCACTTTCCATATACGTTTGCCTGAGTTTGTGTGCATGTTCCGCCGTCAACATATGGTCCTGGCGACATCGTGCCACCGCCACTAACTGTGGTTGTTGCCCCGCCAGCCAAACAATCCGCGCCGTAATCAGCATAATCACAGCTCGTTCCCCCTACGCATTCATCCGCAACCCACGAGCCAGCATAACAGTATATCGCTGTGTTGCCATCACACGTTCCGTACATATTATCGTCATTGAGCATGTCGCAATCATCACCTTCGTACGTAAATGTATCCATGCCTTCATCTCCACCGCCTGTCCCGCTTGGAATGCAATCATAATACCCATTCGATCCTAATTCACATCCACTAGCCCCGCAATCATAATTAGTCCACCTATTATCTTCATTGCAATAGATTACATTATTACCCTCGCACTTTCCAGCAACATTGGCATGATTGGTAGAATCACATGAACTACCGTCAGTATATGGTCCGGGATCCATGTCAATCGCGTCTGGAAGGGCGAGGCAGTCATAGACACCATCGCTTCCCATTCCGCATCCGCCGCTCCCACAATCCTGAATCAGAATTGTTTTTGACGATCCGCACCATTCCAAAACATTATTATCGCATGCCCTGTAATCCGGAGTTGCCGTGCAGTCATCGCCTTCCTCGTATCCGCCTGCAACCGGTAGCCCACAACAAACGTCATTTCCATAAGCATTGGCAACGTTGCAGGCGCTCTTTAGAGACGGTACAGGAGTGCCGCTCCAACTTGAGCACATGGCTGGCGTTGAGCAAACCCCGCCAGTATCTTCGCAAGCATTAGTCTCGTCACCAGAACTTGGTAATGTGCAATCCGCATAGCCGTTAGTAACAGTACATGTTTTACCGCCAGAACATGTTTCCACAGCCCATTCAGCACCAGCAGAACAATATACTAATTTATTGTTGCCATTGCATACCCCATCCCACTGCGCGTCATCACCAGGATCGCATTCAGCACCCACATAAACAGTCTGCCCATTGAAAGTGCCAGTGCTGCCTGTTGTACCGCCGCCAGAACTTGGAACACATTTCGTACCATCGCTGCTTACTTCCTCATTACTGTAACAACATCGTGAATCAAGATTATCATTGACTTTGCAAACAAGACCTTGGTCCGTGCCACATGCTGCTACGCTAGGGCATGAGATTCCATGCTTATCAGTCCCGCCACTCAAACAATCCGCGCCATAATCAGCATAACCGCAGCTCTTACCCCCTGTGCACGCATCCGCAACCCACGAGCCAACATAGCAGTATATCGCCGTATTACCATCGCAAGTCCCGTACATATTATCGTCATTGAGCATGTCGCAGTCACCACCTTCGTACGTAAATGGGTCCATGCCTTCGCCTGTTCCACCTGTATCGCCGCCTGTTCCACCAACGCAGTCATAGTAATCATTAACAAAATCAAATCCGCAGCCACCGCTTCCGCAATCATAATTGTTCCACTGGTCATTCGTATTGCAATAGATGACATTATTGTTCTCGCACTTCCCGCGCATATTAGCATCAGTTTGCGTGCATGGATCGCCGTTAGAATACGGACCAAGCGACATTGTGTCACTGTCTCCTCCCGCAACATCAGGAACAGCGTCAGTCCCGCCGTCGTAATTCGCTGGATAGAAAGTATTCGTGCTCAGACATTTCCCTTTGCTGACAATCTCATTCCTATTACAGCACAAGTCCGCACCCTCAATGCCTGTAATGGATGAGCTGGGCGCATCCACGCAAATAAGATTGTTTTGGCATTGGCTGTTGCTGTCGCAGTCGCCTTCGCCCCAAGCGCACTTTTGGTTCAGCTCATTGATTTTACGCGTGCAATAATTATCTGCAAAAGGTCGCGGCCCTGCTGTATAATATGGTATGGTTCTGCAAGAGCCCATGACAGGCTCCTCATTTGACTGGCAGCATGCGCTTTCATCTGTGTATGTCAAATCCGTCTTGCACACAAGGTCATCGACGCAATCAATGTCAGTGAAGCATATATCCCCGCGCGACGCAGAATAGTCAGGAATGTCATCATAGCTCGGCATGTTGCAGTAATAGCTGCCTTGTAAATAATAAACCTCTTCACCAGGGCTGCAGCACACGCCGCCATAATTAACACTATCATACATCGGCGAGCAGGACAATCCAGTATCGCATTCCTCGTCTCTATAGCAGGTGCCTGTGCCATACTCCAGAACACAATTGGCAAGACCGCCGTAAATATTACAAACCCTTTCATCAGATGCGCAATTTTCAATGACAAGCTCCCCAGGATATGAGCTATCATCGCACCATTTCAGCGTGTCAGCTTCGCATGTTCCTTCATAGGTTATTCCAGCGCAGTCCATGCCGCTTTGTTGTTTAACGCACTCCGCCATTGTGCCCTGTTCATTTTTATAGCAAACATAACCCGTGCCCCTAGATACCGCGCACTCCTCAGTCACAATCTCATCAAGTCCTTCATCACAATATTTCAATATAGCAGCAGAATAACAAAATCCATAACCATCTATATTTCCGCAGCCCGGAGTTCTTGTGATGCCAGGCTCGCTCATTCCGCCTCCTCCGCCTGTACTAACACAATCAGACCACCCAGTACTATCTCTCTGGCATGTAGTCCCTGCACCGCAGTCGTGATGTCTAAGCGTCCCATAATCACACCACTGGTATCCTTCACCATCGTTATCGCATAAACCCGCGTCTGTTATACCGTTGCAATCAACGCCAGAAGAAGCGCATCCGCCGTATACAACTGACACATAATAATCATCATCGCAATAGTATAAGTCATCGCCAACACATTCCTCATAGTATTGGTTGTCTATGCAGTCGTCGTTTTCTTCATAATAGAGATGTCCGGTTATCAGTGACGCCTTTCCAGTTGCTTTATAAAGCACATTGTTCAAATCAAGCGCATAAGCACCGCTAATAAGCAGCAACATAGAAATAATAGCAACAACTACTAGTTTATTCTGCATACAATCAGAAATTAAATTGTTTTCCTTGTATAAATATGTTATTAGGTATGTGAAATCAACTGCCAACCAATTAGAAAACTATTTATACCAGTATTGTGAATAAAATTATAGTGAAAATATGAAAGCAATATCCATGCCAGTAGAAATGATCGTGATAATTGCATTGGCTGTCATAGTTCTGCTTGCCGCAGCCGCATTCTTTACCACGGGTTGGCTGAGTCCAGCCGGCGGCATAGGCGATCGCGCAGCCTGGAACACCATGTGTGGGCAGGCAACACAGCGCGGATGCCAGACATTAGATTTTAATAATATAAAAATAAAACTGGATGGTTATGACCCAGATGGAAACGGCCAGGCTGACGGCATCATGGTCGCATGCGAGAAAGTTTTCGGCTACATAACCGCAGCTGAGTGTCGCTCAGTATGCTGCGGCAGTACTAGCAGCTCGCGAACAACCCCGACAGCAGACAGGTCGGCCAGAACACCAAGATAAGTTTAATTCTTTTTCGTTTATTTCATTAAAAATTTCTTGACAAACCTTTATATATTGAAATCTCTAAAAATAGTTCATGCATCGCAAAGCCCTCTCAATGCCAGTAGAGGTTGTTATAGTAATCATCATAGCCATTGTTGTTCTAGCAGCTGTTGCTGCATTCTTCCTGTTTAGCGGCGGCGGAGGAATAAGTTCCATAGGCGACACAGCCGCATTGTCGCGCGGCTGCCAGATTCTGATGAACAAGGGCTGCGTGATTACTGACGCTCCAAAAGTCAACGACAAAAATTTGTTCAAGATAACAAATTATCATCCAGGCGGCGCAGCAGAAGGAACCTTGCTGGACGCATGCGAAAAAGTTCTTAATACAAGAGTCCCAGCCACATGCTTTGATTACTGCTGCCGGGGCGGCAGCAGTGGCAGCAGCGGGTCTTCTGGCGGCGGTACTACAGGAACCTGTGATCTGCCGAATAAATGTGAAACACCTGTTACCACAAGCAGCAGGGCAACGTGTCCAAATAATAGAGCGCGCGTTTCAGGCACTTGCGATACTGGGAAAATATGCTGCAAGCCATAGTAAAATAGAAAATTTATTTCCTGACAGTCAATTCAATCGTCGACACGTTTAATCGCCTGTTAAATTTTATCGATTCCACGGATTCAGTGCCAGTCCTGACGTTTTCAATTTTACAGTCATTGAAGAACCTGTTTTTTATGATTTCCGCCACGTCCACGGCTTTTGCTATCATCTTTCCGCGTGCCTTTATGCGGATTTCTTTTTTTCCGCGACCGAACTGCGCTATGGCTGATATCACGTATATCATAGGCGGTTTTTGCCCTATGAAGATTGTGCCGTCGTTCTCGTCTCTCCTGTTGTTTTTCATTCCGCTGTTTTTTGTTGTTTCCATTTCATCGCCTCGTTCGTAATGTTAAAGTTTCTAGCAAGTCTCTTGGATGTTAATTAAGATTATACCATAATTTTTAAAAGGCTTTAGAATTACGACGTTTGGACGTTTGTCTTTGGGCAGACCACGGAGCAGCACTGTTTTATGCAATTCACGCTCGGCGTCCCGCCAGTACACGAACTATACTCCAGCTTGTTGCACACGTCTTTTAGTATATTGATTGCGGCGCACGCGTCCAGCTTGAGCGCGTTCTGCTCGTTAGCAGTGCAGTCGCTAGGGCTAGGCACATCTGTGCACGTTTCATCGAATTTTATGTACCTGCCGCATGCCAGGCTGGCATCCTGCTGCCATTTCATCTTGTCCAGGCCTGGTTTTGCCATGTTCATTATGAAATACGTCAGTATGCCGAGTATGATGACAGCGATTATTAACACTATCACGGTTTCTATGGAGAGCGAAAGGGCTTTCATGCATCTAAATTATTTTCCGAGATATAAATAATTGCTTAATAGCAATAATCGTATCCTGCCTGCGAATACCTGCAATCGCCGTTCACGCACGTTTCACGTACCTGCTCTGTTTCCTCGTAGTAGGCAGGAAAGCCTGTCACAGGGTCAAATCCATTAAACACCCTGTTTACGCACGTGTGCGTTTCCGTGCATTTTGAATTGTCGTCAAAGTACCCGTCATTTCGGCATACCTTGCACTCTGTTCCGCTTTTTACATGTCCGGCTTCTACCCAGCCGCGCTTGCTTGCTCCGTTCTCGTTTGGATCGCAGCACCCGTTTGGCTTGTCAGATGGGCAATCAGGACGATTATTTGTTCCGTCAACAATGCATCGTTCCCCGCGGTCGCGTATATTAGCATCAACTTTATTGTCAACCCCATTGTCGCACGAGCCGTCTCCTATACAGAACGTCCCGGCTTTGAAGACCCAGCTGTGGTCTGCTGGCCAGTATTTGCAGCACTGCTCTATGTCGCGCGTGTCGCGGTATAACTTGCAAAATCTGCGCGCCCCGCCATGCTCAACACATCCATAAACAACCTCAGACGAGTATCCTAAAACGTTTCCTGTAATTGCAGTGGTCATGCCAGTAACAGCCCCGCTTGCGCTGGAGCAGTCGCTCGAGCTTGTTATAGCAGTGCCGCCGCACATGTTTGAGCACACAGAAGAAGTCGCGGTTATGCACCACGTCTTTCCGTGCGACGTGCATTCACTGCATGTTTTATAATTCACTGCAGCGCACGAGTCAGACGTGCTTTCGTAGAGCGAAGTCTTTATGCCTGTGTCGCATGGTATCAGCCAACCTTGAGTGCTTGTCAAAGGCAAGCACGGTGGAGTCGAGTCAAGGCACCACCTGCTCGTTAGGTCGTTGTTAAAGCAGCTGATGCAACTATCATAATTATCATAAGTGTTTTCCTGTATGCTTGTTGTCGTGCTTGACGACGAGCCAGTTGATATCGTCGTCGTGCTTGTCGTAGTCGTAGAAGTTGTTGATGTCGAGGATGTCGATGTTGTCGGCGCCACTGTCTGCGCAACAGTTTGATGGTCTGTTTTCTTGTGCTCGTTAGCAAGCCCATCTATAGGCGTGTTGCAAGTCCACATCTCGTTGTTCAAGCAAAGCATATCTTTTGGCGTTTCGAAATTGAACAGGTTGTCATTACTGTCCGCGCACTTCAAAACAGCGGGCTGGCTCTTAACAGTAAAGTTTAATTGAAATTCCTTTTTGTAGAACTCGTTTTTGCTGTCTGCGTCATTGTAATACCAGTACCTCGTGTCGTCTTTCAGCACAGTTTCTACGAATTTGGAATCTATTTTATAGGAAAGCTCCAGTCCGCCCTGGTTCCCTACGAACTTGTCACTATCATAATCAGGCACGACAAGCTTCGGAACAACTGCGTCAGTGAATGTAACTTCTGCTATAGCATTGCCGTCGATTTTGCAGTCTTCAGCGGCTTTCTGTTTTTTTTCAGTGATGAATCCGTTCACGCTGTCAATGAAAGCCCCGGCGCTAGCGGTCGCGGTTGTGTACCAAAACTGCTTGTCGCTTGTAGGTATGGTCGGCGTCTTCATCGCAAGCTCTTTGTTTGCCTCTACGAATCCGTTCGCAGACTGCACAACCTTGAGCATGAATGTTATCAGTTTTATCGGGCTGGAATATTTTGATTGCTGGAATACAATCTTGTCTCCTGTCCCGCGTATATCTTGTGCAACCCTTCCCAACAGGTTTCCCATAATCAGTTCATACGGTCCGGAAACAAACCCGCCTATGTCAGTGCGCACACCGCGTATGTAATAAAGCAGATTTTCCTTTGGTATGTAGTCGCGATGCATGAGATAATTCACGTATTTTGAAAACGCAGCGCTGTTCGGCTCGTATATCACAGGATTGAGTGCAGAAGCGTCTCCGGTGATGGATTTTAGGAATTCGTCCAATAATTGATTTCCATTTTCTGCATTCTGCTCGTCAGTGACAGCGCCAGTAGCAGCAGTCATTGGATAGCAGCAATGAAAACCTTGCCCGCACATTTCTGTATTATCGTTTTCGTTTAACTGACAACTGAAAAAATCGTCTACACACATGCCGTTCTTCGTACTGCACATCTGGTCCTGCGGTTCGTTAGTAGACTGTCCTTTGTAGCAGCAACGCGCTTCAGAGCCGCACAAGCTATCATCAGGAACTTCATTTTTGCTGCATCCAAAATTCTCAACGCAATGGCCTCCAGGAAGTTTATTGCACATTTCTTCGCCCTCGCTGGTTGTCTGGCCAATGACTTTCAGCTCACTGAGTTGTTTCTTGTTGTCCAGGTCAAACCAGTACTGCCTGCCCACGCCATCTTCTCCAGTGTGGAACGTGGACTGCACAGACGACATGTGCCAGGAAGCATCCATGGAGTTCTCGGTGAGAAATATACCATTCTTCGCTTCCATGACCTCCACCTCCTGAAGGTTTATCTTTTCCTTGAAGTTCTTGGCCTGTATGACAGATAATATAAACATGAGCGCTATGCCCGCTGTTATCAATATCAGAGCCAGCTGGAGTATTTGCCCTTTCATGATGTCACCCTCAGATAGCCGAGGTTTCCCTTGAAATATATCGGCACCTCGACATCTTCCAGCATCATATATTTCGTAGGGTCGGCAGTCACGTAGCATTTCAGATTGCCAGAGCACCTGTGTTCTATCGATGGCTCCCTGCCAGCCGGTATGTCGCCATCCGGGTCCAGGCAGATGCCAAGGCCGCACCTCGTTCCGCTGCCATCATCTTCGACGCAGCATTTGCTGCCCTCACTGCAGAACATATCCAGTTCGCTTTCCTCTTTTCTACCAGTGCTGCACGAGGACTCGCACACGCCTTCTGAATCAAACCCGCAATAATTCACAGGCCTGCCATTGATGATTGCGAAGCTGACGCGCTTCATGAGCAGAATTTTTTGTGACGGGTCCTTGTAATTCAGCAGCTCGGCCTTCAGCACAAAGCTCAATGCCGACGGGTTGAAGCTGGCAAAGCCCAGCGCGAACATCGGATTGAAATATTTCTTGTCGTTTGTGATGTAGGTCATGATGGATTCTTCTATTAGCCTCCTGTCGTATACATACGTTATCGCGCCGGTCATTGCAAACGGTTTCGTGGACATCTGCACAAAATCAATCTCGTATTTCAGCTGCTCCTTGCCGACCATGTTGGTTGGAAAAGTCTTCAGCATGTTATTGAGCGCTTTTGGATATTCGAATGCTATGAAAAATATCATCACCTCGGCAAAAAGCAGGGCTACTACTATAAGTAGAAACACGTATGTCATGAACGTTCCGGATATGGGCAGCTGCCCTTTTCTACTTGACATGATTATCATCCATTTTCTCGCATCCTCATCGGGAAAATGTAGATGAGCTTTACTCAATCTTACCATTTTCTTGAGCTGTGTCAGATTTTGGAACAGTCTTCCTTATCAGCGATGCGCTGACAGACTTGTCGCTGGCTTTTGCTATCTTAACATACATGCCTTCTGAGTCGTCCGTGTTAAGTGATGATTGCAGCAGTATGCCGAGCGTGCTCCTGCAGAAGTGCTTTCCGTTCTCGTCGCCAAGGCACATCTCTTCATTGGCGTTTTGATACAAGCTAAATCTAGCAGGATACGATGCGTCATATGCAGGGAACGGTATTGCAACCTCTTGTTCTGAGTCGAATATGATGGCCCTTTCCACTGCGCAGGTTATCCGCGTGAGCATGTCATTGTATATGCGCACCCTCAGCGCAGCAGGCAATATCGTTCCATCTGGATATTGTACTGACGTAAAGATAGTTTCAGCCCTTTCGTCAATCATTTCCTGCTGGCTCGGCGGCAGCGTATGTTTGTCCGGATCCAGCTCGTCCAACAACTCAGAACCAATGCCGAGATATCCAAACCCGCGCTTTATTATGTTTTCGTTTGTTTCCTTTACAGTGAATACCACGCTATAGCTGTAATCGCAATGCCTCACAGGCTCGATGCTCTTAAAATCTATCAATGTTTCCTCGTGCAGCTCGTCTATAACGCTTTTGTTGAATACCGAATATCTCACAGTCAGTCCGGGCGCAGACAGCAAAGCCTCGTGTATCTCGGCCCGCATGCGGGCCTCTTCGTCTATGACAACGTTTATGTTGTAATCAGCAAAAAGTCGTATGTTCACAACGATGAAACCTATGAATGCAATAATGCATATGACGATCATGAAAGCATCCGTCATTTTAAACATTCGCATTCCCTCCGTCATTGTCTATTTTCTTGACCTCAATAGTGCTGTTGGCCTTTGATATCATTATATTGGTCTCGGTTTTTTCATTGCACGTTATCTCAGAGGGCTTTATCATGTTTATGCCGACGAACAGCGAAGCCCTGCCCACTTTTTTCGAAGCCTCTTTTATGTTAGTTTCCATTATCACCATTGTAGGCAGCACAGTCAGCCTGCAGTCCTTTATGGGTATCTTGAGATAATATTCGCCGTCAGGTATAGGATTCTCCATCAGGTTTATCACGCCCGCGACATTCAGCGCAGTCAAACGAGCGTTCTCGCGCACCAGATTGTCCACCGCGGCCTTGTATGGAGTTGTTCCAAACGCGCTCAATACAAGCGTCATCATAAGCGTGATTACGAGAAACAAAACAACAGTCAGTGAGTTATCCATTCACTCACCTCGCCCTTGGCCACATGGGCAGGAAACCTGGAGTTACAAGCTCAACAGCCTTGCTTAGGAGACTAACGTCTCCTCCGGATTCCATGAGCGTCACGCCGCGCTCGATATTATCATATTTATACACTGCTGAGACAGGGCCATCGCCTTGCTTTGCAGATTTAGAAGTGCCAGGCAGGGTTATGCAATAATTGTCATTCAAATTCAAATTCTCTATGCCTATGGAAATGCAGTCGAAAGTTTCGCCAGTTCCGGCCTGTCCGCCTATTATGAAATCCAGACAATCAATATGTGTCCCGACCTGGGTCAGCGTGTCGTCCTTGGAGCTGTATTCGAAAATAGGATACGTCCTTTTTTCCTTGCACGAGCATTGCGTCCGCACAATGCTCAGCGTGGACCTTGAGCACGGGCTAGCCAGGCTTAGTGGCCGTCTTTGAATAAATTCAGCCGAAACGCCAGCATTGATGCCAACAAGGTTTTTAGCCATACGCAAAAGTATTTCTATTGTAGATGGATATGTACCAGCCTTCTTGCTCACCACAACCAGTTTGTCGTTCTCATTGATGCTTTCGCATCCGGTCAATGGTATTTTATACACGCCTTTTTTCGTCTTCAAGCACAAAGAATTTTCTCCGCATGCGCGATATTTCACCATTGTTTTTTCTATGGTGTTGATAGAAAAGTAATCCATGAAATTGTACGACGCCTTTGTGTTGGGATTTGTGGTGTCCCATTTGCCGACAGTCCCGCGCAATAACCTGTCTTTGTACTGCACATTATTTTCTTCGTCATCAAGTATTATGTTTGCGACAACAAACGGAACAGTTTCAGTGCTTTGCGGGTCAGAGAGCTGCTTGACAAACTCAGGGAATTTTATTTTCGCGAAATCCCTTACTATGCATTTTTCATCGCTCGTCATTTCACATAAATCAGGCTTGTAATAAACAACATTCCTTTTCGGCAGGCCCATCAGCTCTTCCCATGCCCAGGCATCCCCTGGCGGATATGCTTCATAATATATAAGGTAGTCCGGATCTCCGGATATATCCAGCATGACCTTTCTCAATACATTCAGCGTGCCGCCGACCGTGATGGGCTTGCTCTGCGCCATCTCGAAATCAACAGTTACTGCTTTCCCTTCCAAGCAGGTTTTCTGTATGGCAGAAGCCAGGGACTCAAAGCCGGCTACTGCAATCTGGTCATATGGCTTGAATGCGACAAAGCTTAGCACGAGCCCGAGAGCAAACAGCAGGATTATTGCATCTATTGCAAGGAATATTGGCATGTCGATTACTGCTTTTCTTTTCACTGCATCAACCCCTGAATAGGTTTATTATACCCTCGGCCGCGCCCGGCAGTCCGCCTGCCAGGAAAATCAACAGCGCAAGCACCACCAGGGCGATTATTATGCCGACTATGAGGTACGGCGCATGCATCACACGCCACCTCCTAAAATAGCGAAAAATGAGCCAATGCCATTTATTGCATTGGAAATAAAGGCCCTGGGCGATACAAGCAGCATGACCCCGACGACGACTATGAAAGCCATCAACACGACTATGAGCATCATCGTTCCAGAAACCTGCATTTCAACATCTCCAACTAATACAAATCATTTTCTTCTCTGATTAATTTTGTAGCCGTGCTATATATAAATTAGAATCAGTTCTGGGGAGGCGGATCAACGCCGGCGATAAGCGCGTTTCTTATCCTCTGTTCATCGCCGCTACGGCTCCACGCCATGTACGCTGCCCTGCACTGTTCATCGCTTGCGCCGCTAGGACAGCATACATCAACAGCAGCATCAACGTCCCTGCAATCCAATGCTCCGCTGAGACCAGTGCCATAACTATAAGATTTGCTCGTGTCACATTCATCACCAAACAATTCATCACAGTCTCCCATGCCCAAATCGCATTTGTCAAAGCCCGCGGCATTCCTGTCCCAGCAGAATCTCGCGCTGCCTTTTTGCAGCTCCTTGATCTTTGGGTTCATGTCGAGCGAAAGCCGCAACATCCTATTCTCTGTGTTGATATCATCCAGTTTTATTGTATAAACATAAGCCATGCCATCTTCAACACTATCGCCAACTTTGCTTCGGTCACCGAGATATGCAATACCATTCTCTGAAAGTGTTATAGTACCAGCCTCCCCGATTTTTATAAGGCGCCTATTTTGATAGTCGTTAGCGGTTTCATAAAGCCTGACTCTTTTGTAAATCTCAAATTTGAAGATATAATTTTGTGCAGGAGAAATCAAAACTTCATTCAAACCTATTACAATATCTCCCAGATCTTCGTCAGCGATTGTTACAGGAAAAGCCTTGAATCCAGCCGAAGCACCGTCAATGTCCCAACCAAATTTTTTGCCTGTCGAAAATGTAGGTATGACATCTATGTCAATCGCCCGGTTCTCGCTAACCGACAGCACTTTTATTCGTACATCCTCATATAAACTTGGATCATTTCTAATACCCTGCACATCGCAGGCAATCACCGAGCCGGCATTCAATGACACAGTTCCGATTAAACCAGGCATCGCAATATTGCAATCCAGCTCAGCACTTTGTTCCTGCTCATTATCATATTTGTAATAATACGTTCCAGATATCTTCATGACCAAGCTACTATCTGTTCTTTCAACGTCAACTAGTTTTATGCGAACCTTGTGGATATAATGTTTATCACTTAAAATCAAATAATCGTAGGCATCGCCAAGGTCAACTTCTTTTTCTTTTCCATATGTGTCTGGCACAGGATTTCTAAATACCCAGTCAGTCGCGCACTCTTGATTATCCGGGCTAGAGAATTTTATATTCTCCTTGGGTATGAACACGTCGTCGCTGCCAAGATACGATCCCGGGCACTTGCTCGCGATGTCCAGCAGCGTCAGCCCGCGATTTTGATGGTAGCAGCCTGTTTCCAGCTCGTCCATCCAATACATCAGCGTTAACACAACTCCCTTGTCTTTGTTTATCTTTTCCTCTGTCGGAAGCGTGACAGACACGCTCGCCAGCTGTGTGATGGGACTTCGCATGGGCAGGTTTACCTGGTTGTTGCTGAGTACGGTTTCTTCGCTGCCGAAAATTCTTATCTTTACATCCATCTTCGTCCTGTCCGGGCCGTAATAATTCACAAGGAAATTTTTTATCTTCAGCTGATAATTACTTCCAGAAGCACAGTCCAGAGTTATGTCCGCTGACTTCAGCTTGACAAGGCTCATGCCGAGCAGTCCTTCTATGTCTCCATATTCTTCCCTGATATTTCCGCCATACGAGTATATTATCATCCCGCCCACTAGCAGGGTTATACCCATGGCAACAACCATCACCATAATAAGATTTTGCATGTCATCACACAACTATTCGGTCCTGAATGGAAACATCTGGTCTATGGCAAAAGCCTTTGTAGGATCATCGTCTGCTCCGGCAGTGTTGCTGCACGGTATGTCGCCTCCCAGATCATTATTTAAATTACAGTTGGCGATTACCATTACCAATATATCATTATAGTTCGAGGGTATTTTACATTTTGTATCGCCAAGGAAATTATCCGACAGTATTGACTCGCCCTTTCTCACGATAGTGGTGTCTTCTAGCTTGAATATTTTTTTAGCAATAACGCCATTTGCGCACCCGCGTATGAACACGGCTATCTTGTCGTCGCTCAATGTGTTGTCATTCCGCGTCCAGTCCAGGCTGCCGGTGTTTATTATTTTGAAGCGCAGGGATGTTTCATCTCCTTGCTTTATGTCAGTGGAGACCGGTGATGTGAATTCTATTTTTCCGGTGAGCGAGCTTGAGCCCGCTGTGTACCTGTAGCCTATGGACGGCACGGATATCGCGCCCAGCCAGTCGCAATCATCAAAGTCCGGGCAGCCAATGCTCAATAAATTGATTTGGCTATTCTCCTTGTAGTTCTGGATGAATCGCTCGGTCTCTTCCCAGAAGCTCACCATTACATTTTCTTTTATTATGATATTATTATCGGCCTCAATGGTCTGCGGCGCGATAAAGCTGTCCACGTCGCTGCGCAGCTTTATGTTATCTATCGTGAATATGCCGTCCCTTAGCATCTCCTGCGTCAGCTTGAACGAATCGCTATCGCCGTTCACGTCAACGTCCTTTAACTCTGTGCCCTTTACCTCGAGCACAGGATGTATGTCGTGCATCGGCAGTTTCGTGCCTTCGTATCTTAATTTCATGTTGTTGATTTCAACATGGTACCTGTACCACTGGCGCTTCAGCCCAAGCAGTTCCTCAACAACGGATTTTGATTTCTCGTCAGAAAAAGGACCCTCCCAGCTTATTTTCAATTCAGCGTCAACGAGCTTCACGTATGGCGGCGTTTTCTTGTCAGTCAGCTTATTTTCCTCCTGAAAAAGCCCGCTGCTGTTGGTCATTAGAATGATTACAATAACAGTTACTGCCAGGATTACTATTGTGATAAGCATTTCATTTTGCATCAGGAGCCACCGAAAATCAAGCTAGCAAATTTAGCAAAAATATTTCCGCCCGCGGTTTTTGCGCCGCTTAGTGCAGGCAGAACAACAGTAACAATGATTAGCGCGACAAGTGCTACAAAAATAATAGTCACGAGTAATGCGGGCATGGTCGTCAAAATACCTTTTTTACCTTTCATACACCAACAACTCCAAACTGTTCTGTAGCCGCGCTAATCGCGTTTGATGCAATCAGCATCAGCACCATGAAGATGATTACCGTTATCAGGACGGCTATCCACGCCTTCGGCATCATTTCGGTCAGTTCCATATGATCACACAATGCCCTCGGTCATCGGGCCGAATATAAGCAGCGTTATCAACAGCGAGACAATATATACTATTGTTCCTATGAGCAGCACGCTGCCAGTCAAATCTTGCAATCCGGTTTCATCTTCTCCATTTTGTATGCCGTTGACGAACCTGGACAATATAATTCCGCTCTCTATCATATAAATACCCACGATGAGTTGGAACACGCCGGACGTTATTGGCATCTGGTCCCACATGCCGCCCATGAATCCGAAAAGCCCGCTGGCGCCGCCAGCAACATCCTGTATGCCGGTAAGCGAAGGCCCGATCTGCTTCACTATACGTATGACCATTATGGCCATTGTGACAACAATGCCCGCGACCATGGGAGAAAGGAAATATGCCTGGAACTGCATGGATGATGTCACGTCAGACATGTTTTCCTCCACCTTTGTCTGCGTGTCGTGCACGCGTCTCAGGAACAACGAGATGGATATCATGGCCTGGGATGCAGTCGCAAGACCTCTTTGCGTGGAGCGCACAACAGTTTTCATCACAGAATTAACAAGTTTTGAAGGATAGTATCTTATGGCGCCATATGTTTTGTCAAAGAACGATGCTTCGAAAGTCATTCCAAGATTTTTTATATTGTCCATTGCCTTCTTGAACATCTCCCTTATGGAAAGCTCGCCCATCTGGTCAAGGCTCCGTTCCAGTGCACTCTCTATTGGCCTGCCGCTAGAGACCTGGTTGCCCAGCCTGAATAACGCCTCGCGAAATTCATCCTCTATGTTGCGCGTATCTTTCCTTATCTTCAAGTTTTGTTGGGACGACGCAAGGTAATACACGGCGAACCCTGATGCAATGCCGGCAACGATTATTATGGATGGCATCAGTGTGTCCTCAATACTATCCTCGGGAACAGTGAGGAACATGTACGTGCCAAGTCCTACTATTATGAGCCCTATCAGTATGCCGAACGGAAGCGCAGAAACAAATCTTTTCTTTGTCTTTCCATAAATTGCGAATTTCCCGCGGGGCGGCGCGTTCGGATTCGTGCTGACATCTATGCTTGAAAATGTCGGTGGCCTAGTCTGCAAGACATTCATCACGATGAACAGAAGTATAGCAGGCAGTATTATGTCGTAGCCGATGAAGAGTGCCATGGGCGGTACGTTCAAAAATATTGCTATCATCGGAAAGAGTACCAGTCCCATCACCGGCAGGACAACGCCCAACGCGTGTATGACTGTTATGGGCATCTTCAGGTCGCGCGCGTATTTGTCCGCCTTTTCAACAGTATCATTTAATATCAAGCTGACAGCTTCATCAAGCATGCGCATGCGTTTTTCTTCTACCTGCGTCAGGCTCTCGCGCATGGCCTGCAGGGATTCCATGAACGCCTTGTTATCGGACCACTTCTGCGCATAGTCCATCAGCGCCGTATCCACAGAAGCAAACGTCCCGATTTCGATGTCCCATATCAGCTTTCTTAATTCATAAGCCAATGGTCCAGTGAGGTTGTCCGCGGCAAAACGCAGCGCGCCCTCCATGTTCGGCGTATCGCGCATGTATATGGCCATGTACAGTATCATGGTCACGATTTCCGAGCCTGTCCTGACCTCGAATTTTTTTTTCAGGTGCACAGGATAGACCATTAGGAAATAAGCAAGCGGGACAATCATCGCTATGGCGAGTACCCCTAGTGTAACATCAAGCCCCGGCAGTCCAAGTGCTCCAAGGACCATGAGTAATATCAAAAGCAACGATCCGAAGAAGCCCACGCCAAATGCAAAGGACATCGCATCAGTCGGTTCCATGTTCAGGTGTGCAAAGTCAATCGCCTTCTGTAGTTTCAGTGCCAGGTCCTTGTTTGGCTTGATCTCGATTATCTTGCGGCTCTTCTTGGCCAGTTTTTCATACAGCGTCGCGGTCCGTCCGGCCCACTGCTCCTCACCCATGTATATTTTGTACTCGCGGCTTGTTATCGTTCCCTTTATCTTCTTCGCAACCACGATAGGCTTTTTTTTCTTTATGATATCAAACACTTTTCACACCTTAGATTTTTTCCCACAGTATATCCTCTTTCCCGCCCGCGTAATCCTTCAGCCATTTCAGCCACTGGTCGTATATCATCTCGCTATCCAACGAGCCCACTTCGTCCTTGACCTTTCCTGATATGAGATGGAACTGATTGTTCGACTGCATTATGACATCGGCTTCCATCAACTCTTGACGGCCGGTTTTGTTGGCAACATCAACAATCGTTTGCAAAATTTTTTCGCGCAGTTTTATATTGTTCCACACGCTTTCCCACTGCCCTCTCCATTCGCGCACGCGCTCCGCAATGCTATTCAGTATGGTGGATTCACCGACAAGCAATGTTTCTGTCGGCTTCAGCTTGTCTTCTTTGGATGAATATTGCAATAGATTTACAAATCCGCCTTCATCTACAGGATCATTCTTCCAGTGTTTTCTGACCTCGGTCAACTCAACGCAGCGCCTAAACGATCGTAAGCCGTCCGACGAACGCAGCATGTTGCATATCAAAATCGCATCCGTGGCTTTGAATGAAGTCGGAGGCACGCCTAAATCATTTACTACCCTATCGAATACGCCGTAAGCAGACTCGCCGTGTATTGTTCCAGCAACAACGTTAGCCAGTGCACCTATTCTCATTGCCTCGTATAATGCCTTTGCTTCGACCGAGCGGACTTCGCCGATTATCAATGCAGAGTCGCCCAGACGCAACGCCGTGCGCAATGCCTCGTCTGCAGGCACTTCGGTTTCAACGCGCGTTATCACTGAACGACTCTTCAATCTTTCAATATCGTAACCAAGCTCGCGCATTTTAGCAACCGGAAGTTCCAGCGTATCTTCTACTGTAATCATCCTTATCTTCGGCATTATCTGAATCATGGTTGCACCCAAGAATGCAGTTTTACCGGACGAACGCGTGCCTGCTATCAAGAGCGTCCTCGAACCGTCCACAAGGAACCACATCAATCCAGCAGAGAACGCATCAATCATGTTATTTTGAATAAACAGAGGATATGTCCACGGCTTGTCACGATGTCGCCTGAAAGCAAACCCAAGTCCTTCCGGCGATAGCGTTCGCGTTATTGCTGCAACACGCGCGCTGCCTCCGGCAACATATATTTCTGTGTCCAGCACAGGGTTAGCCTCGTCCAGCGGACGTCCTGAGCGCAACTTGAACTTTGTTGCCCAGCTGTTTGCATCTTCCATGCTCGGCACTATGTTCGTCTCGCATTCCATGTAATCTGAATGAAATATGAACGCAGGCATCTGCCCGATTGGAGAATTTATAGAGATGTCCTGGATTTTACTGTCTTTGAGCAGCAACTCAAGCATACCCAAGCCGGCCGTATATCTCGTCAGTATGTCGGCAAGCATGCGCAGTCGTTCTTCAGTAACGCGCTCGCTCGCGAGCTCTCGCAGCATGTCAAGCCCGATGTTGTATATGTTTTCCCTTATCTTGTCAGGATCAGTGAGCTCATTCTCCTTTGGCTGGTGTTCTATGAGATAGCTGCGCGCCTTGTCCAATATAATATACTCTTCGTCTGTTAATCGGAATTCAGGCGGAATCATGTGATACAATTTTCTTAATTTTCCAGGCAATGAATATATTTCAACATCCGTGTCGCCTAATGAATACGAGTCAACAGGCTCTGCGCCCATGGGCGGCATTGCCATGTATCGCGTGTACATGAAGTTCGGCCTTATGGTCGGGTGGAACAGCTTTCTGTAAAATTCCCGGCCTTTTATCTGCGTGAGCGTTGGTATTGCGAGTTGTATTATACGCGTTGCTTCCAGCTCGGTTTTTATGGGCAGCAATGAATTCTTTACGAAATTATCATGGCATTTGTATTCAACATCATCCATCTTTTCCACGAGCATGCGTATATGCCGGACCTCTCTCAGCACGCGGCGGTAAGCAACTATGGGATCCATTTTTATTTCTTTCAGGATTCGCTGTATGAATACCATGCGCTCCGGGACCTGATGGTCGCATTCAGGCGTGCTCAGATTCTTCAAGGACATCACGCGATGCACATTGCGGCTGCGCTCGACAGCATTGCCGATTTCAAGCAGCATTGCTGCATCATCCTGGCCATACTCGTATTCGCGCTCTTTTGCAAAGACTATGGTGGCAGGCTTCTTTATCTCCAAAAGTTTATCTATTGTCCTTGACATGCATATTTCAAAGTCCTCTATACTAGAACCGTAGATGCAGTTCAGACAGTTTATCCTTACTTCATTCTTCTCTTCATTGTATGCATAATCACAAACCATATGCTAACCTCTATTACATCCATATTCCCTGAAACCTATTATACGCTCTTAATATATATTTAATTTAGCAAAGCTAAATTAGATATGTTAAACAACCTCAAAGGCTGTTTAGATATATTTGAAATTTCCAAAGAAACAAAGGAATCTGAAACCTATTAATACAAGGCTCTCAGAAAATATAATAATGCCAACTGCCCAGCCATTTGTACAGGAAAAGCTCGTTTTGCAAGAGCTTGTAAGGCGTTCCAATAACGACAGTCGCAGGCTGAAAGAACTTGAGCAAAGAATGGAAGCGCTCGACAACCGCACAAAAACAGTCGAGACAACCGTGCTTCGCAAGACAAAAGACACGGATACAAAACTTGCCGAGCTCGAAGCAACCATTCACGGTATGGAAGAGCGCCTGATAAATTTCCAGAATGTTTTTGACAAGTTTAACAAGCAGGTTGAGAAGTTTGCCATGCGTCGCGATATCAAGGAGCTTGAGCACATGTTCGATCTATTCAGCCCGCTCTCGGGAAAATTTGTAACCAAAGACGAGCTAGAGAACAAGCTCACAGAGCTCAGGGAAAAACAGATGTCAGTTGGAAATGAATAATTTATATAGTGAAAAACATAATATTTTAAACATATTAGAGGGTTTGTTGTGTTCGGTCTCAAGAAAAAGAAGGAAGATGCTTCCACAGGCATGCCTGTTGACGAAGTAAGGCGCCTGTCGCAGAGCGGCATGTCTGACCGTGACATCATTCGCAGGCTAAAAGAAGAAGGCTATCCATACGCTGATATTGAAAAGGCCATGCTGCAGGCTGTGAAAGAAGGCGCCAGTGAGGAAGAAGCTCCGCCAATGGTTGTTTCTGATGAGCCAGAGCCAGCGACTGCATACGCTCCGCCAATGCAGAACAATCAGGATGTATTAAGTCAGTACCAGACAAACCTGCCGACTGCCAGCGAAATCACAGGCGAAGAGTCAGAACTGACATCACCGTCAATGCCGTCCGCGGACGAGCTCTCTCCAGAAGTCGCGATTGAAGAGCTTGTCGAGGGCGTTGTTGATGAAAAGTGGGATGGATTCGTCAAACGCATCGAGCGCTCTGAGTCATACGTCCAAGAATTACGCACTGAACTACGTTTGTTGAACAACAAGCTGGAGCGCCTGGCATCCAAGCCCAGCCAGGCAGAGAACACGCCTACTCATATTGATGAAAAACTAGAAGACCTTGATGTGCGCATGGCAAGCTTAGAGCGCGCATTCAAGCAAGTTCTCCCGTCATTGATGAAAAATATCGAAGAATTATCGCGCATGTCAAAGCAAAGCTAAATTATTTTTCTAAAGAAAAAGGGTTTCCAAGGGATTATGGGCTTGAGCAAAGCGAAACCCATTGCGCGCAAGCTCAGCAACGGGCTTACTTATCCCCGCCGCCTATCAGCCATATGGCAACAGCCATCACTGCTATGATGAATATGGCAGCTACAGCAGCGTTGTTCGCAATCGCGCCCACGTTGAATATTGCAAGCGCGCCAGAAGCAATGAAAAGAACGATGGCAACAATTATGAGCACAGCGAGCATAACCTTCTTGTCAGTAAGCGCCTTTGTCTCGTATCCCGCCATGTTGGCAAACAATACTACAATAAGTATCGCGGCCAATACCACGATGGCAGCACCGAACAGGTTGCTTAGTATCACGCCAAGCGGCGCAGCCAGGTAGCCCGTTACAAAAAATGCGACAACAAGCGACATCACGCCTATCAAGCGCTTGTCCTCTCCAAGCGTCTTGTATTTTAGCAAAAGTCCAAAAACTATTGCAAACATCAGTATGAACGGCAGTATGAACCCATAGAATCCGAGCTGATGCAAATTGGCGACAAGTACTGAGAATGGGTCAGCCATATCAATCAGTTATAATATGAAGAAATGTATTTATAAAAGAAAACTATACTGGCTTGGTTGTTCCGCCACCGCCGCCAGACTCTTTTTCTTCGCTGCTCATGACAACAGCAATGGCTATGGCAACGAGCAACACCAGGAATATCAATGATATAGGCAGGTCAATCCAAACCAATCCAAACATGGCAGCCCCTGCTGCAACAACGAATATCACGACGCTGATTAGGATGAGCACCATCACAGACGAGTATTTAATCCATTTCTTCTCGCTGCCCCATTTTATCTCTATGCCAACCATGGCAACAAGCAGCACGCCGACAAGCAGGGCTGATAATACTACAGCCGCGCCAGCGAATAGCGTTGAGAAGTACGCAGCTATTTGCGGCCCGGCATAAGGCGTTACAAAAAACGCCACTACAAGAGCGATTACGCCGGAAACTTTTTTGTTGGCATCGCCAAAGAGTTTTGCTTTAGTAAGTAATCCGAATACAATTGCAAACGTGAGAAGCCATGGCAGCAGGAATTCATAAAAGCCAAGATTGCTCCATTCCTCTATTATCCATTCCCACCACATATTAAGAATATTGTAAAAAGATGTATTTATACTTAATTACGCTCTTCATTAATGCGTTTGCTTTTTATCAGCATACCGGTATGCTGTCCATATTATCAGGACAACAGCTAACGCGCCAAATACCCACAAAATTGTCTCCAGTTCAAGCCCAGGCACGCCTGGTATCAGTTTTGTTATCCATCCGCTTGATTGCGCAGCAGCTATGAAGATTATCAGGCACGCCAGCAAGGCCAATACCGGCACTGGATCACGATTGGTTCCGCCAGATTTAGACGTATCACCAATTACTAGTTTTTTGACCAATGCCAGGAAAAATATTATGATAAGCAGTATGGTTGCTATGGGTAGGAATTCCTGCACAAACGCGACAGTCGGCGGATAGCTCGCAGCGAAAAAGCCGAACACGATTGCAACAAGCCCATTGACTTTACGGTGCCCGCTTATCTCCGAAGTTGACTGTTCAGTGTATTCACTGCCTTTCCTCACACGAGCAGAAACAGTTTTCTTTATCCCGAACACGTTCGTTATGCTCAGCACCCCGTAAACAATGGCAAAAACAAACAAGAATGTGGCTGCGAACGGGAACAAATCCATCGAAAGTATTTCAAGCGGCATAATAAACCCTCGTCAATGTACGCGTATCTTGCCCATCTCAATGAGAAGCTCCTTTTCTTTTCTCTTCAGCTGGTTTAATTGCAATTCAAACTGCGCGCGCACTGCATTGGAATTGATGTCTCCGGGGTTTATGTGTGACATCGCGCCCTGGACATGGTTAATCTCGTCGCGCACGAGCAACAGCTCCTTCTTCTGGTCGTGCTTCACACGCCCGCTTTCCATGTATTTCTGTACTAGCCCGGGCTCGCCGCCTCCGCCAGGAGCGCCCTCAGCAGTTGCAGGACCTTTGATGAAATGTCCAACAACGAAATACATTATTCCCAGTACAAATATCAGTATTACGAAATACGTTTTTGCTAATTCCGCGAACATGTTGTAATACCCGCCGAATATCACGAACATGTAAACTGCAAACCCGAGCAGCAGCCTCATCATCTTGTTCGGGATTATCTTCAGGTCCTTCAGCAAAACATATACAAAGAGTATGAGTATTATGGTCGGAAGCAGAAACAGCATCACAACGTCTTCCATTATATTTCCAGTCTGGTGCGCAAGGCACCAGTCGCAGCGCAGTATATCGCCGAACAATAGCTGCGTTATCTCAAATGCCATGATTATTATTTGAATGGCTGAATAAAAAGATTAATTAGCGCTTTTTGTTGCGTATTCGCCTCAGAAATTTATTTTTTCGTAACTATAACTAAATCCCCGTCTTCAATTCCATACTCTATGATTTTGAACCCCTGCCTTGCTAAATATTGTGGATCAAGCGATGCTCTATTAGTCCATAGCTCTTCTTCTCTTTCTTCATCGCTTAAATTATCATACAATCTCTGCCATCGTTCTAGATCTTGCCCTTTCTGAAACGCGTCTAACCAACCACCAAACTCAGCCACAAAAGGATGAATTTGTTCGTAGGTTACTAGATGAATACCCTGTCCACCATCTTTAGTTCTGTTATACATGGCTTTGGCTACTCTATTGGCATCCCTTTCATCAATGCAAGCTTGAGCAAAAAAGTCCTGTGAATAGATTATATCAAATTCTTCATCTTTACATAGTTTATCAAGATTTATTGCATTTCCATAGCGAATATCGAGATTTGGAATCCTTCCTCCATAATCGCCTCTTAGTTCTATCCCTGTTGCCTTTGCGCCCAAATTTTGGAAAACTTTTAATCCAAATCCAGGGCCACAGCCAACTTCTAACAATCTCTTATTTTCTAAAAGTTCTTGCATTGCTTTTTTTAGCTGTTCTGGTGAATCATATTCTCTTCCTCTCAAATGTTCATATAATTTAAAGAGGAAGTGAGAATCTGTATGAGAAGATTCTCTATATTTAAAACCTATTGCTGAACCAGAACGATAACCCGCATCAAAAAATAATTCATTTTCGAAAATTTTACCCATATTTTCTCTAAATCTCTTATATTCTGGTTTGTAATTCTCATCAGAAAACTGACCAACAGCTTTAATTACCAAACCAATGGCTGTTTGCGGGTCTATAGATCCACTTCTTACCATTGATTCTATTGGTTCAAGAGCACTTCTCAACATATCTTTTTGGAGTTCTTTATCCACAAGCATATTATCACCTTAGTATCACCTAATCAAAATGGTGGATGCTCGCTGTCGAATTGCACCATTGCTTCCATTTCGCGCATCTCTCGCTCGCTGACAGGCCTGTCATCAATGCCTACAAACGAGTCCACAAAATTTTTAAAAGGACCAGCTGTACGGATTACGCCTTTTGTTGCAGTCGCCAATGCAGTCGCGCCCACAGCATCTAACACGCTTCCCTGGCCTTTGAATGTTTCTTTTGCAAGGTCGCCTATAACCTTATCACGCAATGCTTCATGCATAGACGGTATTAGTCCTACGCACTCCCACATCTCGTATGCAGTCGCGCCTGCAAGCGCAGACAATGCAAAATCCTTTACGCCTTCCAGAAATCCATACACACGGCCTTCTACGCGTGCGCGTTCTCTTTGCAAACCAACATATGCAGTGCCAACACCAGTTGCGAAAGCTGCATCCGGAAGTATCCGTGCAAGATAATGTTTGTTCATCACATCCAGCCCGCTCTCTCCAAGGCCGAACCACAGCGCGCCGGCTGCGGCCGAGCCGCCAAGAACCTTCAATCCCGCACTTACGTATTTGTGCATATCATCACCTAATTCATGCTAGTAGTATCATCCATATAATTTTCATACACATCTTTTGCTATTTTTTCAAGTCTTTCGTCTCCAGTTTCCCTAAAGTGTCCAAGCGTCCTTAAAATAACATCTAGTTCGCTTGCCTCATCATCACCGTGCTGGAATTCGTGCTCTAACGTATACGCTTCAAAATCTTCGCGCATCTCATCCAGCCCAGGCTTTATCTGGATCCTGTCAGGCAGGCGCCTGCCAGCAAGCCTTTGTCCTTTGCTGTTTCTCAATTCAGTCACATACTCAACAGGCACGCCTTTGTACATTTCCATATATCGTCCGTCAAGCAGCGAAGCCCCGTCGCTTCCGATGAAATCAGCGCGAAGGCCCTTGCCTTCAGGCTTTTGTCTGTACCTGTTTATTCTCGCTTGAAGGGCTTCAATCTTTTTCTCAACGCTCTGCATCCTTCTTATTGTGCTTTCTATCTGCATCTTTGTCTCTGGTATCGGATTGATGATATAAGCAGTCTCATATGCATGCATATCTCTTTCTAGCCTTTCATAATCTTGTGTCAAATTAGTCTGTTGTTTTTCCAACTGAGGCACGTCAAATGTTTCATAGTTCAGCATTGCGCCCGCGCCTCCGCGCATGACGTCTTCCACACCAGAATATAGAAATTTGAGTAATTGCGCGCCAGCCCATCTGGCGAGTTTCACCTTTCCACCAGTATCACTCTGGGCTTTTGCTATGCTTCTGCCAACGTATTCCACGCGCTCGTTTCTTTTTCCCATAATTATCACTTAGTTACTACTACTTAGTAAATAATGCCTTTTAAAGATTTCTATTGTGCAGCGTCTATATTTTTAGTCAGAAATAGTCATCGAAAGCTTTATATATATGTTATATATATGTTATATATATGATATATATTTGGTGTTGCGTATGGTAAAAGCAATGGTGGACATAGACGAGCACGCAAATAGAGTGCTAAACGTGGTAAAAGCCAAGTTCAGCCTGCAGGATAAATCCCAGGCCATTAACCTTATGGCAATGCAGTATGAAGAGGAGATTCTTGAACCAGAGTTCAAGCCGGAGTTCATTGAGAAGCTAAAGAAAATAGAAAAAGAAAAGCCTATTCGCGTAAAGAATTTTGCAAAGCATCTCGGATTAGAGGATTGAGCGCATGTACTCGCCTCTTCTATCGCCTCTCATGCAAAAGAAAACGGAGAAGCTTGCAAAGAAGAACAAGCCTCTCGCAGAAGCGCTTAACAGTAAGGTCGAAGAAATATTACAGAACCCATATCATTACAAACCGCTTCGCAGCCCCATGGAACATATGAGAAGGGTTCATATTCTGAAGAGTTTTGTTTTGATATTTTCAATCGATGAGAAAAACAAAACCGTGATTCTTCAGAATCTGGCACATCATGATGAAGCCTATCACTAATGCAGATGCTTTTTTAATTCAAGCTATCTATGATATACTATGCCTTCTCCAAGCAGCCCGGATGGCTACAGCGAAGCCGTGCAGAAAGCCCTTAAAACCGCCAAAATAGGCGATAAAATAGGCTTTTCCAAAAACGGAAAGGCGTTTGTCGGCTTTCTCATGCCAAAATCAGCCGGCAACCCAGACGCAATCGTCGTTAAGCTGGAAAACGGCTATAACGTCGGAGTGCATTATGAAAAAGGCGCTGAAATCCAGCTCCTGGAAAAAAGGGCCGTGGAAGTCGGCACGCATAAAGCATCAGCATTGCATTTTGACGAGTCCAAGCCAGCAGTGTCGTTAGTGACAACAGGCGGAACCATCACATCCAAGGTGGATTACGCAACCGGCGGCGTGGTCAGCTTGATGGATCCAGCAGAATTGCTTGTCACAGCGCCGGAACTCGCGGATTTTGTTAATGTCGTAAGCATTGTTTCTCCCTTTCGGAAGATGAGCGAAAACATGACCCCCTCGGACTGGATCGAACTGGCTAAAACAGTGGCCAAAGAGCTCAACAAAGACGAGATAAAAGGCGTCATCGTCACGCACGGCACAGATATCCTACATTACACATCAGCAGCGCTCTCGTTTTTCCTGAAAAATCTCAATAAACCAGTCGTTCTCGTAGGCAGCCAGCGCTCAACAGACCGCCCGAGCAGCGATGCATCAATGAATCTCATTTGTGCAGCGCGCATTGCCATAAGCGACGCAGCCGAAGTTGGTATTTGCATGCACTCGTCTTCGTCAGATGACTATTGTATCTTCAGCAGGGGCAGCAAGGTACGTAAAATGCACGCGTCCCGCAGGGACGCATTCAGGCCTATTAACGACTTGCCTATTGCAAAAGTTTTTCCAGATGGAAAAACAGAATTTTTAGGTAATTACAGGAGACGCAGCGATGAAAAAGTTGTTTTAGATGATGTGTTTGAAGAAAACATTGCACTCATCAAGTTTTATCCAGGCTCAAACCCAAACATTATCGACCATTACATAAAAAATAGCTGCAAGGGCTTTGTTATTGAAGCTACAGGTTTAGGCCACGTAAATGTTAGTGGAAAAAACAGCTGGCTAAGCGCGATTAGCTCAGCGACAAAAAAAGGAATCCCTGTATTCTTCGTGCCACAGACACTATACGGCCGCCTCAACATGAACGTATATTCCAGTGGCCGCATCCTGATCCAAGCGGGCGTCGTCCCGCTTGAGGACATGCTCCCGGAAACAGCGTACGTCAAGCTGGGCTGGGTTCTGGGTCACAAAGACGTAGCGAAAGATATAGAGAAAGTAAAGCAGATGATGTTAACGAACATTGCTGGAGAAATCAGTCCGCGCAGTTTGCCGGATACATTTTTGTACTGAATAATATCTTGACGACAATTGTTTGGAAAAGATGATTATAGGAAGTGGATGAGAAATAATATGGTCTATGCTCAAAGGAACTAAGTTCCTTTGGCATCTCAAAGGCATTATTATGAATGCCTTTGTAGAGACTGATTTCATCAGAAATCAGGGTAGTGTCTTATATGGAATACAAGAAACTTGGGCTTAAAGTTGGAATAGAAATCCACCAAAGATTAAATACAAAGTAACTTTTTTGCGACTGCAGCAGTAGTCAGCAAGATAGCGAAAGCGGAGAAATTAATCGCAAGCTACGCCCTGTAGCAGGCGAGCTGGGCGCAATTGATCCGGCAGCGCTGCATGAATATTTCAAAAACCGTTCTTTTGTTTACAAATTATATCCCAATGAATCCTGCCTTGTCGAAGAAGACGAGGAGCCGCCGCACGACGTCAATAGAGAGGCATTGAATGTTGTCTTGCAGATATGCAAATTGCTTAATGCAAACGTTGTTGATGAGATACACTTCATGCGCAAGACCGTGATAGACGGCAGCAATACAGGCGGATTTCAGCGCACGGCAATTGTAGGCATGAACGGATTAATTGAAACATCTTTTGGCAAAGTTTCGATACCAACAATATGCTTGGAAGAAGAGGCATCACGCATAGAGAACCATGAAAACAACAAGGTTATTTACAAGCTCAACGGTCTGGCAATACCACTGGTTGAGATTACGACCAGCGCGATAGCAAGCACGCCAGACGAAGCATTGGAGCTTGCATACAAGCTTGGCAATGCATTGAGAACGACGAAAATACAGCGCGGCATTGGCTCAATCAGGCAGGACGTGAATGTCTCAATCACCCGCGGCAGCCGCGTGGAGATAAAGGGCTTCCAGGAAATTAAGCAGATGCCAGAGCTTGTTGAAAAAGAAGTTGCCAGGCAATTGTCATTGCTGGAAATAAAAAGCGAACTGGAAAAGCGCGGATTCAAGGAAATCAGTGTGCACAAGAACGTTACGCACATCTTTGAAAAAACCGAATGCAAGTTCCTGGCTGACACGATAAAGAATAATGAACACGTCTTTGCAATGGTCCTGCCCAAGTTTGCTGGTTTATTAAAGAAGCATTGTGGAGGCCACACGTTCGGCAAAGAGCTTGCTTATTATGCAGAGGCATACGGCCCGAAAGGAATCATACACACAGACGAAGATCTTTCAAAATACAAGCTGGAAAAAGAATTTGAAAGTTTGCGTGATGAAATGAATGCCGGAAAAGACGATGTCGTGGTTATAGTGGCAGGCCACGGCGCTGACAAAGCCATGCATGCAATCAAGGAGCGATGTCTGCACTGTTTGTTAGGCGTGCCCAAGGAAACCCGCATAGCCATGCCAGACACAACAAGTAAGTATGCACGGCCATTGCCTGGCTCGGACCGGATGTATCCTGAAACAGACGTAAAACCTATAGCAATAACGGAAAAAGACCTGGATGTTGTGGAAAAGCCTGAAACACTGGAAGAAAGAAAAGAATTCCTGGAGAGCAAGCTGCCAAAGGAGCTAGCCCACCAGATGCTCACGTCCGAGTACTATGACATGTTCAAGACCATAGTAGGCTACGACCCGATACTAGTTGCAAACACCCTGCTATCTACGATGAAGAGGCTCAAGCGCGAGCACATGGATGTAAGCAGGATAACAAAAGAACAGTTAGATGACATCTTTAGGATGGTCAAAGAGCAGCGAATATCCAAGAACATGGTACCTGACGTCCTAAAAGACCTGGCTCAGGGCAGGCAGATAAATGCGAAGAAAATATATGCAATGACCGACAGCCAGATAGAAAAGCTCGTTGATAAAGTCTTCGAGAGCGCGTCTACGAAGTCCGTGTCTGCAATAATGGGCATGCTCATGAAGCAGACTAACGGCCGCGTGCATGCGAAGAAGGCAGCCGAATTCATAAAAAAGAAGCTTGAAAAGAAGAAAAAGAAATAGCCATTTTTTAAAATAGCTGATTTTTAATTTTATATACTGCCATTTTCAACTATTAATTATGGTTGATTTGGTATCGATCGCATACATGCTGCCCATACCGCTCACTATTGGTGGCGCTATCTCGCTTGCAATAACAGCTATTCTCATGATAATCGCAATAGTCATTGCTGATTATATAATATCACATAACACGAACATCAAGCACTCTGCCATAATGGCATTCGGCGCGTATTTCTTGACCCCGCTTATTATAAGCGCCATAGGTCTTGCCGGATATTTTGACCGACTAGTGGCGTTGTACGTCATCCCGCTTGTGGTTTGGATAATACTTGGAGAACTTTTGCTGAAAGCCGATGCAAAGAAAAAAGCCGTCATCGCTATCATAGCATTCGCGATATACGCTGTCATGAACTATTTCGGTGTCCCGTTCATGATCGCCAGCATGATACCGTTCTAAGTTTTCAAATTTAAAAATCCTAATATATAGGATATAACAGGTGTTTTCATGGAGCTCACAATTCAAAATCTAGCCAAGGCATTCGTAGGCGAATCGCAAGCCCGCAATAGATATACAATGTATGCCAAGATCGCCAAGAAAGAAGGCTTTGAGCAGATAGCCGAGATATTCCTCATAACAGCAGACAACGAGCGCGAGCACGCCAGCAAGATTTTCAAAATGATAATCGACCTCAAAAAGAAAGGAAAATTCACTGACGAGATAAAAATAGATGCAGACGTGCCCGCTGTCCTCGGTACGACTAAAGAAAATCTTTCAGCAGCCGCAGCTGGAGAAAACTATGAAACAACCAAGATGTACCCGGAGTTTGCGAACATAGCCGAAGGCGAGAAGCTGCAGGCAATCGCTGCAAAGTTTCGTGCAATAGCCATGGCAGAAAAGCACCACGAAGAGCGCTTCAAGAAATTATTGAAAGTAGTCGAGGACGGACGCGCGTTCAAGAAAGACAAAGAAGTATGGTGGGTATGCCGCGAATGCGGCTACATGCATTTCGGCAAGGAACCGCCTGAAAAATGCCCTTCATGCGACCACGAGCGCGGCTTCTACCAGCTGAAATGCGAGGAATACTAATTTTAACGACATTAATTATAACGCTTAAAAGTAGTTGTATCGGTTTATATGCATGAGAAATCGTATTGTCGGATTACTGATAATCGGCATCGCAATTCTGATAGGCTTTATAATTTTTTCATTCAACATAACAATGTCCAGTATAATTGAGGCAACATGCTCGCACGGGCAGACATGCCCGATGTGGGGCAGCATTGATTTTCAGACAAATATGAGCATAGCAATTATGATATTTGTAATAGTAATCGGATTGTACCTGGTTTTCTTCGGCGAGGAGAAAAAAATAATTACAAGGATAAAGACCGTGCACAAGCAGCTCGAACCCAGGGAAATCACCAAAGAAAATTACCAGGAAATAATGAAAAAACTCGGTAACGAAGAAAAGCTCGTGCTGGAAAAAATAATAGAATCAAAAGGCACGATATTCCAGTCAGAGCTGGTGGGCAGTACAGGATTTCCAAAAGTCAAGATTACGAGGATTCTGGACAGGCTGGAAGTCCAGGGCGTAATCGAGAGAAGGCGCAGGGGAATGTCCAATGTCGTCATGTTGAAAAGTAATCACCCAAATTCTCAATGAAACTAGTTTCATGCTATAGGATATATGTTGTTTCATCCCATGGATAATGAAGTGATAAGATGGCTGATGATGCTAAACCAAATATTACCAGGCAACCCGTATCAAGCGCAGGCAGGCTTTACGTGGAGAACCAGATGCTGCAACTGGGGGCAATCTCGTTTGCGATAATATTTTTCGCGATAAAGATGCTCTCATTCGGTTTTTCAAACAGCATTCCGGACTTTGCACTGAGGTACGATATGTACACGTATTATATCATGATATCGGTTGTTGTTATCGGTATGGGCGTGTGGCATATCAAGGCATATCGCCACACGTTTGACTGCTCTCTGGGCATGATGGCTGGAATGACCATAGGTATGCTGTCAGGTTTCTTGCTGGGAGCAATCATAGGAGCAACCAATGGTATGTTTATGGGCTCGGTTTATGGCATGTTGCTCGGTATGTTCATAGGCGCATGGTGCACAAGATGTTGCGGAATAATGTCAATCCTGGAAGGCCTGATGGCAGGTTTAATGGGAGGACTAATGGGAGCAATGACGACAGTGATGAT
>JBDRKV010000067.1:0-7948 GCA_043813745.1 Candidatus Aenigmatarchaeota archaeon | reverse complement strand
ATCAATTGGGCAGAGAAGCCGAAAGAATCGGAGACAGAAGCATAGGCGATTATGATTATAATACCGGTCTGGACAAGTTCTATCAAAAAGCTATTCCATATGCCGTGGCTCTATTTTTTGAGACCTCAAAAGTATGTGCTTATCTTGCATTGCTAAATGAATTATTGAAATAAGGCCTTCAATAGAAAGGAAACTTTGCACACAGTGCGAGAACGTCCTTTCTGATATTTTCCTGCTTTCCAGCATTACCAGTGTCTTTCAAAACATCAACAACCCATATGCCAATATCCTTCATCTCGCCTTCCTTCATACCGCGCGTTGTCAGCAGCGGCGTGCCCAGTCGTATGCCAGATGGTTTCATAGGCGTGCCAGTTTCGTAAGGTATTGTATTGGCGTTAACAACAATACCAGCTTTCTCTAGTGCCACAGCACCGGTCTTTCCATCAATACCAAGCGGCCTCAAGTCAATGAGCATCAAGTGATTGTCCGTTCCGCCAGAGACAAGCGTCAATCCGTTTTCAATCAGCACGTTCGCTAATGTTTTGGCATTTTTAACAATTTGTTCGCAGTAGTCCTTGAATTCCGGTTTCATTGCTTCTTGGAATGCAACAGCCTTTGCAGCTATTGTGTTTTCATGCGGCCCGCCCTGCAAGCCAGGAAACACAGCCTTGTCTATAGCAGACGCGTATTGCGACTTGCATAATATTATAGCACCGCGCGGCCCGCGCAATGTCTTGTGCGTCGTTGTCATCACTACATCAGTGTCAGGTGTAGGCGACACGTGAACTCCAGTTGCGCACAATCCTGCTATATGAGATATGTCTGCAAACGAATACGCGCCGACACTCTGCGCAATATCATGGAATTCTTTGAAATCTATCGTTCTAGGATATGCAGTATAGCCGCTCAGTATCAATTTTGGTTTTGTCTCTTCAGCCAATGCCCGTATTTTATCCATATCCAAGAATCCGTTTGTTTCAACACCATAATGAATTATATCATAAGTTTTTCCAGAAAAATTAACCTTGCTGCCATGCGTAAGATGTCCTCCGTGCATTAAGTCCATGGACATGATTTTATCGCCAGGTTTGAGCAATGCGTTATAAACAGCCATGTTTGCCGGCGAGCCAGAATTCGGTTGCACGTTAGCATGCTCTGCGCCGAAAAGTTTTTCAGCCAGCTCTATCGCAAGTTGCTCAATTTGATCAACTATTTCATTACCTTGATAGTATCGTTTGAACGGATAACCCTCGGCATATTTATTGGCAAGTACAGAACCGCAAGCACGTAGCACATCGACGCTGGCAAGATTTTCGCTAGGTATCATACCCAGCGTAGTTATCTGGCGCTGTTTTTCTTTTTCTATCAGCTCGAAAACGTCTGGCATAATATCACATTCATAATATGGTCTAGACTTTTGCATTAGCAAAAGGGTAGCAAAACATGCATTTGCCGCCACCTTCTGCAATATTCTTGTCCGGGCAGAGATTATACAGCAGCCCGCGCGGAACCAAGTAATCGAGTATAACCGAATTAATTTTATTCATTTCACCTTTCATATGCTGCGTGAACTCAATGTAATTCGGCCTTCCACGCAAGCATATCCTGTTGCATGCAGCATGTATTAGTGAAAACGCGTTCATACTAGCCAACGAAAATACCCTGACAGCGCTCGGAATGAACCCAACGGCCTCTTCTTTCTCAACGCCATTAGCAACAAGATACTTGTATAATTCCAGAGATTTTTTGCACGAGTCAATATAGTCGTTGACAAGATTTTTGGATTTGATAGTTCTCGGTATGTAGAACTCGCCGCGTTCAGCGGCAGAATATAGCGGCTCTATGGTAAAATCTATCGTTCGATTTCGCAGATAATCTTTGTACACGGCCAAGTCAACGTAAGCAAGGAACGTGTAATGTAAATTCCTGAGATTAGCAAGCCCAGCCTCGTCTCTACGCTCGATTGCATCTTTTATTTGCTCCCTGCTCATGCCTATTGCTTCTTCATTGTCGCTGATCAACAGGGCGGTTTTATCGTTCATATCGCCAGCATGTTTTGCAATAGTATTTTCCAGCATCACATTCTGTTCGCAGAACATCTCCATTGAGCCCGGATAGAAGTCCAAAGAGTCAAACAGCAAGCCCCATTCCACGCCTTTCTTGAATAGGTTTGGATTTTTTTTCGCAAATAAATCAAACATCATGTTTCCAAAATCAATCATTGTTTGCGAACGTTTAAACGGCGCAACGTGTTTGCCGTCAAATCTGCTATGATTTCCAGTAAACATCTGGTATATGTAGTAAGCCGCCCGGCCATTGATATAGTACGTGCAATTCGTGTTGTAGTATATCGGCAGTATCATCATCGCGTCTTCCATGGTCGCGCCAAGCTCCAGGAATTTATTATACAACGTAAACATCTCTTCAATATGTTCTTCAACCTTTCTTCTGAGTTCCTCATTTTCAAGAATACAATCTGGAATGAACACGCTTTCCATCACCGAACGCCTAGTTGATCGTTCAAGATGCGGCGTGCCAAACGTGATACCATTCATTGCTAAGACATCCACGAATGTCATGTTCTTCACAGAAACCAGTTCGCCCACAAGGTCAAGCGCAGCATTGTGTCCCATACCTAAGGAGTGGTTCAGTGCGCCAGAAATCCTTTTGGAAGTTTTTTCTTTGTCAGCATCATCGCGGAATTTATCAGTTAGCTCGAACGACGCCTCTTGCTTGATGCAACCATTGAGTGCAGCAGTAAGAATTAGGTCCTTGTCATCCCCTTCGAGAAGTTTAGCTTCTATCTTGTTTACAATATGGCCACCCATACAAACACCCACATGCATTTTGATGTCTAGTGATAAAAAATGCTAGTCTTCAATCCCCTTTTCAGTGACATTAAAGACCGCTTCGCCCTCAGGCAAACACGGTGAATCTATTATGCGCGCTATACGCTTTGTTTGCTTGCTCTTGCGGAAGTATAACCGATAAGTAGAGGCGTGTCCGAGTATGTGCCCGCCGATTGCAATTGTCGGGTCTCCGAACATTATGTCAGGTCTTGACATGACCTGGTTAGTTACGTAAACAGCGACATTATAAACGTCAGAGATTTTTTGCAGGCTGTGCAAATGTCTATTTAATTTCTGCTGCCTCGGAGCAAGCTCCCCGCGTCCAGTGTAGTCTGAACGGAACAGCGACATTAGTGAATCTATTACAATCACTTTGACGTTTTGTTCCCTAATGATGTCTTTTGTTTTTTCAGCAAGTATTACCTGATGATCTGAGTTAAAAGCGCGTGCAACCAAAATATTCTTCAGGACTTTTTTTACATCCAGTCCGCGCGCCTCAGCCATCTGCATTATGCGTTCCGGACGGAAGGTTCCTTCGGTATCAATGAATACGCATCGTCCATTAAGACCGCCGTCTTTCTCAGGCAGCTGCACGTTTATAGCAAGCTGCATTGCTAATTGACTTTTTCCAGAGCCAAACGCGCCGTACACCTCAGTTATCGCCTGCGTTTCAACACCTCCGCCAATTAGTTTATCTAATTCAGGAGAGCCTGTTGTTATTTTTCCGACTTCCTTGCGTTTAGCAAGTACGTCTATGCCGGTCTTGAATCCCATCTCGCATTTATCGCGTGCAGCAGCAATGATTCTTTCAGCAGTGGCTGCGCCTATGTCAGCTGCGGCCGTAAGTTCGCCAGAAGAAGAAGCAGCAATGGACATGAAGTCCTTGTAGCCTGCGTCATAGAGCGCTTTCGCACTCTTTGGCCCGATGCCAGGAAGTTCTGTCAGTAGTTTTTCCTCTTCGCTAATTTCCTCGACATCTTCTACTTCTTCTTTTTCTTCTTCAGCCATTTTGGTTTATCTCCATTTTGTTATGAAACAAAATCCTGACAGGCTTTTACCCAGTCACGGATTCTGACCACCATATAAAACTCTATCCAATCGCTCTATCTCTTCTAGCACATTAACATTTTTAACGCTATTCACCACGAATTCGTTATTCCCGAAAAAATTATTTAGCTTGATATGACCACGAAAAATGAATTCCTTGCCAAGTTCTATGCTGTTCATTATGCCTTTCATGCCTTCCAGGTCGAACACCGTCTTTGCATCCTCGCTACCCATGCCCAGTATATTTTCAGCAGCCTGCCTGAACATAACAATGCGCATGCTCGCGCTGCCGTCATCAATGACGCCATTAAGTTTGAGTGCTATCTGCGGCTCTTCGTCCTTATGTGTGATGCATTTCTCCTTGACAGCCTTGCCGCATTTCGGACACGAATAGAAGAACGGATGCATGTCAAATATTTGGAGTATGGCCGCGCTCAATTCAGCATAGTCGCCATCGTGCAATTCACTAATGGTTTTCCTGTCATACGATTTCTTCACAGCAATGCTACGCTTTCTTTCCTTTTTTACGTGAGTCTTTTCTTCAGGAACAGGTATGACGGTCTTCGTGTCATCAATTATTCCTGCTTCCTTGGCAACAAGATACGCTGCACCATCTTCAGATAGCAGTCCGCCCATTTCATCCTGTTTTATCTTTATGAGCACGCGAACCTCTTTCTCGGTCTTTCCCATCTTATCAGAGATTTTAAGAATAAGGTCGTCTATCATGCATAGAACTTATGTTCAAAATCTTAAATATCGTTCCTGCTAGAAGTAGTTTTGATTATCCGTATGTCTTCTTTAACAACCGTGCGTCTGCCGCTGATTTCAGCGAGCTTCTGCGCATCAGCGAATATCTCTGTAGCCCTCATTTCTATATAATCAGCCAGCGCCTGCGCAGCCTCGTCTGAAACGCGCCTAGCGCCGGCGCTCTTCAGTATTCTCTTGAACGGCTGCATTGTCAGTTCGCCCATAACATCACTTCATCAATAAGTGAACTATGTTTAGTTGGATTTTAAACTGTTTAAAATTTTTGTTTTAACGTATATTAACAGTATGGTATAGGAAGCGGATGTGTATGGTTGAGAAATTAATTTTGTGTATTGATCGCGACAACGATGTAGGAGAGAAAACCGGCATCAGGGGTCCGATCATAGGGCTCAAGGAGAACATAGCAGCAGCCAATGCGCTCATTCTTGCCGATCCTTCTGACACAGATTCAAACACGATTTTTGCCGCGATAAAATTGAAAAAGGAAATGCGGGACGCAGAAGTCGTCACATTAACCGGGAACAAACGCGTTGGCATAAAGTCCGACGAGGAAATCAGCAAACAACTAGACGTTGTTATCAAAAAAACCAAGGCAACAAAAACCGTGCTTGTTACAGACGGTCTAGAAGACGAGTTTGTGCTTCCATTGATTCAGTCAAGGCTGCAGATAATTTCCATGCATCGCGTTATCGTCCAGCAATCCGAGCGTCTAGAAGGCGCGTATTTTATGATAAAAAAGTTCGTTAATGACACAGTCGATGACCCAAGAATGGCAAAACTAGTTTTAGGTATTCCGGCCATGGCATTCATACTAATAGCATTATTTGGCGCAGAAGGCTGGCGCATAGTGCTTGGTGCGTTAGGATTGTTTTTGTTCGTGAAAGGATTCAAACTTGAAAAAATCGTTGAATCAGTTTATAGCGAATTAAAGACGTCGCTAGAAAATGACCGCATATCGTTCTTCATGTATGCGCTATCAGTCGTACTGGTATTCGTTGGCATTGGTTTCGGTTATAACAACATGATTATATTGGGAACAGCAGATATTGTCCAGAGTACGCTCTCATTCCTTTACGGTTCAATATACATATTCTTCGCAGCAGGATTTGTCGTGTGGTTTGGCAAGGTATTGCTGTCATACACCCAGGGAAACCTGAAAACCAGGTACATAACAATCCTGGCCCTGCTTTTCGCAATAACAATCGTCGGCCATTCCGCAATAAACATCCTTTTACAGCCGCAAATAGGCCTTGAGCCGCTGTTGATATCCGTGGCCATAGGCCTAATAACGCTGGGCGTGGCCCTGGTTGTCGAGAAGGCCACGAAGCCTCCGAAGTCCGCTCAGGAAAGTTCGTCAATTGTCGGATAAAACATATATTTTAAAACCTATTTTTTATAAATAGTATTATTAAATATCTATATACAAGTAATCATCACTGCCGAATAGATAAAATTATCATTAAAAAATTATTTATATCGGATAAATCCATTAAATATCAGCAGGAAAAATAAATAAGCAAGCAAAAATAAAATAAGGTGTCTCATAGGAAATGGATGAGAAACCGCAAGAAGAATAATATGGTGCTAGACTGATTCTAAAGGAATCAGGGTAGGTGTCTTATATGCCAGAAACAAACGTTGAAGAACTATTTTTCAGGAAAAAACCCATTAAACTATTCCTTGCTATGGCAAAAGGCGAAAATTCGTCAATGTTCGTGAGCATTTTAGCAAAGAAAACCGATTGCACTTACTCGCACACAGTCAAGCTTTTAGAGCAATTCAGGCAAATGGGCTATGTCACATTTGAGAAAAAGGGCCGCGTCAAGTATATTACCCTGACAGACGACGGCAAGAAGATGGCAGATGCCATGATGTCTGTCATGCGTCTAATGCACAAGAAGAAATCAAAGTGATTTCTTTATTTTCTAAATAAAATAAGGGATTTATATTGAAAATTTCAATTTCTAACCATGGTATTCAACACGCTTGGTTGGCATCACTTCCACCTGCGCAAGAGAATTCACAAGAAGCTCGAGCCCTACCCGTCAAAAAACAAATGGAAACGACTTCTGGATAAAATCATATACATCGTCGCGGTCTTTGGCCCAATAATGACCATTCCCCAGGCATACAACGTCGTAGTCCAGCGCAACACAGCAGGCATCTCAGCCCCAACATGGGGTACGTACCTGGTAATTTCCATTTTCTGGCTCACATACGGCATAGCCCACAAGGAAAAGCCCATTATCTTAGCAAACTCATGCTTCATAGTCCTCAATACCCTAATTTTCTTCGGCACGATTTTGTAATTTTAAAAGTATTCGTGTCATATAATTTCCATGACACCAAATGACAAACCAACAGACGATGTCAGAACAATGTTGGATCGATTGAAAGTATATGCTGGCGCTGTAGGAGAACTTACCGAGGCAGTTGGTTCAAGACCAAGTGAGCCTGAAGTCGCGCTATCAAGAATTAATTCGGCATTGCGCGCAGCGACAATAGCATATTCTGCTAAACTAGATGAACAAACCCTCAACACAAGATTACCATACGATCCTTCAGACATGCCGCCATCCGCAGATGTCACGGAACGCCTGATTCAATATAGAAGCGCTTTAACAACCGCAGAGCAGGAATTTATTGATGCAAGTAAAAGAGATACTGTAATAACACCAGCATCGTATCTCTTCGCAATCAACACTATAAGAAATGCTCGTTCACATTTTGATGGACTATTTCCAGAAGTAAGCGTCGCAATGGAAAAACCCGCACAACCCGAATCTATTGTCGGAGAAATCGAAGGCATGACAAAACCAGCCGAGCCGGATACTCAATAATTCCCATTCCTAATCAATTCTGAATAATTTTCATGCCCTAAAAGAACACACAACCCATTTTCATGCTTACTCCTATTCAATCCAATAACTACAATCAAACATAGCAAAACATAAAAACTTTCAATACAATACAGTGTCGTCGTACATGAAGGTGTCCGACCGCACATACCGAAAACAGGCTATATGTTAGTTTACTACGGATAGATTCTGAATGACGTTTTTGTAGTAAATTCGCATGCAAGCAGATTTGAAGGGTCAGATGAGTTATGTTTGGACGCGGTTCAAGAGTTTTTATCGCGAGTTTTGGACAAAATAACCCTGTCTGGAACTGACGTCTCAGTGCAAACCCCTAGGCATGTAGACACAGATGTAGTCTAGAAAGGTAATGATTATGCAACCCAATAACAGTCACCCATCATGGAACAAGTACTTCATGGACATGGC
>JBDRKV010000066.1:0-2371 GCA_043813745.1 Candidatus Aenigmatarchaeota archaeon | reverse complement strand
AGCCACACTTCTGCTCCGCTTTCGATGTCTTGCAGCACGAAATGCAATTCATCGTTATCTGAGCTTTCTATATATAAAATATAACGGCAGTCTGCATTACTAGGATTTGAGTATATTATTATATCATGCGGTTCTCCTGCTTTTTTCCATACCATGCGAATTCACTTGTTTATAAAAATTAAAAAACGAATAGTTATCGGGGTTATTGTGATTGAAATTGGGCTAGTGGGCGCGCCTAACAGCGGAAAGTCGACTTTTTTTAAGGCGTTGACGCTCAAGGACGTCAAGATCGCTTCGTATCCGTTTACAACGCTGGAGCCCAATGAAGGCATAGCATACGTACGCACGAAATGCGTGTGCAAAGAGCTGCCAAACACGCTCAACGTGGAATGCAAGCAGTGCTGCGACGGCAATCGTTTTGTGGCTATCAAACTCTGGGATGTTGCGGGCCTGGTTCCTGACGCGCATCTGGGCAAGGGGCGCGGCAACCAATTTCTGGACGATGTCATGCAATCAAAAGGGCTGCTGCATATTTTGGATGTTTCTGGCAAGACAGACAGCCACGGTGAATCAACAAGCGGCTATGACGTGACCAAGACCATAGAGATGCTTGACACTGAGATAGATTATTGGCTCGTGGGTCTGGTAAAGAAGGACTGGAGAAAAATACTCGCAGAGGCGCACGACAAAAAAGCATTTGTCGATATCCTTTCCAATCGCCTGGCCGGGCTCGGCGTAAGAATTGATGACATTGAAAAGACGCTGGACGAGATAGAGAAATATTTCGTAAAGCCCCATCGCGAATGGTCTGATGACGACCTGTTAGACTTTGTAACGAAACTGCGCAAATATTCCAAGCCAATACTCGTCGCTGCGAACAAGGCTGATACGCCGAGCGCGGACGAGAACATGGTTAAATTGAAAGACTCTTGCGAAGCAATTGCGTGTTCTGCTGAAATAGAACTCGCGCTACGCGAGGCGTCTAATCAGGGACTGATTTCTTACATACCAGGCGATGAAAGTTTTCAGCTCAAGCAGGAAATCACTGATGAAAAAAAGAAAAAAGCGCTCGCGTTCATGGACGTATACCTGAAAAAACACGGCAACACGGGCGTGCAGCAAACACTAAATAAACTGGTATTTGAAATGCTTGACATGGTAACAGTCTATCCGGTTGCGAATGAGCATAAACTGACTGATAATAAAGGAAACGTCCTGCCGCACACGCATCTTGTAAAACGCGGCACGACTGTTAAAGACTTTGCCACGAGCATACATACGGATTTCGCAGACAAATACATAGGCGCGATAGACGCCAAAACGAATCGCAAGCTTGCGAACGATCATGAATTGCAGGACGGGGATATTGTCAAGATTCTGCTGAGGTCGTAGCTTTATATATCGGAAATTTCAATAATTTTTTGTGGTATGAATATGAACTCAATGTGCGTACTATGTAAGATAATAGCATTGCTTGCCGGGTATGCGTTCTTCGCATATTTGCTGCTCGCGATCAAGAGGATTGGAGATATAAACGTGTTCGCAGCAGGACTCGTGCTCCTGGTGCTGGTCGTGATAATAAAGGTTTCCATGTGTTGTGCATGGCAATGCAAGGCAGTAGCTGCTCCGGCAAAGAGAAGAAGAAAAAGACGCTAGATTCTTTTTTTCTCATTTTTCAATCCTGGACTAGTTTGCACTCTATCTTAAAGAAACATGATTTTCTACGATTTCTTTGCAACAAACTCTATATCTCGCTTCATTACTGTGTTGCGGTGCGCATGCTCGCTCACCTGCACGCCGTTGCGTGCAACAGTGCGCGCAAGCTCTTCCATCTGATAGCGTAGCTCTTCTACAGCGGACTTGCTGATGCGCTTGACGCCCGCTTTCTTTGCGATATGTTCAAACGCCAATAACGAAAGATGAGGCATATAAAAATTAATCAAATGAATTGCTTAAAAGGTTAATTCACCTAGGATTTATATGCAACTCAAATATCTGTCAGTGTTGTTGCCGTTGTCTTTGCTGGCGTTTGCTGGCGGGTGTTATCCAGTTGAGGCAGAACATGTTGTCTACCCAGCTACGGTCCATCGCACAGATTTTGGCAAGAACGCCCATGCGGATGTCGGGTTTCATATCCACGATTGGCAAGCAAGGGGTGGCACTAAGAAGCCTGGAAACATAACTGACGTGCATATCGGCAGTCCCAGAGGCTTTTGCCATTAATGGTGTTTTTTCCTGTTTTGCCCGGTTTTCAGCCCCTTTTAAACTAGGGGTTCCTACCGAAAAGTTTAAATACCTATCGGTATTAAGGATAATAACACTTCGCAGATTACTATATATTATATTGATTATTACCGAGTGATAAATATCT
>JBDRKV010000065.1:0-21229 GCA_043813745.1 Candidatus Aenigmatarchaeota archaeon | reverse complement strand
TCCCGGAATAGATAGCTGTTGATTCGGTTATGCTGGTTTCTTCGCTGGTATTTTCTGCTTCGGTCGTGCTTGTATAACGGCGGTATCCCTGGGTTGTTGTGGTTGGCGGAGGGATAGAAACCCAGAATTCGCGGCCGTGCGTCGTGTTCATTATGCCTATGGTGTTGTTGCATGAGAACGTTACGTTATAATCTCCGTCTGGCATGCTTGCATTGGTGTAATTGAAATACGTGTCATTAACCCTGGCCATGGTGATGTTCGCGCTGTTATTAATGGAAAATCCGCACCACGAGCCTGCCTTGTTCAGGCTTACATTGAATTCTATCCGCCTGGTCTGGTATGACAGGCTTGAAGGAGACACTATTGTGATTCTCGGAGGAGCGTGGCTTACGATGAGCGTCCTTACATCGGTCTGGTTCTTATTGCCATCTACGTCTTCGGAATAACCGTAATACGTATACGTGCTGTTCGTAAGGTTCGTCTGGTTCGAATAAAAAGTCCAGTTGTTCGTGTCATACTTGTATAAATTAGAGGTATAATACTGGCGTATCTCTGTTGCATTTAGCGTCCTGTTCCAGATCCTGACTTCGTCTATGTTGCCGCTGAAATTCAGTTCAGCAGCGCTCTGCCACCTGCCTGTATGCCCTATCACAAGCGGGTATGCTGCTGTAGAGCCGGATGCTTTCGCTACCACAGAACCCTTAAGCGTGCCGTTGATGTAAATCAGGTTGTGTGTGCCATTGAAGACTCCGACTACATAGAACCACCTGTTCTGGATGGATGTGGTGGGGCCGAAATTCCATCGCGCCTCGTACGGATATCCCTCGCCCTGGGCTGTATAGAATTGCATGTAATACGCATCGGTTATGTATATGGTTAGCCCGTAGCCGTTGGAATATTCACTTTCCTTGCTTAGGATGTAATAATACGCTGGTCCCGCGTCGTTTCCAATCGGATACACCCATGCCTCGACTGAGAGCGGGCCCTGGAGATTCAGGCTGGCTGAATTCGGTATTGTTATGTTGTCATTCATGCCGTCGAAATAAACTGATTTTCCATAAACTCCGCTTGCATTGTATACTGCGCCATTCAGCGTGCCATTATTCTGGTAACGGCTCAGGTCCATGGCCTTTACATCACTGTCGCCTATTTCAGAGATGTTGTTCAGGTTCATCATCAGGACAAGCGACTCGTTGTAATAGACATAATTCGTCGTGTTCCAGCTGAATATGAACTGAGACAGGTTTTCCGCGCTTGCAGCGCTAATGTTTATCTGGAATTCGTTCTTGCATATTTCCGTTGCATTCCCAGGCATGTCGCTCGTGAAATTCACAGTGGTCACCATGCCTGTCGGCTCTCCGGAAAGTATCAACATGGCGCACAAGAGCAACAACATTACCGAAAAAATTATAACAGGGGATCTTGCCCGCATAAATTTAATATAGCCCGTTTCTTTAATATGTCTTAGCTGGCGAAATCGTTTGTTCTATCAAGCGTATTGATGAGTTCCTGGTCTGCTGATTTTAGATTTTATATAGCAGTTTTTATACTATTTTTATGGTTTGATAAAATGGACAGAAAATTCAGCGGGCTTAGCCAGAAGATTGCGAGAAGGAAGTTGAGGGAACACGGTTTCAATGAAATAAAATCTACTAGCCGTGTTTCGATGCTGCGCATTCTCTTCAGGCAGATAAAAAGCAATTTCATCGTGTACCTGCTTTTCGTTGCGGCTGTAATATCATTTTTAGTCGGCAAGGACATCACTGGCTACACTATTTCCGGCGTTATCGTTCTAGTGATATCAGTCGGGTTTGTCCAGGAATATAGGTCTGGCAAAGCCATTGAGGCGCTGAAACGGCTTATCACGCCCACATCAGCTGTCGTTCGCGACGGAAAAGAAATAGAGATACTTTCCAGGGATATCGTGCCTAGCGATATCATCGTGCTGCGCACAGGCGAGCGCGTACCTGCGGACTGCGTTGTCTTGGATGAAAAAGAGCTGCGTGTCGACGAATCCATGCTTACAGGAGAGTCTCAGGAAATAAAGAAGCTTGCAGCAAAAGAAGCTGCAAAATATAAAAAGGAAAATCAGTTGTTCATGGGCACGCATGTCGTGGGTGGCAGGTGCATTGCAAAGGCGTTGCACACAGGCATGGACACCGAGTTTGGAAAGATAGCAGGCATGATATCTGCTGCAGAAAAGGAGTTGCCGCTGCAGAAAAAAATTAATGAACTTACAAAATACATGGCAATAATAGCTATTACAGTATCTGTCCTAACCGGCATCATCATGCTTGTTCGCGGCGCTCCCATAACCTACGGGCTTATGACCGATGTGCTCATCGTTGTTATTGCGCTTTCGGTTTCTGCATTCCCAGAAGGCTTTCCAGTTGTCCTCATATCAACGCTTGCTTCAGGCGCATACAGGATGGCGAAGCAAAACGCAATAGTGAACAGGATGTCCATCATAGAAACGCTTGGTGAAACAACAGTGATATGCGCGGACAAGACCGGCACGATAACAAAGGGCGAGATGACTGCAAAGCACGTTTTTTGCGACAAAAAAATCTTTGACATAACAGGCTCGGGCTACGAAGCATCAGGCAATTTCGTGTATAACTCTCGCAAAGTTGATGTAAATGAAAAAACCGCGCTAAGGCTGCTTTTGAAAGCAGCTGTGCTGTGCAGTGATACACAAATAGAGAAAAAACCAGAGGAAAAAGAATATACCGTACGCGGCACGCCCACCGAGGCGTCCCTGCTGGTTATGTCTGCAAAAGCCGGTATTTTATCGCGCAATCAAAAGGCGCAGCGCAAGGACGAAGTTCCTTTCAGTTCTGAGAGAAAGATGATGTCGGTGCTGTGCAAGGAGAAACATGCATATTATGTCTATTCCAAGGGCGCGCCCGAAATTCTCATCGAACGATGCAGGCACATACAGCATGGCGACAAATCTGTCAGGCTTGGCGCGAAAGAGAAGAAAAATATACTCAATATCAACAAGATGTTTACTCGCAAGAAATTCCGCGTGCTTGCTTTTGCATATAAGAGCCACACCACCAAGGGCCACTTTGAAAAAGATCTTGTATTTCTGGGCCTGGTTGCATTGGAAGATCCGCCCAGGGACGAGGTAAGATCTGCATTGCGATTATGCAGGCGCGCTGGCATAAACGTGAAAATGATAACAGGCGACAACAAGGAAACAGCAATCGAGATAGCAAGGGAGATAGGGATGAAGCCCAGGGTGATGACTGGAGAGCAGATGGACAACATGTCTGACACTGTGCTTTCAAAAATCGTAAAGAAGATAACGGTCTTCGCCCGCGTCAGACCAGAGCACAAGCTCAGGATAGTCAGGGCGCTCAAGCAGAACAAGGAGATTGTGACCATGACCGGTGACGGGGTCAATGACGCACCTGCGCTGAAAGAAGCGCACATAGGCATAGCAATGGGAAAAGGCGGCACTGATGTTTCAAGAGAAGCGGCAGACATGACGCTGAAAGACGACAACTTTGCAACAATCGTCTCTGCTGTGAAGGAGGGCAGAACCATCTTCAGCAATATACAAAAGTTTGTCACATACCAGCTTTCATGCAACTATGCAGAACTTTTCATAATATTCTTCGGCATACTGCTTGGTCTGCCTTTGCCGCTGCTTGCTCTGCAGATATTATTCATGAACCTTGTGACAGATGACTTGCCTGCAATCACGCTCGGACTGAATCCACCTTCGTTTGATGTGATGAAGGCAAAACCCAGGAAAAAATCTGTGATTCTGAACAAACAAATGTTAAAGACGCTTGCAGTAGCCGGCACTGTGATGGGTGTGATAACGCTCTCTGTCTTCTTTATTTGCCTTAACATTCTTGGCCAGGATATACACGTTGCAAGGACTACCGCAATGGTGACCTTGATATTCTTCGAGATCATGAATGCATTCAATTTCAGGTCATTCAGGTACCGTGTTTCCTCGCTGCCATTGTTTGCAAACAAATATCTTGTTTATGCGTCTGTTATCTCTATTCTCACGATGCTATTTGTAATATATTCTCCGCTGAGCATACCGTTTGAAACAGTGCCGATATCCGCATGGAACTGGCTCATGGCAATAATAGCGCCGCTGTCTATAATCGTCGTCTTTGATGTTCTTAAAACGGTCAAGGGAAACCTGGCAGAAAACATGTGAAATCATTTTTAAAACAACCCGCTTAATATCTATTAGGTGATAATTTGTTTGCTAAACGCGTGACTGTAACTTCGGCTTTGCCTTACATAAATGGAATAAAGCACTTAGGCAATATAGCAGGCAGCATGCTGCCTGCGGACGTGTTCCATAGGTTTCTTGATTTATTTGGAGTCGAGAATATCTTTATCTGCGGAACTGATGACCATGGAACTGCCTGTGAAATAGCCGCTAGAGAAGAAAATTTATCTCCGGAAGCCTACAGCAACAAATATTACAAGATACAGAAAGAAATCTATGAAAAATGGTGCTTTGACTTCACCAAATTCGGCAGGACGCACACAGACGAGCACAAGGAGCTGACGCAATCATTCTTCCGTAACCTGGAAAAGAACGGCTTCATCATTGCAAAAAATATCATTCTTCCTTACTGCAAGTCGTGCAAGAAATATCTTTCAGACAGGTTCATTGTTGGAACATGTCCGGTCTGCGGAAAAGAGGCGAAAGGCGACCAGTGTGAAAGCTGTGGCAGGTTGCTTGAGCCAACAGAGCTGATAAATCCGGGATGCGTCATATGCGGAAAGAGCCAGATAGCCTTTAAGAAAGAAAATCATTTGTTTGTTGACTTCGCTAAGTTGCAGCCTAAATTGGAAGCCTGGCTGGCTACGAAGAAAGGCTGGCCTGCGAACACGCTGGCATTCGCTGCCGGGTGGTTCAACGAGGGCTTGAAACCACGTGATATAACGCGCAATCTGGAATGGGGCATCAGCGTGCCGAAACAAGGTTTCGAAAACTTGGTTTTTTACGTCTGGTTTGACGCGCCCATCGGTTATATCTCAATAACTAAATCCATTCTTGATGACTGGGAGAGCTGGTGGAAAAACAAAAATGAAAGAGAATTGCAGATATACCATTTCCTCGGCAAAGACAATATACCGTTCCACACAATCTTCTGGCCAGGACAGCTCATAGGTGACGGTAGATTTGCGCTGCCTCACTACGTCCAAGGCTATGAATTTTTGAACTGGGAAGGCGGAAAATTCTCGACAAGCAAGCATAACGGAATCTTTTCAGACCAAGCGCTTGAGTTTTATCCGGTTGACTATTGGCGATATTATCTCTGTCGTATATTGCCTGAAGGACGCGACACGTCTTTTGAGTGGTCGGACTTTCAGGAAAAAATCAACAGCGAATTGAACGACAACTATGGAAATCTTTTTTACAGGATAACAAGCTTCATTGGAAAAAATTTCTCTGGAAGCGTGCCTGCTCCGAAAATAATTCCTGAAGATGAAGCGATAATCAAGGCGGTTGCTGAAACGAAAAATAAAGTTCGCGTTCTTGTCGAGAACGTCAAACTCAAGGAGGCTCTTAGCGAGGTACTTGCGCTTTCTGACAAGCTCAATGAGTACTTCCAGGCAAACGAGCCATGGGCTTTGATAAAAACAGACAAAGAAAGGACGGCTACGGTTTTGTTCGTTTCTGCTAATGTTTTACGTTCTATTACTGTTTTGCTCTGGCCGTTTATACCACAGACTGCTGAGAAGGCGCTATTGCTCCTGGGCACTGATGATAAGAAATTTGAAACCGTGGACAAGAACTTAATCAAAGTCGGAGCCAAGGTTAAATCTGAAATCCTGTTCAGCAAGATAACCGACGACGAGATTGCGAAGCTTAAGCAAAATAAAAAAACGTTAGACATACGCATAGCGACTGTAAAAAAGGTCGAGGACCATCCTAACGCGGATAAACTATATGTGATGGAAGTTGACTTAGGCACAGAAAAACGCCAGATAGTTGCAGGTATGAAGGAATTTTATGAAAAGCACGAGCTTGAGGGCAAGCAGATTGCTGTACTGACAAATCTTAAGCCGGCGAAGCTACGCGGCGCTGCCAGCAAGGGCATGCTGCTGGCTGCTGACAATGGCACGTTGTGCGTGCCGCTTGAGAAAGTCAAGGATGGTTTTGTAATTTCACAAGGCAGTGAGAAAATAACTTACGACGATTTCAAGAAACACGTGCTTGTCGTGCGAAACAATCGTATTATCCTTGACGGCAAGGAGCTACTGCTTAAGACTGACAAGAATGTTGAAGACGGGATGAAAGTTATTTGATTCATTAAATTTCGAGAGTGTAATCAGGAAAAGTTATGTTAAATAATTCCATATATCTTTCCTGTATTTCATGCATATTCATATTCGCACGAAGATTCTCAATAGCTTCAGAACGATTAAAGAAACCGATTCTTCCTTTTAGTTCTTTTTCAACAGCTTCATAATTGTCTTTTGAAATGGGCTGGTGAGGGCTGTTCAACAGTCGGCCGGTCAATGTTATCTCATCTGTGAGTAATTTACACATTTCCTTTATTTTTTCAGCCCTTTTTGCAGGAATTGATACATCGTGAAGGCATTCCATCGATTCTACAAATGCTCTGTCTTTTTCAGAATCCTTGCCTTTGGGGATTGGTAGCACTAGTGTATTTTCAGGATAGGGTATGCATGCAACAAACTGCGCAATGTCATGAACCCTGCACTTTCTGTCCTGATTATCGAGATGACGACATGGAATTTTTGATCTTGGTAGTGGCAATATCCATTTTTCATCCCCAGGGTCTCTCATATACATCCAATTATTACAAAGTTCTTGGTATGCGTCTGGAATAGTCATTTGTCTATACTGAATATGTTTGGCATAAACAACTCTTCTATATAAATCTGGTAGGGTTACAGGTATTTCTAATATCGGCGCACTACAGCATCTTGTACATTCACCAACCTTGCAATGAAATTCTGTCATTGCTAAGAATGAATGAGTTAAACATTAAAAACAAGTTGTTTCTTAATCAAATACTCCACCTTTCTGGCAGCTTTACTATACGCAAATCCCAGATGCCTGTTATGCCGTCGAACACAATGTTGTTTATGCGCCATAGTAGGGCAAAGCCTATTGCCTGCGGCGCAGTGAATCCGAGCAGCAGGAATATTATTACATTACCGCCTTCTGCCAGGCCGAGGCCTGCGGGCGATATGGGTATGAACATCATTGCCGACAGCAGCGGCTGGAGCATGAATGCTGTCAGGTATGGCATGGGTATGCCCAACGCATTCGCGAGGAAATAGAACTGCCAGCCGATAAAGAACCATCCAAGGAAATCCAGTGCAAACATCTGGGCCATCTTTTTCCTGGACACTGCTTTTGCAGACGACTGCATCAAATCTAGATATTTCACTACACGGTTAAGCAGGGGGATTCTTGCAAGCACGGCGTGCGAAACTTTTGTGTACAGGATGAAGACGCACAGGAGCACGATTGCAATAGGTATGATAAATGCTATCCATAATGATGCAGGCAATGTCACGAACGTAGAGAAATATGCGAATGCTATGACAAGCGTTATCACTTTCATGGCCATCATAAGTCCTTGCACTAATGTAATGAGGCCAAGTTTTTCAGATATGCTGCTCTGCACTTTCTTGGCAAGCGAGTAAGCCGCGTAGAAATATCCCGCGCGTCCGGGGGTCAGGTTGCTGAAGAACATGCCACCCTGACTTGAAAGGAATATCTGCTTTACGCTCAGCTCAGGCACGGTTATTTTCAGTTTCAGCGCGAGCATGAATTCTGTTATGGTGTATGCTATGCCTGCGGCAACGAACATCAATATGTTAGTTTTGCTAAGCAGACCAGCTATTGCGCCGATGCCTATGGAATATAACAGCGCAGCTAGCAGGATTACGCCGATTGCCAAAGTGATCAATGTCTTGAGATGCTTCATAATTATTTCCTATATTTACTTTCTATTGACTCTGTACAATGTAATATTCCTTAGCGTGCCTTCTACTGCAGACGTCTGCGCAATCTGCGTCAGGTCGAAAGCGCTATGCATGTGATTGCATACACTGGACTTGTACGGTTCTGTGCCGCACCAGTATGCTTCGTAGAAGTATACACAGTTATCTGTAATATTAAATGCCCAATCCATTATGGGTTGGTTCTGGCCGAACCAGGTCTGCATGCTTGTCTTGCCCATCACGAGCCACATGCTGGGCACATGATTCATGACTATGCACTTGTCGTCAATGATTTTATCCAGTTCGGCAAAGCCAAAATCATGCTGCTCCCTGGCTATTATCGCCTGATTGCCTATAGCGCTGACATAAGAAGCAAAAGGCAGGAACAATAAAGCAATTACAGCGATTATTACGACATTGAAGAAGTCGTTGCGCCAGTTGGTTATCTTTTTCAGTAAGTCTTTTAGTGCAGCAAAGCCGTATGCCGCGAAAATCACCAATGCAGGATACAATGTCAGCGAAAAACGAACGTCTACTCCGTAATTGAACGAGCCAGCATAGAAGAATCCATATATCAGGAAGAACGCGAAGAACCAGGCACCCAATACCAGAAGCAGCTTCTTGTGCTTGCTGAACAACAATGCGGCTGCACCCAATATCGCGAACAGCGTGTACACAATCGGCCAGCGCGTGTTTTCAAACAAAAACATCGTGTTGTCCGAGAGGTTTTTTTCTAGATATTCGCCGGAAAATACTTTGCCGCCGCTGCCCCATGGGTCGCTTGCTAGAGCGGCTGTAGTATGTATGGCTGTGGGCATTATCAGTATAAGCATGACTGCTATTGGAACAATGAATTTCGGCTTGTATATCTTCTTGAACAGTTCCTTGTCAAACAGCAGGAATAACAATGCTATTGGTATCAACAATAAATAACCATCCGGGCGTATCTGTAATGCGTATGTCAACGCAGCTATTGATAGCCATAATGTTTTCGTTTTCTGGTTTTCAAAATAGATAAGGAACATCAAAACCGACAATAACGCAAAAAAGAGGAAGTACGGCTCTGCCGCGATTGTTGCAGACCATTGTACTGCAACAGGCGTAAGTGCCATTAACAGCGCTGAAAAAATCGCGATGTCCTTGCGCTTGAACAGGAGATAGGTTATTGCAAAAACTAAAACAGCGGATAATGCTCCCAATAGCATCGTGAGCGCGTGGAGCAATAGCTCGTTTACGCCGAAAAACATGTACGTTACTGCAAATAAAAACTGATGTCCAATGGGCTGCTTGTTCAAGATGTACTCGTAGCAGTGTTCCTGCGTGCCGCGGTTGCATAGGATGGCATTGCCTTCGTGCAGTATATTCTGGCCAATGTTTGCGTATATGTCCTCGTCAAAATAGACTCTATGTGTCACTGGCGCTAAAAACGCCCTTAGTGACAGGGCAAGAATGAATATCAGTAGAAGGGCAATCAATGTTCTTTTGCTTATGTTTCTGAATGGGTTCCTTAATTCCTTGCGATTCCACACCAGCGTTACTATGAGTAACGCGAAATCTATTGCCAGAAACAACGGTATCATCCATATCAGCGAGTCTGTAAGCGCGCTACTCGGCAGTTCCTTGATGTACTGCCATGCCAGAAGGAAAACTATGGCTATTATTATGATTGGTACTAGTTTCTTTACCATACTATGCATAATTATAACCCGTTATTTGTTTTATATAGTTATCTATTAATCACAAAGAAATTTCCCATGCACATGTATTTATTTTTAGATTCTAACAATGTTCTAACGGCGTCTTCTGGGGAGCAGACCATAGGCTGGCCGTGTATATTGAGTGATGTATTCAAAGTAACACCAACGCCTTTTTGCTTCCTGATACGCTTCAGGACTTTTCCATACAACGGATTTTCATTCCCTAAAATTTGCGGACGGGCAGAGCTGTCCACGTTTATTATGGACTTGACCAAATTCATGTACTGGGGTCTTACAAAATAGCCCATGGTCATGAACCTGTCCGGTCGTCCGCTATAATCTCCAAACAACTTTTTCGCGTCCTGCTCCAATAGCGTCGGACAGAAAGGCTGGTACCATACGCGTTTCTTGATGACTAAATTTAGCTTTTCCTTCACGGACTCGTCAAATGCAGATGCTAGGATGCTGCGGTTGCCTAAAGCGCGCGGGCCATACTCCATCCTGCCCTGGAACCAGAAGACTATTTTGCCGCGGTTAATAAGTTCTGCTGCTATTTTGTCAATGTCTTTTCTCTCTTCATATTGCAAGGCGCATTTCTTCAATACTGCTTCCATTTCATCATGACTGTGCTGCGGGCCTAGATAGACGTTGTTCAAATCATAATGATTCACGCCTGTGAGCATGTTGTTTATGTACATTGCCGAGCCCAGCGCGAGCCCGCCGTCGCCCATGTGCGGGAAAACAAACCAATCATTCAGCGATTCAAGTATGCGAATTTTCCTGTTCGCTTTTATATTGGATGCTATGCCGCCACTCCACGCTATGTTGTTCATGCCAGTTTCTGCGATAACGTTTTCAAAATATTTCACCAGCCAATTTTCCAAAGCGGACTGGGCCATGGCTGCAAACTGTTCAGAAGGCGTGTGCCAGAGTATATCTTTCAGTTTCTTGTATTCTTCCATGACTGAATATTTCGCTTTAATGCCCAAGCCATTTATTTCAAAGAAATCAGACATTGGATTTTCTTCTACATTGTATGCGAAATCAGACATTGCCATGACCTTGCCCTCGTCCTCGAGCTCGCGCATATTCAACAAATTCGTAACATGTTCGTAGAAAATGCCTAATGAATCATGCGAAGAGATTTCTTTAATTCTTTGCAGGCCATTCTGCGTGTCAAAAAGATTTACAGAACCAGATAAACCGTCGCCTACGCCATCTAGCGTAACTACGGCGCTTTTGTTGAATGGCGCTGTCATGGCTGCTGCGGCAGCATGAGAAATGTGATGGTCCACAATATACAACTTGTAGTGCTGGAAATCCATTTTGTTTAATTTTCTTCTAAGCACGAGCTTACTGATTTTTGCTGTTGCAAAGCTGCTGCCCCATTCTGTAGTGCGGTACTTGAATCCTTTCTTCCAGCGCGTTGCTTTTTGCTCAGACTTACGCCTTCTCAATAAATAGTATTTTTCCTTCATTGACGGGAATACGCGCGTCAATGTTTTTGCGAAATCGCTTGTTGATGCGGCTACGATTCCGATGTCGCTGGGACGCAGTTTAGCATAATCAAGGCATGCTTTTATCGATCTAAATGGAAAGCCCACGTCGAGCTTGCGACGCGACAAACGTTCTTCATTGATTGCAACTATAATCCTGTTTCCATCGACTATTGCTGCTCCGGCATCATGGCCGTCCCATATCCCGAGAACTCTCATCTTAAGGAGTAGCCTGTTAATTTTTTAAACCATGTTTGAAAGAATCGTCTGGTACGCCTCGCATGCAGTCCAGCAACCAGGGCATTGGCTGTTCTTGATCATGTCCAGGATTCTTTTGGTTTCAGGATTATCTAATATCTTGTTTAAATCGAAATCATTATCGCGCAGGTTTCCAAGCGTTTCATTCATCATGGTGCAGGGATAAACGTTTCCTATGGTGTCTATGAATATGGATGCTTTGACTGCTTTGCATGGCAACGGCGAACGTCCTGTTTCTAAAAACTCTGCCATATGTTTCAAAAACTTGCGTTCTAAGAAGGATATGACATCGTTGCCTGACTTTGCTTCAATAATCTTGTTTATCTCCTCAATAATCCTCTGTTTGTTCATGTTCACAGGCGCATTGCCGAAGTAGATGTCTGAAACGTGATATACGTTGACATGCATCTCTGCCATCTGGAAATCGGGTATTTCTTTTTTAATGGCTTCGGATGTTTCTTCCAGCTTGCCTAGATTTTGCGGTGCAACAGTGTAGCCGGCGAACACCTTCAAATGTTCATTGTTTTTTGATAACTGGCGCAACCTTTGCAAGGTTTCTATTGCATTCTTCCAGCATTGCACGCCGCGTATCCTATCATGCAAGTGCTCGCTGCCGTCAATGCTGACGACCATTGTAAACTTGTTCACTTTATTTAATGCAAGAATTTGATTTACTGTTTCTATAATGTTGTCTGTCATGATGCCGTTCGTGGTGATGCTTAAAATCTCCAGGCTGCCGGCGCTTTTTATTATATCCACCAAATCCTGCCGCAAGAACACTTCTCCGCCTGTGAGATTGAGCCAGCGGAAACGATTCTTTGCAAAAAACTGCCTGATTTCATCTAAACTAAGTTCAAAGTTTTTGGATTTTTTCTTCCATATGCTGCAATTTGCACAGCGGGAGTTGCAACGATACGTGACAGCAAACGTTAGCTTGTACGGGTCTATTAATCCTAAATTCACTGACAAGGCTTTTTTTGCAAGAATTGCTTTATTTAGCATGCTAAACACCACTCATATCTCTTTTTTGATTGTCTTCAATATCTTCCAGCCGTCGCTTAACGAACGTAAATTACCCTTACCATGCAAGCGACTTTTCTCATATGACGGTATTTCCAAAACACGCAAACCTAATTTCGCGGACTTGATGCTTATCTCGGTTTCTATGCCAAAGCCGTCTGATTTCAATAATGGCAAAAGCGCGCTCACGGCTTTTCTGGAGAATGCACGATAGCCGTAACATAAATCACTGTAATTCATGGACCACACTGCGTTGACGATTGAAACAAAGGACTTGTTACCTAAACGACGATACACAGGCATGTCTGCTGTGCCGCCGCCCTGTATGAAGCGCGAGCCCATGCACACGTCATAACCGCTTTCAATGGCTTCCACAAGCAAGCGCAGCTCAATGCCGCGATGCGAGCAGTCCGCGTCCATCATTACTATAACATTACTGCGAGACTCGAGCATGCCCTTGCGCAGGGCGCTGCCCTTGCCGACATTATCATAGAAAACGCGCGCTTTGGCTTTTTTTGCTATTTCCACTGTGGCGTCTTTAGAATAGCCGTCCACAATAATAAGCTCGTACGACTGCTTTGCGGCTTTCATCACGGTTTTTATATCTTCCAAGACCAACGGCAGGTTTTCTGCTTCATTGAGCGTGGGTATGATTATGGAGACGTTCGGCATGGAATAATAGATTATGTTAAAAGATTAAAGAGAATTTAATTACTGCTTTGCTCCAGATCTTATTTGCACAGTAATGTTAGGCGGATTTATACCATGATCTTTCTGGTACTTTCTCAAGTCCTGGTAAAGGCTAGGGTTCTCTATTTGCAGCTTTCTCATCGTATCCGTATCTGGGTCCATTTCGCCTGGCCAGAACGGCGCTGGTAATGGGTCTCTTGTCAAAGATGGATGTAATGTGTTCATAACCGTTCTTGGATCGTAGGCACCTTCTGTAGCCGATGGCGTACCTTCAGGGACATCTGGGAAAAATTCTATACATTCGCATCCGAACGCAGACAGAGCCAGAGCCCCAACAGCTAATATTCTACCAATATAATTTTGCATAATAAACATCCCATCGAAAGCTTTTTAAACATTTAATTCCCGCATAACAGTTGACACAAAAACCCATAGAAACCAATATATATAGCGCAAATCACTAATACTTTATGAAGCTTTCAGATGTGGTAGTTGCTTTAGTTTTTCTGTTTGTGGTCTTGATATCATCTGGTACGGTTTTTGCCGAGACTTGCAATTCGGTCGGTTATAAAACATGTCGTTTCCAACTCGGAGAATCTGGAATGGCAGCCAGCGTAATACAGTGCAATGCTAACAATGAGTGGGTTAATGTTGAAAATTGTCCAGCTGGGCTTGGCTGTACTTCTGGCAGGTGTCATGAATGCAAAGCAGGCGATCTCCGTTGCAATAGCGATGACTTGCAGAAGTGCGATGCATCCCCTGGCAATACTGGTTTCTGGACTCTTGATAAAAACTGCCCGACTGGCTGTGGTGGAACTCCACCAGATTGCCGTAGCGGCAACATAGGTTATGGCGCTCTCTGCGACCCACAAAACGACGAATGCAAGGACGGGTTTGCCTGTAGCATTTTGTTTAATAGATGCTGCTTCCAGGCAGATAACCAATATGAAAATGATAGATGCAGCTGGGCGACTGATGGATACATCAGGAACCCTGCTACTTTTTCTGATACATGCGGCGCAGTATACAGCGATGCAAAATGCGACGACTATCCGTGGTTCTGTTACGGAACGCTGAATTACAATCAAAACGATCCCAATGTTATAAATTCCAATAAAGACTGCCAGGAATGCTGGACAAAACCGGACAACTGTCCTAAGAAGTTGCGCATACAGAGCACTGATTGCGAACAAGCGTGCGAATCAATTCTGGGCTCTGTTGAGCAAGGCGGGCTGACATCTGGCTGGTGCAATGTTGACACTTATGTTAAAGCAAATGGCTTGCATGTGTCTTCAGAGCAAACATGTACGGGCTCTGGCTTTACAGATCTTGAAAATGTTGGTTTACCAGGACAGCCGAATGAGGACTCCTATGGGTGCAAAATGGAAGACAATGCCATTGAGCGCTGTTGTTGCAATAAAAAGGGCATAAAGATGACTGCGCAAGACAAAAATTTTGCTTATTATGGTGCTATAGCCGCTCTAAGGACGATGGCTACTGAGATAAAACAGAGGTGGGTTATTACATACTCTGAAAATGGAAAGTCTCTGTTTCGGGTTGATACCAGCAAGTCAACTCCAATAACGCTAAATGAAATGTACACTTTAGGTGCAGTGGACGAAATCATCAGAGAAATCGACCACGACTATGCTTTATGGCAACAATTCATGGCAGGCCAGATTACAGAGGAAGTGCTTACTCAAAACAGGCAGGCCAATGGCGCTTCCATAATACCTTTCATCGGTACTAGTCCTGATCTTGCTAATCAATATGTTGATATTATAGCTAAGCATGACCCTACTAAAAAACAAGTGGTTGTTGGGTTGACTACGAAAGGTAATTTTAGATCAGGCCAATTTTCACTAAGCGATGTTTTAAGTGCAACAGTTGGATACAATAATCCGCAAACAAAAACAATATTACTTACACAGCTCAATCTCAAAATACCATCCACAAGTACGAAAACTACATCTCACGAATATAACTTTATTGTCTCAAAGCCAACCGGAGAATACATTCCTATATTTGGTAGCGACGGTGTCCCGCTTTGGGAATACTTGCCATACAATGTTAAAAATAAACAGGATTGCATAACTATCTGCCAGAGTAACCCCAATTTTGCAGGACCAGATAATTCTGATACTGGCGAAGGTTGTCCAAGTGACCTTAATACGATTGATTTCGGGATTCGTCCGAACATTTTCTCAGGTGTAGGCATATGCTATAAACCCAAGCTCAAGCAAACAACAGAAACAAAACATATAATACAAACCGTAAACGTTCCGTCTACGGGATTGACGCTGAAAATACAATCGCAATTTGCCTATGACGACTGGACATTCAGGCCAGTTTTTTATCTCAATAATGTGAACAATAACAATGAGTTTGAAGTAAAAGCGATGCTGGGCGTACGTAAAACATTCCCTAATGTTCTCCGATTTGATGGCGAACTCTACGATGGAAATATAGACATGGTTTCTGAGTATAAAGACAATAAATTTACTATCAACAAAGCATCTGCTTCTATTGCAAGGACAGGGACAAAAGAAGAGATTCAGATTACTCGGATGGTTGACAAGGCATTGGACTTGGTTACATTCAGCAAACCAGGCGAAACGCCTGGCACTGATTTCGCGAGATTTGAAGATACACGAAAAGCCTTTGTGGAGTTTCTTGGGTTGGGCGTTGAGAATGGAGGACCCGACGGAGACGGCATATTCGGCAAGGGTAGAGAGATATACGTTGCATTCAAAAAAATACTTAATACGCCTTTGATAGGTAACATTGCCGTGGGTGGCAAGTTCTTCAGCAAAGACCAGTACCAGGTTGCTGCTGGTAACAAAAATTTTGTAGTACTTGCTACACAGAAACTCGGACAGCCTATCAATGTCAAAGCCGGTCTGATGTACGAAGGCAAGGACGGCTGGACAATAAGTATGCTTGTGAATGTCGCTAAGCCTTATAGCATATCAGTGCAACTATCCCAGAAGCTGGATGAGAACCGGCAGCTTGTTCTTGAATTCTCGAAAGACCAGGATGCCCATAGATTTTCGGCTGCCACGAACTTTTATCTCGGCGAAGTACTTGGAGTTCCTTTAAATCTGTTTACGACAGTCGGCCATGGTTCCAAAGAGAGCTGGTTCATTAATTTCGGAATAAATTGGGAGTTCGGCATGATGACTTCTAATTTGTATAAAAAAGATAACAACGAGGATAAGGACAAGCTAGACCTGCCGGCTGGAGTGGAAACGAAACCCCTGGATCCGGTTGTTCTTGAAAACATGCTGTTAGATATTCAAGCGGTTATAGCTCCAAAACTTAAATTGACAATAGATAATCCTGGCAGCGAGAGCGCTATTATTCAAAACCAAGAATATACGATGTCCCTGATTCTTGAAAAAGAAGAAGGTCTTACTGATGCCAAACTGGTCATAACATGCGTAAATGAAGCGAATGGTGGAAAATTCATACGAAGTGTTGTGACAGATTTCTTAGCAAGCGAACAACCATATGGTCATAAGCAAACTGTAAATTTTCCGATAAAATATACTGAGAGCGGAAAAAATACTGTGGAATGCAGTTATGTTCCTTATGCAATTGATGGTGGTATCAATACACACTCGCTTTACGAAGGCGAGGTTAGCAATACGATTGAATTTGATGTAGAACCCGAAGGCGACACTCCTCCGCCATCAAACAATCCGCCGAAACTTGCAAGCATATCCGTGTTCCCGTCATCGCCTGTTGTCGGCCAGCAAATAACAGTAACAGCCAGCGCTTTTGATAAAGAGAACAGTGATTTGAGTTTCAAATGTTGTCTGGGAAGCGGTTGCAACCCGAATGTCGCGAATGCGTGCACGAACGCGTTTTCTATTTTCAAATATCCATACAACGGAGTCCAGCAGCCTAAATGCACTTATACAGCCAGCGAAGCTGGCTCGCAAACTGTAAATTGCGTGGTCAATGACGGCCAAGATAATTCAAACAAACTGTCCACAACTTATACAGTAATTTCTGAAACCGGCCCTAAGATTTGCCGCGGCATCCGCGTAGCGAACTGTTATGACATCTCGGTTTCACAAGGATGTGATAATTACTACCAGGTCACGTCTGGAATTATTGGCGGAACAAACTGCTATAAGCCTAGTTCTGGAACCAAGTGCGTTGCGTATTCAAATGTGTGCGTGGGCACGCCGATTGCTTCCAGCGAAGACTCAAATGGCAAGAGATGCGACGGCAACAGGGTTTCGTTGTGCAGTAGCGTGTCTGATCCAATAATGTGCGGAGCTTCTTTGCAAACCAATGGCGACGGCACTGCTAATAAGTGCGCTTTGTCTATAAATCCAGACCCAACTAAGCCGGCTGCTTGCGTGCTTACTAGCAACAAATGTACTTTATCGTTTTACAACCGTCCTCCTTGGTGCACGGGTCCACAGTGGTACACTGCTTCATGTTCATGGCTGGACCAGGCATCTTGCGGCAATTCAGTACAATCCGTGGATGTCAAGGCAACCTATCGCTCTTGCAAATGGACGGGCTCTTCGTGCGCAGTTAGCAGCACAGGCGACTGCTGGCCCATGGTAGGTGGTCTGCGCTCGCCCGCTGGCAATGTTTACACAAGCCAGGGCTCGCTCAAAAATGCTAAACTGGTTGTTGGCTCTTGTCCGGCTTTAGACGGAATCAGCAAGGAATCATGCGAGAGTGTTGTTGTTTATCATGACTTTTCCTCACCTGGCATGCATTATCCAGACGGCGGATTAAGCATAAACGGCGGATGCGAGTGGCAGGAACCAATTGCGTGGTATGACACATGCGTTCCTTGTTATAATGCTGATCAGGGTTCGTGTCCATCATCAGAGTGTGGCAAATTCACTGGCGACAATGGAAAGACATGTTACTGGTATATAAACGAGGCTGGCGCAGGCATTTGCATAGATGACTATGCACCACCCTCGCCTGATGAAAAAGGCATATGCCGAAACACGTACAAATATCCTGTAGAGCCGCCGGAATGCTCTGACGGCATTGACAATGACGGCGATGGCGGAATTGATTTGGACGATCCAAACTGTATACCGACCCTGCTGAATCAGGCGCCTAGAATAACGAGCATAACTGCACCGAAATTTGTTGCTTCAGGCAATGCCATAATCATAGCAGCCAATTACGTCGCGGACAACGAGGACGACGACGTGAAAATGGTATGCTGTGTCGGCGCTACGTGCACACCAGATCCAGATATTCCGGGGTCTAATGTTTGTTCAAATGCGAAATTCCAAGCCCCATACACTGGCGTGCAACAACCTACATGTACTTACGTGGCTGTTTTAGGTGATGGATCGCCTTTGACGGCGGCGGCTACTGGACTTGAGGAACAGCAAAAAGTAAAATGCGTTGTTTACGACGGGCAGAAATCCAATACAGTTTCCACGACTTATACGGTCTTGCCAGAAGAATATGATACTGGAGCATTTACTGCTAAAGCCAAATTATTTGATTCTGACGGCAAAGTGAATAGCGTCTATACAAATGTGGATGGCCGTGTTGTTATAGATGCTAGTTATACAAACGATAGAGAAAAATCTATGAGCGTAAAAGTCGGTTGCAAGTTCACCCGAATATCTAAAGAGGGATTCGATTCTTATAACAATATCCTCGAAGCTTGGAGCTATGTAGCTAATGTCGCACCCGGTGAAAAAACATCGTTCTCTATTGAAAAAACACTATCCATAGCAGGCGTGTGGAATTCTATTAGCTGTACGCCTTATTCTGTTGAAAACGGAGTTAGCACGCCTTTAGCAACGTCAGAAAGGCTTGATTCCATTGATGTCAGATTTTCGGCTTTACAATACTCCACAGACTTGCCAATTGGCGGCGGGATTTTCAATCCTGCGCAAAGGCTAATTAATTTTCCATATAAATTGCTCAAGCTTCCTAATCAATGCAAGCCTGGCGATGAAAATTGCGTATTCCAACTTGCAGGTACACCATCGGATTTCATCGGCACAGGCGATTATACTATTGGCTTAGCGCTATCTGGCGTCTCAATGTCAAACGAGCCGAAGACTGTTAATATTCCTCTCGGACTTCCATTACCAGGCAATGTGCTTATGGAAATGACGGGCCAATATAGCAACAGCCCATTCAAGCTAGTTAGACGCGCATTCACGGTTGTTGCCGGCACTAAAAGCTTGTCCATAAGCTTCACTGACACAAAAACCGTAATAACTGGTCTGGATGCAGACGGCGCAACGACATTTACTAAATCCTTCAATGATAATAAAAAAGAAATAAAAAGCATACACTTGTATAAGGAGAGGACATGATATGAAAGGACAAGAAGTTATTTTCAGCACGCTGATATTGATGCTGATAGTCATTGTACTGGCTGGAGTAGGCTTTGTATTCTTTACCGGGACATTCGAGCAAACCAGCCAAGCAGCCAGTGATGATATTGCTGCAAAAGTCACGCAGATGAATACGCGCTTCAGCATACAGGGGCGCGCAGGGCTGACCGGGCTGTTCATAAAAAACGAAGGCTCTAACACGATTGAGCCCGGCTCGCTCAATATCTACGTAGACGATAAATCATCCAGTGGCGTAATATACGATGCGATAGAGCCGCAGAAAGTCGGCGTGCTCAACGTGCCTGTCAACGAGATTGCAGGAGAAAGTGGCGTGATAAAGATAACCGGAACGGTTAACACAGAAACAACCACGTTCCCTAAGCCCGAAGAAATAACATTCCCATGCGTGCTAACAGACGATGATGGCAACACTTACGATTGCTGATTATTTATATAGCTTCCAACAACTCTATATAATGCTAAAATATGTGTTAGTCTTAGCTATAATTATAATAGCTGTACTCGGATATAATTTTCTAACGACAAAACAGCCACTAACCGAGGAACAATGCCTTAAAATGTTTTCCGAGCGCGATAGCGACATTAGCGAAGCTGCTTTTACTAGTAGAAATTTAATGAAGTTTGCATCCACTGAAAACAGCTATGCTGAAATAATCTTCTATAGCAATGGAAAGGTTTCAAGCTGCACTTTTATAATAAATTCTTTCAAACCATTTTTGTCCCAGAAATATATTTGCGGTAATTATACGGCTTACATGTATGTTCAGAAGAAGGATGATTATTATTATCTGGAAACTTCAGACGAAGATACCACGTCTTACCAATACTTTGATATCGGCCAAAAAGAACCTGAACAAATTACAATGGCTAATGTCGTTATTAGAAATTGCTTGAAGGGGTGAGGAAAATTAGGATATTCATAGTTTTATTGATATTGATTGCAATTTTTTTATTTCCGTCTATCGCTTCCCCTTCTATTTTAGATTGTATCAGCAATCAATGTCAACCTACATTCTGTTGTAAGGAAAGTATTATCCCATCATCTTGTCTAAGTTTAGGCTATGGATACATGAGTTCTGGTGTTTATCATTACCATAGTTGCAGTGTTCCGGATAATTATATCCCCCCTATACCAGGCAACACATTATGCAAAGGAAACACCGCATGCACTAGTGAAGCATGTTGCGGATATTTGCCGCTTAAAACCGGATACCAGATTCCAGGATACTGCATTCCTGCAGACAGGCCCAATGATCCAAAGTTTTGTCAACTTGATGTTGCAGATCCTCAATCCCCTAGTATACTAGGTTGCGATAGGTTCAATACCCAGTATAATGATGATCATTATAATAGATGCGATGTCAACCATCCTACTGTAGAAGTAGGCAATGTCCTCCAGGATGTGTGGGGATGCAGCGAATATGCATGCTTGTGTGAATATAGACGAACAATTACTGTAGACAGTTATTATTATGACTGCGCCCAGTCTAATGCTGCTGACAGCGATGGCGGCAACGATACTATTAATGGTGGCAAATGTCAAGATACAGCTACTTGTGCTGTTAATAGTGGAATTGCTAATTGTGTTTTCAGCGGTGTTCATACAGACACATGCATAACTGTCAATGGAAAATCTGGAATACGCGAGTATTTTCCATCTACGACATCGCCTACAGCGTGCACTTATAGTGAGATCGATTGCGATGCAGCCATTGTGGCTGAGGCAGCC
>JBDRKV010000064.1:0-4889 GCA_043813745.1 Candidatus Aenigmatarchaeota archaeon | reverse complement strand
GGTTCCTTTGGACAATATTCCAAGCACTGGTGAATGGACGATGTATGCCACTGTTTCTACTCACGGTGTTTCTGTTCTTACAAGTGATAAGGTTCATTTCAATGTTGGCGTGTCGTCAACTACGACTGTTGCGCCTTCATCAAACGTCACTATATCTGCTGTGTGGACTGACAAAGACACTTATGTTGTTGGTGAATCTGCAAAATTCTACGCAAAAGTTATTAACCAGTATGGAGATCCGTATTCACGCGGTGCAACTGTTTACGCTTATTTGATAGACACTGTTGGTGGAGTGAGGGCTTCAAAGCAGGTAATGACATTCAACACGGCTAGTAGTTATTACGAGTATAAGACAGTTGGTTTAGACACTATCCCAAGCAGCGGTGAATGGACGATGTATGCTACTGCTTCTGACGGCGTAAATACTGTTACAAGCGATAAGACACATTTCAAAGTATCGGAAAGCGCGACTACGACAACAATATTGCCGAAAGATATCATAATATCCATACCAGCTGCATGGACTGATAAAACATACTACAGTGTCAGCGAGAAGGTTATATTCTATGCCAAAGTCATAGACCAATATGGCAACCCCTCAACGCCTGGAAGCGGAACAACAGTGGACGCCCATTTGGTTGACCCGAACGGCGTGGAAAGCAGTTCCGCGCAGGGAATGTTATACAACATCAATTCAGGCTATTATGAATACGTGACCGACCCGATAAGCGAAAAGGCGCCGACAGGTACTTGGGTTTTGTTCGCGACTGCCAAGAACGGAGCAAACTATGCAACGAGCGACAAAGCGTATTTCAAAATCAATGGTAGCAGCACGACTACTACAACAATATCAAATGAGTTTCCTGTTTATCTGAACCAGAGGTTTGATATAAAACATGGGACAACAGGCGTGCTCAAATATACTGATGGTTCGGTCGTGAAAGTAGAATACATTGCGGATTCTACATGCAATACTCCAGGAGTTTGCGAGAGAGCGATATTACTTGGGATTTCTGTGGAATATGGCAACACAAGCGGCGGCACGGAAATCACGATGAAACTCGGAGACAAGAGAGAAATCATCACTGGCCTGACATTATCATTCGTCGAAATCGCTATAAACGGTGATTTGCCTGTATTACTGTTGACTTTTACAGAGCCGACAACGACACTACCGCCGAAGTTTCCGGTTTACCTTGAACAGCCGTTCAAGCTAGGCGTGGCTGAAACAGCTTACTTCAAGGAAAACGACGGGAGCATTGTAGAGTTCAAAATCGCCGGCATAGGCACCTGCAATGCGCCGCCCACAACCACCAGCACTGTCTGCGAGAAGAGAATATTGTTATCCGTGGACAAGTCTTTGAATAATGTCGGAGAGGGCACGACAATTGACATTGCTGTTGGCGAGAAAAAAGCAGTTTTCGATTTGGTTGTATCATTCCTCAGCATGAGCGATGATAACGTGGCAACATTGGTGTTGCACGGAACGCAGCCAACGAGTACGACTATACCGCCGGAAAACTATTGTGTAGACCCTGATGCTGACGAGCCGGGCATCGGTGGCATAAACGGAGTATACACGCCTTCGACTACAGAAGGATACGAATATTTCCTGTTCTGGAAGAACTATGTTGAAAAAACCGATTACTGCTCGGACAACGTGCTCACAGAGTACATGTGCAACAGCGACGGTACCATCAGCTCTGCTGCAGTGAGGTGCACTAACGGATGCACTAACGGGCCGAATGGCGGCGCGTGCGACCAGCCAGCATCAGACTACAGGAAGATATTAGAGATGCTGAGCACGTGTACCAGAACTGCATTACAGGTCAATACTTCAGATTCTTACTGGGAAACAAGTCCTTATCCAACTGGAAATAGCTTATGCTCTCAGGAGCAAAAGATATGCATAATGTCAATGATTACAAGGGTTACAGTTCCGGCGGGCTCACCTCCGCATGAATGGGGAGAAAATACTGATTCTGGTCTATGGCCATGCAGTTGGGATGCAGCAAGCGTTTATGGTCGCTCAAGCTGGCCAGTTTATCGCATGGATGCTATTTGTTGTAAATCGCCATCTGAAATTACTACGACTACCACGACAACGATTGGCGGGGGCTGTTCTATTGCCGGCGGAATATGTATGTTGTCCGATAGATGTCGTGGAACAGTAACTAGTGGTTCATGCTCAAGTGGATACGTTTGCTGCGTGGCGTCTGCAACGACCATTACTACAACAATACCTAGTCGTGTTGAACGATAGTTTCATTCACTAATAGAAATTTCGAGTGATGATTTTTTTTCTGAATTTTTTCTTACAAGAATACAAAGGACTAAGTCCTTTCATTTCTCAACGAAAACAAGGCTTTCAGTTGCGGAAAAAGAGTATTATGGCAGGCTTCCAAACCACAGGGACATCAGTCCCTATGTTCAAAGGATGAAATCCTTTGGCATCCCGAATAAACTTTGCTTATTCGAGGAGTTCTGGGGTATTCCTGACCCTCTTCTATAAATAATATATTTACACTAGTCCTCTTTTTATTGGGGTTCTCCAAGACATTCTTTTTTAAAAGAAGGAGATTGGAATGGCAGGCTGGATCGATACAAACATAAAATACAGAACACCCCGTAACCATTGCTCCACTCAGTGATTCCCTGAGCATTTAACTCATAATTTAGGGCTGCTGCCTTCCGGCCCTGACCCAGTTCACCACAAGCAAATCCCAAAGAGCTGAGCTTCGACGCTCAGGCACGGATTCTGCACTCATGCCGAACCTCACCAGTTTATTAGCCCCGCCTATGACGATTTGCGGTAACAGGTTACGCCAAGCAACCCGGCCTAGCCAATAGTTATTTCAACCGATAGGTTTATATTGTTTTAATTATCAGGTGATAATCATGGAGAAAATAGAGATACGTGATCTAATTGTATCGGCGTTGCTACTGGCGCTGGCGTTTGCAATAGCATTCAATGGCGGAATAGGCGGGCTTATCAGCAGCATAGGAGAGTTGCCGTTCCTGTTTGTATTTGCGATAATAACTGTATCGCTGTCGTTCATACTCCATGAGCTCGGACATAGGTTCATGGCAAAGCATTACGGATGCTTTGCAGAATACAAGATGTGGCCTAAGGGCTTGTTTTTGGCACTAATGCTTTCGTTGTTCGGGTTTGTGTTTGCCGCGCCCGGCGCGGTCTACATCCATCCGCGGCATGATTTATGGGGCGGTGTAAAGCAGTTGACGCGCAAGGCGCACGGTATCATATCCGCGACAGGCCCGGCTATTAATATTATACTGGCTTTCGTGTTCCTGTTCCTTACCATGTTTGCGAGGTTTCCGCATACCATAGCCAACTACGGCATTATGATAAACGCATGGCTTGCCATCTTTAATTTAATACCGTTCGGCCCGCTTGACGGAAAAAAAATCCTTGAGTGGAACAAAATAGTGTGGGGTGGAGAGATTTTGATATCAATTGCCTTGTACGCTTCAATGATTTTATTTTAACGACTTTTACTAGTTCATTATTCAGAAGCCTATTTAGTAGCTTTGCTAATCTTTCCATACTAAGCAGCCTTTTCTTAAAAGAAAAGGCTCCTTGGAATCCAAAAGAATATCAGGCTGATGCTAAATTTATTATTTAGTAGCTTTACTAATTTTACCGTACTTTCCGATTGATAACTGTTTCTCGCCGTTCCACTCGCGCACGAACGCGTTCTCTATCTTTACGCTGTCGCCTTCATGAACCTTTAGTGTGTCGTCTCCCCATAGAACAAGCTTTATCTGGTCTGTGCTGTCCTCGAGCACGCCGTTTGCCACCATTGTCCTGCCTAAGCGGGTGGTGATTTCGCGCGGCTCATCCATCTTGACTATGTTTGCTGTTAGATTCACTTTCATGGAGCCGATTTTAAGGTCGGATATTTTCGTTTCTTCGCTATCTTTCTTGGAATCTTTTTTCGTTTTGGAATCTTCTTTCGTCTTAGAATCTTCTTTCATTCTGATACTACCTATTTGAAAATATAAATAAGCGTATAAACTATAAACAAGCGACTATCTTGTGTATTGGTTGTAGGCGCCCAGGACTTCCTGGTCTGTAAGCGTGTAGTTGTATATGCGCAATTCGTCTATATCGCCGAACAGATTGCGCGACGGGTCAGAAGGAGGCATACCAATAAAAGAGATATTATACCAGTGCGTTCCAGAGAATGCCGGCAGGGGCTGCGCGGTCGTGGAAAATATTGGTATCGAGAGGTTCTGCGCAACGAGTTCTGCGTTGACATACAATTTCATGTAATCTCCGTTCTTGTACACACCTACAACATGATACCACGTATTGCTTGTTATTTCGTGCATTATCCTTGTACTCTCTTTCTGCTCGTCATCCCACAAAAATAACAGCTGTCCGTTTCCTATTGTTATCTCTAATTCCTGCGTGCCGCCAAATCCATTGGAGGAATCTCCCTTACATCGTCCTTCTGGCCAGCCTGCGCTGGCATCATTGCAGCCAGTATAGAAAACAATCTGCATGCGGGATGCATCATATGTCTTCAGCCATAACTCTATGCTGCCGACTTCTGATATGAGCGAGTTTTGGTTGATTGTTACAATAGAATTATCAAAGCTCAGCGCACCATTGAGCACGCCGGCTGTTGTTGAAGGGCAAGCGTCTGTGCAAATGCCTTCGGCATTTCCAATGCTGTCTGCAAACGGGCTTGTGCTTTCATCCAGGTGGAACAGCATCATTGGATTTGGCTGGCCTGGCTGGACTGTGGTTGTGGTAATGCTGCTTGTAGTGACAGTGCTGGTGTCTTGTATTGAAGTTGTCGTGATTGTTATCTCCGGCGATTGGGCTGGAATAAACTGGTCAATGCCCGGGCCGACAATCCTGA
>JBDRKV010000063.1:0-2084 GCA_043813745.1 Candidatus Aenigmatarchaeota archaeon | reverse complement strand
CGTTGCCTATACTTGTAACAGATCTGGATGAAGGTAGTTATACAAAAATAGAAATGACCGTAGCAAGGATATCTGGTAAAATCGGAAGCATTTTGGCAAACGTCCAGACTTCGAACAACAAGCTGAGCATGACCAAGGACTTTGAAATAAAGAATGGTGAAACAACGTCATTTGTATTTGACATGATTGTGACCAAGCTCAGCAATGCAAACGCATACAAAATAGAACCAAATGCGGATGCGAGCGGCACTGTTGGAAAAGAAGTGGCAGCTGATAATGTCAGGCGCGTTTAGTGATTTTTATTTCTTCTTTTATCTTTGTTTTAAATATTTAGCTTACGAAGTCAAAAATTTTAAGCAAGTAAATATTGGGCTGGTTAGAAGGTTTCTCTCCAAACTGCTTTGCTTAAGCTTCATGTTCTCTTTTCAATCCTTACTCCAAATTTACAAATATTAAAACATAGCGCAATAACTTATTTACTAGGTGTATTTTGACGTGTCTGAAGAACTTGGCTTGAGCGTGACGAGGAAGGATGACTTCAGTAAGTGGTACCTTGAAGTTGTTCGTAAGGGCGGGTTCAAGGACCAGCGCACGCCGACAAAAGGCATGGACGTAATCATGCCATGGGGCTATGCGTTATGGGAAAAAATACAGGAATTGCTTGACATAGAGATGAAAGCCAGGGGCGTGAGGAATGCTTGTTTTCCATTGCTTATTCCGGAATCGTTCATTGAAAAGGAAAAAGAGCATTTCGAAGGGTTTGAAGCAGAAGCAGTAATGGCCACGCATGTTGGTAAGACCAAATTCGAGGAGCCTTATATCATACGCCCGACGAGCGAGACAATCATGTACTACATGTATTCTTTATGGATACGCTCGCACAAGGACCTGCCGCTGAAGATAAACCAGTGGTGCAACGTAGTCCGATGGGATACTAAGGAAACTAAGCCATTCGTACGAGATAGAGAGTTCTTATGGATGGAACTGCATACTGCTCACGCTAACCGTGAGGACGCACTCAAGGAGATAGACGAAGAACAGAACTTTGCTAAAAAGCTCTATGAAGCGCTTGCAATGGCTGCGCTTGTACTCAAGAGACCTAAGCATGACACGTTTCCTGGCGCGGAATTCAGCGTTGCTTATGATACGTTGGTTCAGGACGGCCGTGTAATGCAGGGGCCTGGCACGCATTTTCTGGGGCAGAATTTTGCCAAGGCGTTTGAGATAATGTTTGAAGACAGAAACAATAAGAAACAACACGTTTGGCAGACATGCCTGGGCATAAGCACCCGTCAGCTTGGAGCAATCATTATGCATCATGGAGACGACAAGGGAGCTATGCTGCCTCCATTGATATCGCCGATACAGGTTGTTATCGTTCCGATAATGTTCAAAAACAGGGAAAATGACGTTCTCAACAAGGCGAACGAGATAAAGCACAATCTTGAAAAACTAAACGCTCGTGTTCACGTTGACGACAGGGCTGACTATTCGGCCGGGTTCAAGTTCAATGAGTGGGAATTGAAAGGCGTTCCGCTTCGCATAGAAATCGGGCCTAAAGACATTGACGCGCACAAGTTTGTTTGCGTGCGCAGGCTGGATGGAAAGAAGATTGATGTGAGCGAGGATGATGCGAAGCAAGTTATATACTTGCTCAACGAAACACAGGAAGGCATGTACGAACGTTCCAAACAACTTTTGAGGGAAAACGTACATGATATACGAACTATGACTGAACTGAAAGCGCTCATGCAAAAGGGCGGCATTGCCAGGGCGAACTGGTGCGGCTCTTCTGAGTGCGCGAACTGGATAAAAGACAAGACCAATGGCGGCGAAGTCCGCGGCACGAAATATGGAGAAAGCGAACGCGTGTTTGGCGAATGTATTTATTGCGGGAAACATGCGGAGCATGTTGTTTATATTGCAAAGGCTTATTGATTATATGAAAGATGATAAGAAACTGATAATTGTATTATCATAATGTAGAAACAAGCAAAGCTTGTTTCACATCTAAAAGGTTTTCAGAGAAAACCTTTTCAGATTTGATTGGTGTCTTATATGAACGAATTAATCGCGTTACTGAG
>JBDRKV010000062.1:0-20238 GCA_043813745.1 Candidatus Aenigmatarchaeota archaeon | reverse complement strand
ATATCTTGACCACAGTATGTTTTGGCACGGGCGTGCCAGCCAGCGGCGTATAATCAACAAGAACCACGTCTTCGGCTTTAATCTTTCCGGCTATCTTCGGGTGCACGGCGAACGTGAATACATTGCCATCCCACATATGCAGCAACGCCTGGACGGAATCATCCGCGCTTTCAATTGACTTTGACTTGGATGATATCACTTCGACAACTTTGCCTGGGTGGAACATAGAAATAATTCTAAAAGGGATGTTTATAAATGAATAAGCCCCTTTTTCTTTGAAAGAAATCTGAGAATAACTAAGTTATTCTGGATCTCAACGAAAGCTTTGCTTTCAGTTGCAGAAAGGCCCTTGGGTTGCTGCAAAGGAAAGAATCGCCCGAAACAAAGTTTCGGAAATCCGCTTTCCTTTGAGCTGCGAGCATAACTTAAAGTTATGCTGCATAGCATAAGCTCAGCTTATGCTCATGTTGAAGAATCGATGTTCTTCGCACACAAAAAGAATTAATAAATGCTTAAAAATAATAAGAGATTTTAATTTCCTTTCATCATCTTACTTAGAGTTACGCTTTCAATTCCGGAAACCACAATTTGATTTCTTGCTCGGCTTCTTCTGGCGTGCCAGAAGCGTGTATTAGATTGCGGACAGGCCTGCCCTCGCCGTTTGCTCTCAATATGGAGTCGTTGCCTAAATCTCCTCTAATAGTTCCTTTATCCGCGACGCTAGGGTCGGTGTAGCCTGTAATCTTGCGCACGCGTTGGATAGCGTCATCGCCTTCCAGGATGACGGCGACTACTGGGCCGGACATTAAATATTTGCGCAACCACTGTAAAACTTTCTTACCCATTTCAAAGATTTCTTTGTCAGAATTCAGTTTTGTGCCTGCTTTCTTGGACTTTTCTCCAAGCCCGAAAGCCATGGAGTCAGGGTAGTGTTTCTCAATCAGTTTTTCGCTGACACTGACTGTTTTTTTCTTGGCAATCTTCAGCCCGGCGTCTGTGTAATATTTTATAATCTTATCTTCTAAATGACGTTCAATGCTGTCTGGCTTGATTATGACTAGCGTTCGTTCAATCATATTGTAACCTTAGAAAATTCACTTATTTTATATCCGCATGCTTCCATAAAAGATTGTAATCGTTTGTCTTCTGCCGATACTTCTATTGTACAATTAGAGGTATAATATATTCTTGGATTTTTAATTCCGAATGAATAAAAACGAAAAGCAAGTAATTTAATATCCCATGGAGAAATAGCCCTGAAAATTTTCTTTGTAAATTCAAATGTCTGTAGCTCATTCATAACAAACACGTAAAATCAATCAGTCAATTCGATTTCAATATTAATATCGCGCGGGATTCTCACACGGGTAATCTGGTGCATGACCCTGGTGTTCGCGCCCACGTCCAGAACGCGCTTGTGTATGCGCATTTCCCAACGTTCCCAGTTTCCGCCACCGCCTCCGCGGTGCATACCGTCGCCGCACGGCGTCTTCATCACTGGTATGCGTATGTGCTTTGTCGGCAAAGGAATCGGTCCTTTGACGTCGACACCGAGCTTCATTGCAATCTCCTTAATCTCCTGGCAGGTCTGGTCCAGCTTTTTCGGGTCCTGGCCTGTCAATCGAATTCGTGCAACCTGTGACATAGCTTATTAATCGTGCAAGAGGTTTAAAAAAGGTTACTTTGAAGTATTTTTTGATTAAATATGAAAGTATTAGTGTTGGAAAAACCAAGATTTCGAGAAAATACAGAAGGGCATTTTAAGTTTCTTGGCGTTGAAACTGCGTCTGAATACATGCCTGGAGAGGAATATGATTTCGTCTATATTCATTGGACCGGAGATTCTTCACTTGTAGATAGAATAAAACAAGAACAGCCTGATTGCGTAACAATGGGTTATAGTTCTCTCGTTTTCAGAGACATGTCAGAAAGATGTGCTAACAGGTCTGTTTTGGATAAAATGAAACCACATTTTGATGTATTAATTTATTCAGAAACTATATTCGAGCAGATAAAAGGAATTGTTGAACGAAAGAAAGCTTCAGCTAGTCAATAAAAATATTACTAAAAAAGAAAACCAAAAAACGGCTTCTTACGCCTTTACAATCTCAATACAAACGCCTGCTGCGACTGTCTGACCCATGTCACGAATAGCGAATCTTGCTAATTCTGGCATCTCGCTTTGTTTCTCAATGACGACAGGCTTGGTCGGAACGACCTTTATGATTGCCGCGTCTCCTGTCTTTATGAAGTCAGGATGTTCCTCTTTGGTTTCGCCTGTTTTAGGGTCCAGCTTTTTGACGATTTCGGTTACTGTGCATGCGACCTGCGACGTGTTTATGTGGAACACCGGGGTGTAACCCTTTGAAATGACGCTAGGATGATTCAACACGATTATCTGTGCTGTGAATTCCTTGGCGATCGGGGCCTTGTTGTCCGGGTGGCACATGACGTCGCCGCGCTTAACATCCTTCTTGCCGACGCCGCGTATATTGAAACCGATGTTGTCTCCAGGACGCGCTTCTGGAATCTCTTCATGGTGCATTTCTATGGATTTTATTTCACCCGGGACTCCGGAAGGCATGAAAACAACCTTGTCATTCACTTTCAGGATGCCTGTTTCAACACGCCCGACTGGAACGGTTCCGACACCAGTGATTGTGTAAACGTCTTGTATAGGAACGCGCATGGGCTTGCTGATAGGCTGTTCTGGAATCTTGAGCTGGTCGAGCGCTTCAACGAGCACTGGGCCTTTGTACCAGGCCATCTTGTCGCTTTTCTTTGCGATATTGTCACCTAGGTAACCAGATGTTGCGATGAATGGTATTTCAGCCACATTAAAGCCGACACCCTTCAGCAACTTCTCTGCCTGCTCGCGAACGCTCTTGTATTTAGCCTCGTCGTAGCCGACTTCGTCCATCTTGTTCACGCAGACTATCATCTGCTTTACGCCCAAGACCTTTGAAAGGTATGCGTGTTCTTTGGTCTGTTCCTGCACGCCGTCCTTGCATGAAACAACAAGTATAGCGGCATCTGCCTGGCTAGTACCTGTTATCATGTTCTTGACAAAGTCCCTGTGACCCGGAGCGTCTATGATTGTGAAGTAATACTTCTGCGTGTCGAATCGCTGGTGCATGATGTCTATGGTAACGCCTCTTTCGCGCTCTTCCTTTACCCTGTCCATGACAAAAGCAAACTCGAACGTCTCCTTCTTGAGCTCTTTGGCTAACTCCTTCAGCTTTCGCATTTCCTCTTCGCGGATAGCTCCTGTGTCGAACAGCAAACGTCCCACTAATGTTGATTTACCGTGGTCTACGTGACCGATAGTAACCAAGTTCAAGTGGGGTTTTTTATCTGCCATATCATTTACCTCCAATTTCGATAGTCTAAGATGACTTATTTGTGCGGTTAATTTGTACTCTTACACTTGTTTGAGTAAGTTTTTAACCCTTTTACCACACCTTAAATCATTTTAGAAAATAGAGGATTTAAAGGTTTGGATTGATGGTGTTTTATGAGCCAAATAATTCCAGTGAGTTTCCCGTTTGCTAGAGAGTCTTTGAGCACGGACGAGTTTCATGAATTTCTTGAATGGTACAGCGTATTAAGGACGCCTGATAAAGAAAATGTTGAAACGTTTTTGCTGGGTTCATTGAAATGGATTACCCAAGACTGTTGGGCTCACAGTGACCAGAGCTACTTTGTAATGAATGCCATTGGAAGCACGACCAAAAAAGAGCCGAGCTATGAAGATGTTGACTTCTTATTATTAACAGGTGACTGGAAAATAATAGATTTGCTAGACAAAATTGGACGTGCAGTAGGCGCTGATGTTTTTGATTACAAAAGAGATAATATATTTGATGGGGATTATCAAATCCCGGACAGTCCGAAAAGATCTTTACTGACGCTCACTCCAAGACGAAGCAGTGGCAAGACGCTTCACCTGACCGTTCAGCCAGAGACACCTTCTGAGACGGAGTGGGCAAAGCGCGATAAACGAGAAAGGATTGTTATTTATAGAGCAACCGTACACTCACAGCCTGTTTTGGAATTCTATAGGTCGCCTATATAGCCAGGAAATTTAGCAGAGTCGCAAAGCTGACCCATGCCAGATACGGAACAAGCATCAACGACGCCCGTTTGTCGGCTTTCCACGCGACTATTATCATTGCCACGATTGAGAACCATAAGAAAATGATGTCAACGAACGCGGCCTTGGTGTTTTGCAAAGAGAAGAACAGGGCGCTCCATGTGATGTTCAGGACAAAGTTCGCGCCATATACGACGGCTATGTTCTTTTTTTCTTTCTTGTTTGAGCTAGTCCATGCAAAGTAAAGCGATATTGCTATAAGGATAAATAGCGTTGTCCATGCAATTGGAAACACGAAATTTGGCGGTGTTATGCTTGGTTTTATGGATTCGTACCATGCGCCGATTGTCGTAACGCTGCTGCCTATGGCAGCCACGACAAACACGGCTATGAATGACAATATCAATACTTTCCAGTTGATCTTTTTCATAATAAATCATGCCCGTGATTTATTAATCCTTAACTGTGACTTCGATTTCTTTTTCATCCAGCTTTGTTGTGTTCCACCAGAGCTCGGCTTTGAGCTCGAATTTTGATTCGACTGCTTCATCGTTCCTGCCGAATATTTTGAACTGCAGCGTGTCTTTTGCATCCTTGCCCTTGAGGATTTTTGTTTCCAGCTCTGATATCTTGTTGCCGTCAACGTCTACCGGGTAAACGCTGGACATGTTTTGCGGGAACTTCAAAACGAATATAACGTCTGTCTTTGTGTCATCCTGCCTGGTGAGAGTAGCTGTAATAAATTCATTAGACATGGAAAAGTCCTTGATTTCAATCCTGTCCTTGTCAAACTCCAGGAACACCGACGGGTTGCTCGTGCAGCCGGATATTGCTGCGGCCACGAACAGGATTGTTATTATCAGAATGCCATGAGCGGGTTTCATAGTATTAATTAGACGCGGGCTTTATAAATATTTCATTGTTTCTTTCTCAAAAGAACTATGTTATCTGCTTTGTTCTTTGCTTTCTCTAATGGTTTGTCCAAAAACCATTCATTACATGTGCCTACCCACCAACCGACGAACTCGAATTTTCCATTCAATTCAATGAGTTTTTTGAGTTTTCGCGGTGGGATGAATTTCAAATTTTTTTCATGAACAAATTTCTTTTTCTTTCCATTATCATTTACTTCCAGAATTATCTTTTCTTTAAAGATTTGTTTTTTCCTATTAACAAAACTGCTGTCATAGATTGTTTTTACATTTATTCCGTCTCTTTTCATCGTCCAGCTCTGCTTGTTTTTGCCTGGTGGTTTTACCATAATGTTTTGTATCAGATAAAGTCCACCTTTATTGAGCGAAGACGATACAGAATCTAAATGGTCCATTAAATTTTTTTCTGACTCCACGTCCAGTGAACCCATCATAATAAATGCAAAGTCTGCTTTTTTCTTAAGATGAAATCCTTGGAGGTCGGCACATATAGTATTTATTTTAACATTTTGTTGTTTTGCCTTATATTTCAGATAATCCAGCATTTCTTTGCTTATATCCAGTCCTGCTGTTTTATAGCCGCGCTTTGCAAGTTCAATCAATTGCAGACTCGGACCGCATGCAATATCTAGAAAGCGCTTAGGCTTTATTTTGCTAAACTTCCTGATAAATTTTTCAAAATTGTCAACCTGCTTTTTCGGATTAACAAAACTAAATGCAATATCATAGTATAGCGGTTGTGAATATACCCTGGAACGCATGAATAATTAGAATACGCTTAATTTATATATCATTGCAATTCCGCTTCTTCGATAATGAAAACTCCGCTCTGGTCGCTTTCAGAGAACTCAATGCGTGATTTCTTGATTACAATGTTTTTACTGAACATCGGCGCGCTAGTGACGAACGTCTCAATTTCTCCGCCCTCGCCTGCCGGGTTGATTTTGTACTTGTTAGCATATTCAGTTAATTCCTCTATCATATCGTTGTCAATTTGTTTTCCCAATAATGACCTGCCTAATGGCGGCGCGGCCACGGCTGTAATCACGACGCTAAACTTTTCTTTAAGCAAATCATTGAGCAAATCAATTTGACTCATGCCCCATAACGGATTGATGCATTTTAAGCCTAGTTCATCGCAGATTTTCTTTATGCGCGATGACTGATAGACTGATGCCAGCGCGCCTGTGACAATGCCTTGAATATTGAATTTATCTTTTGCTTCTGTTATCAATGCCTTGAGGTCTTCGAGCTCTTCTTCTTTCATACCCTTTGTTGTCCTTGTCAATAACGGTATTTGCATTGCTTGCGACTGCAAGCTAACGGATTTAATATTGGGCGTGTGAAACATGTAGCTCTCAGGGTTTTCTGAAAAGACCGACAGTAGACAAGCTATTTCATGCTCTTTGCTTGCTTTATACAGCGCATAGCACGAGTCCTTGCCTCCGGAAAATAAAACACCAAGTTTCATACGTTTATTTCCAGGGCAGTGTTTTTAAGTTGTTTATTATTACCAAGTAGTCACGAAAACTTTATACTAAGCCAAAACAAACAATTACTGTAGGATATATCGGTTAACTTGGAAATGGTTGAATCGCGGTACCTCTGTTGCGTTAATGACTCGGAATGATGACTGGACTATACCTCGTCTTTCGAAGCCTCACAGCATGTTGAAACACGGTTCGTAGGAAGCTTATCGGTATGATGGCTGAGTCTGCCGCAATGCCCCTAGCATTCCTGCACCGAGTCCAGAACTGTCCTGATTTCTGATGAAATCGGTGCATCATCATATATAGGAGAAATAAAAAATGGTTTGTCCGAAACTAAAGAAGGGAAAATGCAAAGCAACTAGAAAACACTGCAGCAAGAAATACATGACGAAGATGAAGAGATGGAAAATGTGTTCTGTGCACAAAAAGGCAAAGAAAAAAGTTCCTAAGAAACGCAAAGTTGTTAGAAAAAAGAAGAAGCGCTAAATTTTCTACTATCTTGTATATTCATTACTGATTTACTCGACTTCTTCCTCTTCAACGCCGACCGTTGCTGGAAGGCCCTTGCGCTGGCGTATCTTTGCAACGGCCTGCTGCTCTAATTCTTTTGGTAAACGTCTAAACTCCACGTCTATCAGTGAATAGAAGCCCTTGCCGCCTGTGGCGGACTTGAGCGCTGCTTCGAATCCGAACATTTCTGCTACAGGCAGTTTGCATGTCAACATTGCTAAACCACGTTCAATTTGCGTATCCATGATTTGGCCGCGGCGATTTTGTACTTGCGACATGGCATTGCTCATAAGCTCCTCGGGCACGTCTATACGAATGGTCTGCACTGGCTCCAGCAAAGTTGCGCTGGCTTTGAGCATGGCGTGCTTTATTGCGAACCTCACTGCAGGCAGGACCTGCGCAGGGCCGCGATGGATGGAATCCTCGTGCAGTTTTACGTCCATGATGCGCACTAACATGCCTGAGCATCCTTCTTTTGCCAAAGGACCGCTGTTGCACACATCGCGGAACGCTTCTATCAGCATTTCTATAACCTCGTGCATGTACTGCACGCCTTTTGTCGAGTCGATGAAGACGTTGTTTTTGTATATATCGCGTATCTTCTTTGCCTCGTCGCGATTCATTCCAAGCGCAACCACTTGCTCGACGATGGACTTCAAATCCTTCTTGACATCATGAAAAATGATTTTACTGTCTGCAAGGGCCTTGAATATGTTGTTGTCCAATGGCTCGACAGTATAATAGAACCGGTTGTGTTTGTTGCTTGACTTGCCTTCTACTTCTGGCGACGTTGATTGGACTGTTTCACGATAAACCACGATAGGCGGTGACGTTATCACGTCAATGCCTTTTTCTATAAGACGGCGCTCTATCTTTGCGTTGATGTGCAATTCCCCTAAGCCGTGTACAAGATACTCGCCTGTCTCCTCGTTGATGTCAACTTCTAAGGTCGGGTCTTCCCTGTTTACCTGTTTAAGGAATGTAATTAATCTAGTGAGGTCGCCAGGGTCTTTCGGCTCTATGCTTTTTATGACAACCGGCTGGAAGATATGCTTTATGGCTTCAAAGGGCTGTATTTCAACTCCTGGATCGCAGAACGTTTCGCCGGAGAATGCTTCCTCTATGCCAACAAGCCCGATAATATTTCCGGCTGGTATCTCATCCATTTGTATGCGCTGCGAGCCTTTGTATACGGTAACCTGTTGCAGGCGCTTGTTTTTATGCTGGCCCACAAGATGGACCTCTTGTCCGGCTTTTGCTGTTCCTGAGAACAATCGACAGCATGCTACCATGCCTGCATGCGGGTCGGGAACGAGCTTTGTCACTATCCCAGCAAGAGGACCTTTCTCGTTCATCTCCATCATGCTCTTTCCGACTTCGCTGTCAATGTCGCCTGTCCATATCTTCGGTATTCTTATTTTCTGCGCTTCAAGCGGGTTTGGTAGGTGCTTTACAACTATGTTCAGTATAACTCTATGTAGTGGTGACATCTTTGCAAGCTCGTCGTCCTTGTCTGCCTCGCATTTTTCAATGATGTCCTTGAACGAGATGTTGTGTTTTTTCATGAACGGGAATGATATCGCCCATTTTCTGAATGCAGAACCAAAAGCAACCGAGCCGTCTTCAACGCGCACGAGCCATTTATCATGGAACTGGTCCTCGCCGTATTTCATTATCAATGTATTGACGTCTTTGATAATTTTCATGAACCTCTGCTGCATTTCCTCTGGCGTAAGCTTCAATTCTTTTATCAACCGGTCGACCTTGTTTATGAACAAAATAGGCTTGACGCGCTCGCGCAATGCCTGGCGTATGACAGTCTCTGTTTGAGGCATGACTCCTTCTACCGCGCATGCCAAAACTATCGCGCCGTCTACGGCGCGCATTGCCCTTGTCACATCGCCGCCAAAATCAACATGACCAGGCGTGTCAATGAGATTTATAAGATAATCTTCTCCGTCAAGATTGTGTATCATGCTCGCGTTTGCAGACCATATTGTTATGCCGCGTTCCTGTTCCTGCTTGTCCGTGTCCATGAATAATTGCTTGCCTGCAGTTTCCTCGGAAATCATGCCTGCGCCTAGAAGAAGGTTGTCTGAAAAAGTTGTCTTGCCGTGGTCAATATGAGCGGCTGTGGAAATATTCCTAATCTTGTCTGGCTTATACATCAATTCCTTAATGATTTGCATCTTATCCTGTGCCATTGCCCTTTCCTCATTTACCTAGAACTGGATGCTTCTCTTTCTAAACGCAACTTTTCCGAGACAGCAAGAGATTTGTCCGTATTGTTATACGCCTCGATTATTTCTGTTGATAATGCCTCGGCTGCGCTCGTTTTTTTTCCAAATGTGCGCTTGTACGTGCCTTGTGCAAACAAACGCAATGCGTGGTCAACGCGGCGCTGCGGAGACGTGACCACAGCCGAGCGCGCCATCATTCCGCCCATCTGGAACGACGTAATCTCTTCGCGTACTGCTGCGTTCTCCAGGGCCTTTACAAAAATAGCGAGAGGATTTTCCTTGGTCTTTTCCTCAATTATCTTGAAAGAGTCCTCCACGATCTTGAGGACCTTTGAATAATTACCGCCTATGCTACCGGACGTTATCCTGTGCTTTTTCCCGGAATGCCCTGGTCTCATCAGATGGAGGACTAGACGCTCAACGATGTGCATGTCGGATTTGTGAAAACGCCGCTTCTGCGGCACGCCTGCGCTACGCGGTATCATCAGCTGCTTCAGGTTCACATATGGCTTAAGGCCATAGTCATTGACTTCGACTATGTTGCTCCATTTCCCGAAAATCTTGATATCGTCTTTAACTTCATCTGACATAAAAATCACTACCTCGCTGCTTTCTGCTTCCTGCCTGTGCGCAATTCCTCCAATGCAACATCATTGACCTTGCAAACGCGATACTTGACTCCTGCAATGCTTCCTGTGGGACCGCCCTGACTTCCGCCCAGGCCCTCTATCACGACCTTGTCGTGCTCTGCAATCTGGTTTATTGCACCTGTTCTTGGCACGAATGCGGTGACCTCTTTGTTATTCTTTATCAGGCGAACACGCACACATTTTATCAATCCAGAATGCGGCTGCTTCTGGCCTATCATTCTCTTCTCGAGCACGATTCCGCTTGCCTGCGGCGAGCCGCCCAGCGGGTCAAGCTTTTCTCTTAGGCGAAGCACGCGACTGCGATATTTCGCCTTCTTCCATAATTGCCTTTTCCTGTTTTTCCTCAATTTTCTTACTGCAAATTCACCTGTCATATAAGCACCTACCCTGATTTCTTCGAAATCAGTCTAGACCATATTATTACTACTTTATACTACTTTACTTTCCTTATGGTTCCTTTCGTATTCGGGTTTTAGTAATTAACTAATATGTAAGATTTAAATATTAAATTAGAAGACTCATTTTACTTTGGCGTCTTCTATGCCAAAACGCCTCTGCAAAAATTTCTTGACAATATCTATATTTCTGCCTCCACGACCTATGACCTTTGCACGGTCCTTTGTCTTGACCTCAAATATCACGGTCTTATCGTGCACGCGGATGTTTTCCGCTTCCGGTATCATGTTTTGCGCGAATTCCTTCAAATCATCCGAGGACTCAAACAACCTTATGGGCTTCTTGAACACGTCCTCCACGTGCTTTATAGTGGCGCCGTTCTTACCGACCGCCAGCCCGTACTGACCTTTGTCAACGATGAAGAACAGTTCGTCGTTCTCCAGAAAATCAACAACATTGCAGCGTGTTAATTTGCTGAACAGATTCATTTTTTCTAAATCCTGCATTGATAGTTTCAGTTTCATCTAAGATAGCACCATAAACAAGCGTTATTATTTTTCTTCATTGAATCCAACCATTGAAATAGGAAACGGCTTTCCGGCGCTCGTGCCTAGTTTTTTCTGGTCTCCGTCAAACAATTTTATCTTTACCTTCTTACTCTTTATTGCATTGACCATTTCCTCAGGGCAGTTGGATGCAATGAATACTACATTTACGCCATTAGAATTTATACTTTTCACTATTTCACGCATACCTATTACTGGCTTTCCTTGCGGAAGTTTGGAAACTTTTTCTTCAATTTTCATATAAGACACTACCATATTATTTCTCATCCATGTGCGAAGGAGCGAAGCCCCTTCAACATCTCAAAGGCTTTCAGCCTTTGAAGATTTCCTATTAATTAATCATGCTTCTTCTTTATGCCGGCTTTCATTTTTTCCTTGTCTATGCCCAGGTCAACCAGGCCAGTACCGACAGGAGCAACCTGGCCGATCATTACATTCTCAACAACGCTTTCAAGCTTGTCTCTCTCACCAGAGAATGTCGCGTTAACAAGATGCTTCTTGGTTTCCTCGAAATTCGCCCTTGCTAATACGCTGCCTTTTTCCCCGGAAAGGCCATACCTGCCGATTGCTTTTGGCGTGCCGCCGACAGTCATCGTGTCTGCGAGAACTATGAGATGGCGCGCATCAACTTCAAGGCCCTGCTCGCGCAGCGTCTTGTTACTTTCGCGAATGATGAGGTTCCTTGCTGCTTCTATACCAAGAACTTCGGCAGTTTGGAATATATCGTTGCATATCGTTCTCTTGGTGTCAATACCGTCCATTTCTAAAACCGCCTTGAGGTCAGAGCCGCTTGTTTGTATAATCCAGTCGCCGCCTTCCTTGACAACAATAACGTCGTTTACGTCTTTTACGCCGCGGACATGATACGAAAGCACCTTCTTCATTACCTTTCTTAGGTTTTCTATTGATTCGTCTTCCGGCTTTATGATAAGCTTATTTTCCTTTAATGAAAACTCCACGTTCTTTATAGGTTTTACCAGTACTTCCTTCGCATCATCCCTGTCTTTCTTGTTAGTGAAATCCAGCTCAATCTGCATGCTTACGATATTTATGTCGCTGCTCTCAGCAAGGTCAACGACGTTGAGACTCTGTATCCGCGACGCTATCTTGGCCGCGCTTTCCTTATTGTTGTGACTATCCTTCAAATGAATTAGCATGTTTTTCTCGAAGGTCTTCCTAGCATCGAATATTTCTATCAGGCGCGGAAGTCCCTGCGTAACCTTGCTCAAGCGGTCTGACTGGGAGGCAAGCGTATAACTTCGCATGGTCATCTGTGTAGCGGGTTCGCTTATAGACTGGGCCGCGATAACACCTATCGCCTCGCCCGGCTCGTAGGACGTTTTCCTAATTATCTGCTTGAGCTTTTCTAGTTTTTTCTCCTTGTCTTTTATTTTGTTCTCTTCGCAAAACTTGTCAAACGCCTCCGAGATTTTTTTTGAAATTATTATTTCCATCATAATCACCTTATTCCATTATATCGCTTATGTTTACTTTCCCACCATCGGATTTCATCGGGTCAATACCGTCTTCGCCGGCAATGAACTGTATGATGTGCCCCCTGCCGTCGCGCACGGTCATGTCTTTTTCAACGCGCAGGTCCTGCATTGCGTTGATGAGGCGACGCTCCATGTAACCACTATGCCTCGTGTGCAGTGACTTGTCCATGAGGTTCTCGCGGCTGTTCATTGCATCGAAGAAAAATTCTATAGGCGTCAGCCCGGCCTTGTATCCATTCCTGACAAAGCCATGCGCATAGATGCTCATGTCGTTGGGCTTGAAATGTGAGAGCGTCCTGCTTGTGTATCCACGATGTATGCGCTTGCCTTCTATGGATTCCTGGCCGATGAACGCTGATATCTGCGATATATTTACGAAACTGCCTTTTGCTCCTGTTCTCGCCATAACGACTGCTGAATTGAATGGTACGCCTTCGCGCACGGCAGAGCCCGCGGATTTGACTGCGTCGCCTGCAAGTTGCAACATCATGTTTTCAAGCGTTTCAGCAGATGTCATACCGGATATGGCAGGCAGCCTGCCTTTATTGTATTGCTTGATGAGTTCTTCTGACTCCTGCGTGATCTTGTCCAGAATATGATTAATTTTCTTCTTGCTCTTCTCGCTGATGTCCTCGTCGTCTATTGAAATGCTGAATCCATGTTTTGATATCACTTCAAGCGCAAGCATGGAGACGTTGTCAAGGAATTTTCTGATAACATCCGACGGGTAGATGCGGTCTATTTTGTTTATTATCTTGCCCCTTGTCTCGCCTATTGCTTCTTCGTCTATGACTCCGGATTTCAATTTTCCATTCTCTATCACGACATATGCATCGTGGGGGCAGTTCTCCTTATTGCAGTTCTCGCAACCAATACATGTCGCTGACTTGAACTTTATGTTGAAATCATCAGGGAGCAGCAATGAAAATACTTCCTTGCCTGTATACTCTTCCTTGAGGTCCATATCTTCTATTCCAATAGACATCAAGAGCTCGGCGACTTCCCTTTTCTTTAGGTGTGTATCCTTTTTCGTTAGCAGATAGCATCCTGTTATGTGGTCGTCCTTGCATGTTATTATCGGCAGGCCATACCTGGGCGAACGTACCTGATCCTGCACGCGCATGAGCATCTTGGCTTCAGTCTGCGCCTCCTCGGTCTGCGGTATATGCAGATTCATTTCATCTCCGTCGAAGTCTGCGTTGTAAGGAACAGTGACACATAAGTTCATGCGGAACGTCTTATGCTCAAGGACGCGCACTTCGTGCGCCATTATAGACATCCTGTGCAAGGAAGGCTGCCTGTTGAACAGGGCTATGTCCTTGTCCTGCAGATGCCTCTCGACAACGTATCCCTCGGCAAGCTCCTTTTTTATGTCCTCCTTGTTCTCATCTGTGATCTTTTTCTTGATGCCGTCTGTCCTGATTATGTAATTCGCGCCCGGATGCTTCTTCGAGCCGATGTCTATCAATGAACGCAAATATTCTATGTTGCCTTTTGTCGCCCTCACAGGAATAGTGAGTTCCATCGCTATTTCTCTTGGTACGCCGACTTCGTTTATCGAGAGCCGTGGGTCAGGGGATATGACCGTGCGCGCAGAAAAGTTCACGCGCTTTCCTGTAAGGTTTCCGCGGAACCTGCCATCTTTTTTTCCGAGTCTCTGTATGACCGTCTTCAATGCGCGGCCGCTTCTGTGACGCGCAGGAGGCAATGTTGATATGTCGTTGTCTATCAACGTCGAAACGTGATATTGAAGCAATTCCCATATGTCCTTTATTATAAATTCCGGAGCGCCTAGTTCTAGATTCTTGCGCAAGCGTTCGTTTATGCGCACGACATCTACAAGCTTGTGCGTGAGGTCGTCTTCGCTTCGTGATCCTGTTTCCAATGTTATGGACGGCCGCATTGTCACAGGCGGGACTGGTAGTATCGTGAGCACGAACCATTCTGGCCTGCCGCCGTTTATGCCCATTGATTTCACGTCATCGTCGCTGATTAATTCCAACCTGCGGCGGACTTCTTCGCTCGTTAATTCCTCTTTACCTTCCCTGAACGTGGTGGGCTTTGAGAAGGTTATCGTCTTCCGCTTCGCGCCGCAGTGCGGGCACTTGCTCGGAATATTCTTGTAAGCATGTAGCAACGGGTCCTTCTTCTTTTTCAAATCATCCGGAGATACCATGAGCTTAGAGCATTCGGTGCACACTACCTTCAAGATCATGTAAATCTTTTTCCCGTACAAGGGGTGGATTATCGGCTTTGTCAGTTCAAGATAACCAAAATGACCGAGGCACTGACCAATGGTGCCGGCGCACACGCGGCATCTGAGTCCTGGATCTACAACGCCTAGGTGCATGTCTGCCAGTCCGCCGTCTATAGGATAGCCGTCAGGATCGTATAGTTCTGGCTTGTCTATTTTTACGGCTGATATATCCTTTATCATCTTCGGTGAGAAGAACTTAAAATCAATTGAACTTATCATAATATTTCTCCTAATATTTCTTCATTACAACATTTCATCCTTCACATTCAATTTTGGATACATTGCCATTGCCTTCAGTTCATCCAGCATGAGCTTGAATGCGTATGACATTTTTTCCATGACTATCTTGCTCTTTTTGCAGACAGGACAATACGTGCGTCCCTTGGCACGGTCGTGTATTGCTAGGAGACCACACTTCCGGCATATCGGCATTTCGTATATGTCTGATGAAAAACGTTCCTTCAGCAACAATGCAGCGCCATGCCCTATCAGGCAATCTTTTTCCATTTCTCCCAGGCGCAGCCCGCCTTGTTTTGCCTTTCCTGCTGTAGGCTGCTTTGTCAGCAGCGCGACAGGGCCGCGCGCGCGCGAATGTATCTTGTCAGCAACCATGTGATGCAGCTTCTGGTAATAACATGGACCAATGAGTATCTGCGCTTCCAGCTTCTTGCCTGTGATGCCGTCATACATGGTTTCCTTTCCATCATCCCTGAAGCCGCAGCTTTTCAGCATCGAACGCAACTCCCCTTCAGAATAATGATTGAACACCGTACCGTCAATGTATTTTCCAGATAATGCGGACATCTTTGATGCAATTATTTCCATGAGTTGTCCTATGGTCATTCTGCTTGGTATTGCGTGCGTGTTTATTATCACGTCAGGCCTTGTGCCGTCTTCTGTGAAAGGTATGTCTTCTTCTGGCACAAGCAATGCAACAACGCCCTTCTGCCCGTGCCGCGAAGCGAACTTGTCGCCTATTTCTGGTACGCGCTCGCTGCGCACGAATATCTTAACGAGCTTGTTTCCGTCTGACGATTGGGTCAAAATAACATTATCAACTGTTCCTTCTTCGCCGTGGCGTATTACTTCGCTTGTTTCGCGGCGATTCTCGGATTCCATCATGAAATTTTCCATGGGTCCGAAGAACCGCAGCGGGCTTATCTTTCCTACGAGCACGTCGCCGGAATTTACCACGGTTTCCCGGTTGATTATACCGTCCTCTGCAAGATTGATGTAAGCCTCTTCTGTGCGATAACCTGAAACGCTCTTATCCGGTATTTTTATTTCGTCCTTTTCTATGCCCCAATATTTCTGCTCTTCTGTCACGTACGTTCTGAAAAAGAATGAACGACCAAGCCCGCGGTCAACACTACCCTGGTTTAATATAATACTGTCTTCCATGTTGTAGCCCTTGTAGCACATTATCGCAATTACCAGATTCTGGCCCTGCGGATGCTGGTCGAATTTCAATTCTTGGCTGACGATGGTGTCTATGAGAGGCTTTTGTGGATATGCTAATATGTTGCTTCTCGTATCCATGCGCGACAAAAAGTTTGTTCCATATATACCCAATGACTGGCCGGACATCTTTGCACCGAAGTTTACGCGGTCTCCTCGGTTGTGCTCAGGAAATGGAACGAAACTTGCTGCAATGCCGATGATTACTGCGGGATTTATTTCCATGTGCGTGGTTTCTTGCACGATGTTTTCTTCGTCCATAGCTATCAGTGCGTCTTCCTCTTCTTCTGCATCAAGGTATTCTAGTATGCCCTGCTTTATCAGATCATTCCAGCCCAGCTCGTTGTTCTTGACCTTTTCAATATGCTTTTCATTCATTAAGGGCTTGCCATTCTCCACAACAATCACAGGGCGCTCAAGCCTGCCTGCGTCCGTATTAATGTGGACTTCTTCCAGCACATCCACCTGCGCAATGCTTATCATCGGGTCTATCAGCCCCATCCTTCGCTTGTGCTTTATCTCATTCACGAAATGCTCCGGCTTCTTGATAGACTTTATGACCCTGCCATCCAGGAATATCGCGTAATTGCCTTCCTCTTCTTTCTTGGCGAAGTCAGCTATGACCTTCAGGTCTTTTTCAGGCGCTTGCGTTGATATGATAGCCGTGGTCGCGAGATATTTTCTCAGGCCTATGTTCACGCCTTCTGGCGTCTGCTCTGCGCACAATCTTCCCCAGTGCGTTGCATGTAGAGCGCGCGCTTCGAAATGTTCCTGCGCAGAAGATAGTGGAGAAATTATGTTCCTCAAATGCGACACAGCCCTGACGTGATTGTTTCGCTCGAGTCTTTGGCACACACCAGTGCGGCCTCCGACCCAGTGTCCGGTTGCCATGTGCGATATGATTCTTTTTGACAAGTAGTCACTTTCAACTATGGATGATATGGTCGGTATCTTTCCTTTCTTTGCAAGCTTCTGATAGCGATAGACAATCCTAGACATCAGCCCATATTTTCCAAGCAGCACCGAACGCAACAATATTTCCAGGAAGTCCCCGTTCAGCTTCAATCGTTTGTTTGCATAATGGTCTATGTCCTGCTCTTCTATCTTGTTCAGGCCAAGGTGGATAAGTTTCTTGACAATCTTTGCTATGTACAATGCCTTTTCGTTCCGATTTTCCTTCTCCTGACCCAGATGAGGCAGTAGATACTTGTCAAGGATGTCGTCAACGCGCTTCATACGGTACTCTTTCTGCGTTATGCCGAGCTTTTCTCCTATATACTCTCTTGCCTGCGCGACGGTCTCGACGTCAAATTCATACAGATTGAAATATACCTCTTCCATTTCGCGGTCTTCCTTTGTTATGGTCTCTATCAGTTCCTTGTCGGTCTTCAAACCAAGCGCGCGTAAAAGTATGACGATAGGCAGCTTCTTGAGATTCGCGAAGGAAATCATGATTATGCCTTTCTTCCTTTCCACCATGTGGCGTTGCACATATCCCTTGCGTTCGCTGTTTATGCGCGCGACCTGCGCGTCGCCCTTGAGCTCCACAACAGGCCTGTCTGTTAGGACTTCTTCGACCATTATGATTACGCGCTCTGTGCCGTTTATCACGAAATAGCCGCCCGGGTCTGTCGGGTCCTCGCCCGCTTCAATCAATTCGTTGTGATTGAGTCCTTTCAACGCGCACAGGTTGCTCTTTATCATCATCGGCAGTTCGCCTATCTTGACTTCCTGCGAGTCCTGTTCAATGCCATTAACTATTGGTATCATCTCGACAAAAAGTGGGGACGCGTATGTCAAATCTCGTATGCGTGCTTCTGCTGGCGTGAGTTCGCGCGTTGCGCCGTCTGCTTCTTTCACGCACGGTTTTGGAATCCTGATTTTGCCTAAACGGATCTTGAACTCCGCTGTTTCTGGGGTTTCCAGCTCTATTTCGCCGATCTCGTCTATTATCTGCTGTATTCTGTTGTCCACGAAATCATTGAAAGAAGCCAGCTGGTGATTCACAAAAGTAATGTCTTTTCCGAATGCCCTCAATAGCTGCTGGTATCTTTGGCTGTCTGGCATAACATCACTACCCTGATTCCATTTAGCATAGACCATATTATTTGATTTCACTTGACTAATCTGTAATATAATGATTCTCCAGCAACGTCGCTGTCGCGCGTAATCCTTATCACGTCGCCTGACTTCGCGCCTATGATAATAACTGCCGGGTCTTTTTTCGATATCCTCGGCAGCTGCTCAAGACCTATGTTGAACTTTTCAATTAGTTCCTGTTTTTCTTTTGCAGACATTATCTCGTGCTTTGGAACCAATATGTTCTGGAAGATATCGATTTGTTTTTCTTCATTTTCTGCCATATTCATCACCTTCAGAAAATAGGATGAAAGAACTCTCCGAAGCTTTGCTTCGGGAATTTGTTTTTCAATCCGAATTTTCTGCCCTGACCTCTCCTAAATCCTGCTTATGTTTTATGGGCCCGACGGGATTCGAACCCGCGACGCTCGGCTTAAAAGGCCGGTGCTCTTTCTTGTCCTGATGGACTCACGTTCTTGACATCCATCAAGATACCAGGCTGAGCTACGGGCCCATTGGCCCAAGCGCCTGATGAACCTTGTTTAAGTCCTTATCGTGGCGCTTTCACCATGCCTTCAGCGCCCCGGTCGGGATTACTATGAAGACCAAAGGTCTTCAAGTTCCCAGCGAGTCGAGGCTGCTCTGCTGCGGATGAACCCGAGGGTTCAAATCCGCATAGCGCCCCGGTCGGGATTTGAACCCGAGTCGTAGCCGTTCTGCGATGCAATAGCATTGCTTGTTTTTGCTTAAGGTTTTCCTAAAACCTTAATTTGACAGGGCTACATGCTAGGCCTCTACACTACCGAGGCATCTATACTCACGAGTAAGCATTGTTTTGCACTATCGTGTAATTCTTTATAAAATCTGAAAAATTTTAGAAAATTTATTCTAGAGTATAGATTAATGTAGCCCATTGAATATCCTCCGACCTGCGTGCGCATCTAATTTGAATCCTTGAGTTGTTGAATTATATAAACGTGATATCCAGCAACGCCATGGGTTTCCCACTATTGCAGTACTCTCCATATCGCTGGGGAGCTTAACTTCCAAGTTCGGATGGGTTTGGGTGGACCTCCCCGCTTTGGTCGCCAGATTTACATCTAATTACCATAAAAGGTATTTAAACCTTGTGTTTGGGGCGTTTTTTGGGGTTTGTGTCAGGACCCCCACGTGCTGTGCTTATAATATCGCACTAATATTCTACAATGTGCGACAAAACGCAAGGAATTTAAACAATGATTCTCATAACAAATAAGTGAAATCCATGAAATCCGACATTGTGCTTGTCTTGTTGTTCCTGGTTGCTGTGCTGATAATAGCCAGTGCAGGATTCATCTGGATATCTCCAGGAAACACAACGACTACTGTTGCTTTATGCGATGAAATAGGCGTTCCATGCCTGTCCAACGCAGAATGCTGCGCGGGCAACTGCATAAAAAAGCGCTGCGTTGATTACACATGCGGCAATGGCGTGTGCGATGGCGTTGAGGACGTGGTCAACTGCAAGGATGATTGCGGCGACAAAGTGTTATTAGCGCAGTGGTCATGCAAGCGTGCTGGTGAGTTCATTGAAATAAATTATACAACAGCAAACATGGAGAATGATCACACAATATATACGCGACTGACTTATGAAATTTCGACTATATGCAATGAAACCGCGCCGTCGGCTGATTGCAAGCTGGTTTATATTGGACAGATTACACCGGAAACCGTGAAGCTGGATGTGAACCAATCAAAAACAATAATTACCATGACAGAAAGCATAAAGCAGATGAATGTGAAATATCCGTATTATAACCAGGTTCCAAAGTATTACTGGCCGAGGTTTTGCGTTGTGCCGTTTAATATAGAAACGAATTCCACGCAGGGCGCGCTTGCAAAGTGCTATCAAATGGGTGTCAATGCCTGCGGATAAAACAAGTTCATTTTTTCTCGCTGTTGCAGTTCTGGCACACAAAAACCTTGTACAGCCCTGGTATGTGCATCTCTTTCAGCCTGCCGGTGGTTTTGCCGCAGATAAAGCATTTTTTCTGAACCATGAAAACAACCTGACATTTATTTGGTTCGG
>JBDRKV010000061.1:0-4387 GCA_043813745.1 Candidatus Aenigmatarchaeota archaeon | reverse complement strand
AATTCAGGCACGTGTTCCATGACGCTGTTGAGATTATTATAACCATCGAAACGAATGATTCTAATCGGACGATTCAAATCTTGCGGCACGCGCTTGACATCTGGGTTCGGGTCGTAATCCGGGTCGATTATTCTGCCAGTAGCCTTAGCAGTTTTATTAACATCACTGACGGTTGTTGCAAGGGCTTTCACGCCTGCATCTAAATTATCAGCTGCTTTTCCTACTGCTTCCGCAGCATTTTTTAATTCACCAACAGGTCCTGCTGCCAATTCCATGGAGCGTTGCCTAAAGTCTAACAATGCATCATTTATACTAGGAACGATTCTGAGTTGATCTAGAAGTTTTCCAGATGATTGGGCTGTATTCATTGCCGTTGCAATTTGATCTGACATTCCTTTGCTAATTGTTTTAAAATAATCACTCACATAGCGGGTATCAGTTTCTGTGCGCACGTTTCCTTGTTTTCCTAATTCAACAGGCATATAATTTGTTTTGGAACCTTCGCTAGATGAGAGTAATAAGCTTAATGCTAATGTCGTTGCTATAGGAATCGCCTTATTACCAATACCAAAATACTCTTCCATTTAATTAGAAACAACTCTAATCTTTTTAAGGCTTTTAATCAGGCCTGGCCTGAGCTCTAAGCAATAGCTTGCGGCTTTGCAGGAGTAGGTTTTCCACGACTTTGGATTGAGCGTCAACGGCGCTGCTGGCTGCTTTTCTAAAAAATTGAAATCCTTGTCCAGAAAAAACAGGTCTAATGGCTTGCAGAATGGCATCCATATGATATTGCCTTTGACAAGCGCGCCGTCAATATCGCGTAATCTTGAGAACATGAGTCCTTTCATTGACGACAACGTTTGTGTACAATCCTTGACATTGAGCTTTGTGCCATCGTCTGTTTGCAGGAGCATGATTAATTATCACGCGAAAGGTTAAAGAATTCAGACACATGCTAGCTCTTGCCTGGATGTGGCCAGTTCCTGTTCGACTACATCGCGCTCGGCTAAATGGGCTTCGTACTCTTCTCTTGTCTGAAATTGATCCATGGTGTCTGCGGTTATCCTCACAACATCTTTCCTATTTAGTGTATTATATGCAACAACAAACTCGTTAGGCTGCTCGCCAACCGGATAATAGTGCCATCCATCCGACACTCTTACAACTTCACCAGCAGAATATAGCTCGTCCAAACGGTGCCCTAAACTGCCTTTTTTGAATTCTGGTAGCTTTGGGATTACGTTAGAAAATAACATCTGGAAAGAATAAGGTAGACCGTGAGGTTTTACTGGAACATTTCCGCCCATGCAATTACCTTTACGTTACAATAATCTAGTCATAGCGAGAATATATAGTTCTTACTACTGCTCAGAGCGATTTTTCTGCAGAATATCCTCGTTTTTGTAGCGTCCGTTATAGGATGTTGCTCCCTCTCCGACGCGGAAGAAGATTATTTGCGCCAATCTGGCGTTTTTGTGGATGACGACGTTGCGTGAGACATCCACGTGGAAGAAAGAACGGCCTTCATAGCCGGGGTCCCATAAAGCGCTGTGCTGCACAATGCCGCAAACAAGCGCTGACGAGCGCGGCACAAGCAATGCAGCGATATTATTCGGCAGGATAATCTTTTCATTGAATGCAATGTGATACGTGCCGGGCTCTAATCTCCAAACAACGTCTCCTTGACTCTTCTGGCTTGGTATCTCCTTGTATTGCGGAAGCTTGCGTTTTTCATTGCTAAAATCCAAAACGCCTTCGCCTACGAACGTAAAGACTTTTGCTGCTGTCAGGTCCACGCCGGCTTGCTGTATCTGAACGCTCTCATCAAGCATGTCTTGGACTAATTTGCCTTGATTGACAAGCTCGCGGATTTCAGATGACGAGAGAAGCATTTAATAGATTTGGTGCTTAAGGATTAAAAATGGAAATAATAGCTGATCTGCACATACACTCGCATTACTCGCGGGCAACAAGCCCAAACATGGAGATAAGCTCGCTGGCGCGCGGCGCCAGGGAAAAGGGGCTGCAGGCCCTCGGCACGGGAGACTTCACGCACCCGAAATGGTTTGATGAGTTGAAGAAAACGCTTAGCGAGGATGATGGCGTTTATTCTTATGACGGTGTTTACTTTGTCCCTACAGCAGAGATATCATTGATATACTCACAAAAATCTGAGTTAGACAAGAAGAACGGCAGGCGCGTGCATATTGTAATACTTGCACCAAACTTCGAAGTCGCCGGGCAGATAAAGGATTTCCTGGGAAAAATCGGACGACTTGACTATGATGGCAGGCCGATTTTTGCTCGCTCGTGCATAGAAATTGTAGACGCGCTTATGCATATCAGTAAAGATATAGAGATAATACCTGCGCATGTCTGGACGCCCTGGTTCTCGCTGTTCGGCTCAATGTCTGGTTTTAATTCACTGCAGGACTGCTTCAAGGACACGTCCAAATACATACACTCGATAGAAACTGGGATGTCCAGCGATCCTGCGATGAACCGGATGCTATCTCAACTAGACGGCTTAACATTGACGTCGTTCTCAGATGCGCACTCGCCTTACACGTGGCGCATCGGGCGCGAAGCGATTGTCATAGAGATGAAAAATTTTTCGTATAAAAATATCATTGATGCTATACGCGCAAGAAAAAACTTTCTTTATACAATTGAAACCAATCCGGCATACGGTAAGTATCATGAGGACGGGCACAGAAACTGCGGAGTGCATATGACGCCTGAGGAAAGCAGGAAGCATAAAAACATCTGCCCTGTATGCAAACGCCCATTAACCATAGGCGTGATGAGCCGTGTTGAAGAACTTGCTGACCGTCCGTTTGGATACAAGCCGAAAGACTCCATTCCATTCAAATCGTTATTACCGTTGCAGGAAATAATCGCTGCTGTGTTGAATTCAGGATTGTCAACTAAAAAGGTTTATGGAATGAATGAACAATTTATGAAACTGGGCAACGAACTGGATATCCTGATGAATGTTGAAGAGAAAGATTTGCGCAACGTTGATGGAAAGGTTGCTGATCTAATAATGAAGATGCGCAACGGAAAGCTGAAAATCATTCCTGGTTATGACGGCGTGTATGGAAAACTAATCTCAGATGACAAGGATATGAAACAAAAAACTTTTGTTAAAAAAGAGAAATCACTGCTGGATTTCTAGCGGCCTTCAATTGTCACGCGTAATTTTTTAGTTGTATAGTATTCATAACGCAGGTCGTATGTCAATGACACTGTTCCTATTGGTATGGCGTCCCATGCAGGCACATTGACGCGTATACCGCATTCAAACTCGCGGCTGCCGCTCTGCATGTTAAGCTTAATCATGTCAGCTTTTGAGCCGTCTATGAGGATATCCCTGCCACCACTGACGCCCAAGCAATCCTCGAATTCAACGCCTGTGCCGGCCAGCTTCAACTGACCCACCATGAGACCGTTCTCGTTTCCTGTAATAGGAAATCCGTCACCGACATTTCTGACAATAAACCTGTAGGTCTCGTGCTGGACGCTGCTGCCGCCGTCCCTCCAGTCAGGCACTTTGACTATTATAGGAGAATTGCCGCGCGTCATTGAAAGTATTACAGGCGAATCGCTGTGGTCTTCCAATACTGGGTCTGATATTGTGACGCCTCGGGTATAGCGCCTATCATACTCGTCCTCGCTTAAAGCTGGTATATTTATGACGCCGGTTGTTTTGTAGATGTAAGTGATTCTGGTTGTTATGTCATAAGGAACCCTGGTGCCCTCTGGCAGATCCACTGGCGGCCTAACAACCCATTCCGCGCTCTTGAATCCGCCTGACTGCGCTCCGCGACCATCGCTTGCACGGATGACCGGAGACAGGGAATCCGTGCCCCACTTGGACAGGAACGGATGCAACGTGTTTTCATTGCATGCTATCTTGTCAACATAATCTCCCCATATGATATCTATGTCGCACTTCTCGCCTCTCTGGCGCGCAGTATCACAATCCAAGTTAACAGTTATAGGAGCAAGATTGCATACACCAGGAACTTCATTGAGCCATGGTATCTTGCAAAAATCAAGCTTGAAGTTCTTGAAAATCCTGAATTCCCCTTCTGATATATCCCACTCGCCGTAAAATCCTTCCATGTTGAAACTGAGCGTTGTTCCTGAGCCACGCCAACCATCAATACCGAGCAGGTCCGCGCGCAGGCACGTGGCGGTCGTGGTGCCGACATTCTCCACGTCAAGCCTAAAAGAAACCTGGTCGTTCTCGTCTATCCGCGTGGGCTCTACTGAGAAATCCTTTATCACAACGCCACCACTAGAAGTAATAACAGGCTTGGTTTCGCAACCGGCTATGAGCACGACTACAAACTATATAGATGCAAATAAGATAATCCTATGA
>JBDRKV010000060.1:0-4555 GCA_043813745.1 Candidatus Aenigmatarchaeota archaeon | reverse complement strand
CTCGTCGTTTCAACCGTGCTCGTTGTTTCATCAGTAGTGGTCGTTTCATCAATAGAACTTGTCGTCTCTTCTTCAGTTGTCGTTGTTTCAATAGAACTCGTCGTTTCTTCAAGCGTGCTCGTGGTTTCCTCGACTGTCGTTTCAATTGTAGTCTCGTCAACGCTGGTTGTCGTTTCTTCTGTAGTCGTCGTTTCCAGCAGGCTTGTTGTCAATTCCTCTAATATTGTTGTGGGGATGCCCTCTGATATAGTCGTCCCTGTATCGTCAGCATATAGCTCCAGAGAACGCTCAACAGTCGAAGTGGAAGAGTACATGCTGTAGCTGAAAACTATCAGTAGTATGAAAAAGATAGCTGCCGCGTAATTTCTATCGCCTATTATTTTTCCCATTACCACACCGACTAAATCTTAAGGACGATTGTTTACACTTTCAATATGCACGAAACTTTTAATATCCGACTGATAATAAGTCAAAAATTTTCTAAATTAAAAATTAGGAAAAAGTATTTAACCGTACTCACTAACAAGTAGAAACAAACCCAGAAATCTACCACGGCTTCTTGAAATCATCAATGTCCTTCACCGCATTTATCGTATGCCAGAATCCATTATGCATATACGATTTCAATTTGCGTGCCTCGACGAGCTTAGGAAATGCATCCATTTCCAGGCTGCACTTCTCGGCGAGCAGCGGCAGCAAATCCTTTTTAGCAAGCACGCTTACGCCCATGTTGACCCATATATCGCGTAACGTTGGCTTTTCCACAAAGTCTTTCACGATGTTGTTCCAGTCAAACATCACCGCGCCAAACGGCAGCTTCGGGTGCGCCAGGCATATCACATTCTCGCCAACAGCTGCTGCTTTGGAAACATTAAGGTCGTTTATATCGTCCACGTTCGCTACAATGAAGCGCTCTCCGTCAACAAACTGCAGCGCGTTCCTTATCGCGCCGCCAGTGCCTAATGGCTCGTTTTCTTCAGCTATCTTGAATTCCACGCCCGAGTTTTCCATGTACTCGCTTATCTTGTCAGACATGTATCCGCACGCGAGCACGATTTTCTTTACGCCATTTTTTTTGAGCCACTCCAGCTGCCACTGCAGCATCGGTTTTCCGCCGACCTCTATGAGCGCCTTTGGATTATCATTCGTCAGCGGCCTCAAGCGGGTGCCTTGCCCGCCGCACAATATTATCGCTTCGTTTATCATACGTATTTCATAAGAACGAGGAATATTAAAGTCTTATTAGAAGTTAGCCAAAAAGATCTTCAAGAATTCTGACAGCCACATATAGAGTATCTGGCTATTGAATACATTGCCTGAAACAAGCGACGTGATGGCTGATTGTATCGTAGTTACGGTCGCGCCAGCAGAAGCGTAATTGAGTTTTACTGAAGGCAAATTATTCACAATTAATGAGGTTATCGCAGGCGTCGTCGTTGCAGGTATGCTTGTCACAGGATTTGTATTGGCAGGCGTTGAAGGCGTGGTTATTAGAAAACGGCCTGGGCCGGCTGCACTACCTGGCGCAGATATGGTTGTTTCAGTACTTGTGGTAGTTGCAATGGTAGTTTCAACCGTAGTTGTGGATGACGGTATTGTTGTAACCGTAGTCCCAGATATGGACTTGAACTCCAGACCGAATGTCTCCCATACCGGGTCAGTAAATCTGTCAATATGGCCATCTGGCAGGTGCCAGCGGGCTGCTGTGTACGTTAGTTTGCTGTTTGTTTCAGGCAATTCCGTGAATATGAATGCCCATAGGAACTTGTTGCTGTTAACATATAACGAAACATTCGTGCCGTCTATCTCAGTAAATGCCGGGCTCCAGCGGCTCATGGTCACACGTGCCTTTTTCTCGTCTTCCAGTACAATCATCTTGTCTCCAATAGAAAGTATGGCCCTGTTGCGTGCGTCGCCGTCGCCGTAGTATGTTATGTCATCGACGTATATGTATGTGTTGCCCACGTAACCAACCTGATTCAGGGACACTGTACCCGAACCAGAACCCGTGGTCACAAAGACGTCTTTTGTACTTAGAACGCTGTTTAATTTGACATAGACCGCACTTCCGTCTATTGCTTTCACTGTTACCGTCTCGCCTTCTTTCATTGTCGCCGTGTCCAAGTGCCTCATCAGAGCCAGCTTGTATGGCACGTCAGCAAAGTTCGTATCCGGCATGACTGTGTAATTCCTTCCAAACAAATGAAACGTTCCGCCAAGTATTTCAGACCTGTCCATCGACTCGTCGAATTTGAACACTGTCTGGTATAAACTGTCATACGGGGTTGTTATTTCCAGCCTGTCTTTATCTGGTATCCGGCACGCGTCTATGAGCAGGCTAGGGTTTAATTTGGACGCAATCTGCGGGCATGAAAACCTGTAGTTATGCGAGTCAGGATATGATGGTATATAGAACGAAGACGAGAACGTGACATTGTACTTGTATCCAATGGAGTTAGTTCTGACCAGAGAATAGAGTCCGCTCTCCTGAAACTTATTATCCAGTCCCTGCTTGCCCAGTGCGTCGTTTACATAGATTTTTGTCGTAGCTGTTGCCATTGGATGTTCTTCATATTCTGGTGGCGTGGTTTGCAGTGCTTTGGTTCCGTTCGTCCACATCCATATGTCCATAATCTTGTCTGACACAGGCGGCGCAGGACAGACATCAGTATCCACAAGCTTATCCACGCTAAACGTTTGTGAAAGCGCGTTGTTTCCTTCATCCAGTTCGTCAACTGCGCCATAATAATCAGCAGTCGCTGTTATCGTTACGCTGCCGGCATACGCCGGGTTGAAATAATCAGTATATCTCTCATGCTCTCCAGGATGTAAAACATCTCCTGCAACGAGATCGTTCATCGGTATTGGCGCGTTTGACCCGCCATAACAGATATAAAATGCCCCGTCATTGATGGCCTGCGGCTGCTTTGGAGAAATGTTCATGCGCAGCCTTGAGCGCGCAGCATCAGTAGTTCCAACGTTTTTCACATATACCGTATACCTGTAAGCAGGCGTCCTGGCATTGCCCACGGTAACCTGTTCAATGCTTATGCTTTCTATAACCAGGTCCGGCGTGTTCTCCTCTGCAATGATCTCTATGGTATGCACAGCATTCGCGTATGAAGCCATAGTTGTTAATATAATCACTCCAACGAATCCAAGCAAGAACATCCTAGAGTATTTCAAAAAAAATCACCTGAAATTATAGACAGATATGGGGGATTAAATCTTAAAAAGCCAAGGTGGGAATTAGTGTCAGCCCAGCTGCAAGTCTAAAGCTATTTCTCCGTTCTGCTGGTAAATCATTGTGCAGTTCGCATTAAGCGTGCAGTCCACGCCGTCCATGCGCACCCTATAGCGTTTAGTCGCATTAGGCATCTCCAGCGTCAAGTTTGTATGCCCGATGCCGTCCAGAATGACAGTGGCATTGACCGCGTTGCGGTTGTCCATGTACGCTGCTAAGACATCTATATCAGTGTTGTTGAGCGTCTTTATGGCCGGGGTGTCCGTGTACTCGTATGTAATATTTGCGTACGATGGAGCAGTTAAGGTAGAGTTAATGTATGGACCAGTTCCAGTAAGTTTAACTCCCAGAAAATACCATTGCCAAAAATAATCATTTGGCCAGCTTAAAGAAAAATTAAAACTGCTTAGTATTTCAGCGTAAGACGTGGAAACAGATGTGTTTTTGAAATCCATATGCGAAGAATAGTTAGAATATCTCTGAACACCTATATATCCATCCGATCCTAAGCCATGCCAAACAGATACATTGATACCATTATAAATCCCGAACAAGTAATTTGGTAAATCGTCCATAGTAAATTGAACCCAGGTACCACAGATTCTAGATTCATTCAATGTGGGGGCTGTTTTCAATAAAGAACCAGCATCCTCATATACTGGATATGATTTTGGTTGTCCATGGGAAGGAACCGATGAACGGAAATAGTAAGATATTGTATCATTGGCACTAGAATTTAGTAAATATGTATATTTTCTTATTTCAGTATTGCCCTCTGTATCAGTCACATTCAATTTAATAGAATATAAGCCGACGTGGTCTGGTGTAAAATTCCCAGTTACATTTTGACCTATTGTGGAATAATCAAGATTAATATTATTAGGATATAAGCTCAAATTAGCATCGCATGAATCGCATTCTGTACCGTTGTAATAATTCATTGTGAAGTTTACTTCTACTAGTGAATTAGCGGTTCCTTGTTGAGAGGTATTTAATATCGAAAGTTCTTGTAAATTATTAATAAACAAATTCGAACGAAAAATATTACTATAATCCTCTAAGAAAAAAATATATGTATTTTTTTCAAATACATTAGATGTAATTGTGCTGTTTGAAGAAGAAAAAACATATACACCATAAGTATTAGAGTTTATTCTATTATTAGTAATATTAGTGTTATTAGAACCTGATCTCATTTCAATTCCATAATTAGAGCTTGAATTTATACTATTACCGATTATCGTATTGTTAAGACTGCCTTGAATAAAGATTGCAGCTGAATTAGATATGAAAGAATTATTTTCAATAGTA
>JBDRKV010000059.1:0-6808 GCA_043813745.1 Candidatus Aenigmatarchaeota archaeon | reverse complement strand
ACTTCTTTGCGTCCTCTTCGTCCCTACCGATTATAATGGAAGGCATAGCTATCAGTTGATTATATATAGGCGAATCGGATTATTTATTTATGCATAAAGCCATTACACCTGTAATCTCGGTAATACTTCTACTATTGATAACAATAGCCATAGTCGGGCTCGCGTTTTCCTGGTTCACAGACATATTTGGAACATTAGGCGATGAGACGAAGAATGCGACAAGCACGCAGGTAGGCGCGATGACAAAGTCTTTTCGCATAGAAGGCGCGTACGGGGATCAGATTTACATACGTCACACAGGTTCTAAACCGCTTTCTTCGAGCGAACTTTCTGTTTACGTTGATAGCAACCCAGTGGGTATAACCCAGCCGTTCACGCTTGAGTCAAATCAGATTGGCACGCTCGTGCTCGAGCAAGCTATTTCTGACACGAGCTTTGTGGAGATTTTCGGGCCGAGCAACAAGCAAACAATAAGGGGCGGGACGACTACGACGAGCCTTAGACAATGTAACGTCGCCGTCGATTGTGATGATGTGCAATGCGAAACAAAAACCTGCTCTGTATTGGGCACATGCGTTTATGATGACATAACTTCCTGTACTAGCGGAGATGGATGCTGCCTCCTTCCTACATGCAGCTATCCTGGCGACGATGATTGCGATGAATGCACGGTCGCGAGCGATTGCGCTGAACAGTCATGCAAGACACGCTCGTGCACTGACACGCCAATGCGTTGCACGTATGCGAACATTATAACATGCTCTGGCATTAACTTGGACGGGTGCTGTCCTGATGGTTGCACATATGCAACTGATAATGATTGTACTGCATCTTGTTTCGAGAGAGCAATCACCATCAATCCTGGAACGACTATTTCGGACTACCAGATTAGAGTGGGCTTGTCCAGTAGTTTTGATTATTCCAAAACAAAGCTAGATGGTAGTGATATAAGGTTCTATAGCGGTAGCACCAAACTGAATTACTGGATAGAGACATGGAATCCTGGCGGGGCTTCAACTATATGGGTGAAAGTAAATTCACCAGCTTCTTCCATTAATATGTACTACGGCAATTCCGATGCGTCCGCTGAAAGCAATGCGCAAAACACATTCATATTATATGATGATTTTGAATCCGGAATAGTTGGCCAGGCGCCACCTGGGTGGACTATAAGTGCTGTTTCTCAAGTAGATATCAAAATACAAAATGCTCCTACTGGAAGAAGCGGCCAAGTCATGCAGATACATTCAACAGAAGCCGCGGTTTCGGTAAGCGCATTAAAATCCTTTCCAAGTTCATCCAATATAATTGTTGAAGCATTTGAATATTATGGCAATTATGGACACCATCAGAATGTTTTGTTGCAAGACAACACTCCAGTAGTTTCTGAAATTACCTGGCCAAATGGAGACCGCAATTATTATTATAATCCCAATACCAGTGATTACCATTATTATGGAACTTATACTACTAGCCACTGGTATTCAATGAATCTAATCCCCGATTTCAATTCACACAAATTTACAATCAACTGGGATTCAACTCCATATTCCAATCTAGACTTTAAGGATCCTACTGCAGTTTCTGTAAATGGAATCAGATTCGGGGTGGTCGATTCCCACGCTAACAAATATTTCTATATAGATGACCTTCGCATAAGAAAATATGTTTCTCCAGAGCCAAGCGTGGGCATTGGTCCAGAAGCACCAGAAATATGTTATTCCTGATTTTTCTAAGGCGTCACGCGCGTTCTGTCGCGCGGAAATAGTACAGCTTCTCGTATGTTCGGCAAATCCAAAAGTAGCATGACTAAACGTTCTATACCAAAGCCGAACCCGCCGTGAGGTGGCATGCCGTAACGGAACGCCTGCAAGTATGCTTCGAAGTTCTTAGGATTGAGGCCCTTGGCTTTCAGGCGCTGGACCAATATATCCACATTATGGATTCTTTGCGCGCCGCTCACGAGCTCCCGGCCGTGCATCTCAAGATCGAAAGCGCGACAGACCTTATCATTGCCTGGCTCGGGCATTGAATAGAATGCGCGGGCATTCGTCGGGTATTTGGTTATGAAATAAAAATCATAGCCTTTCTTTTTCATAATTTCTCCGAGCGCCTTCTCAGCGCGCGTATCAAGGTCTTCGCCCCACGGTATATGCACGTCTGCTTCGTCGAGCATTTTCAGGCATTCTGTATATGTCAGGCGTGGGAATGATTTTTTCGGCACGCTTATCTTTTTGCCAAGCAGCCCCAACTCGATTTTACAATCTTTCTCTACCACGGACAATATATGCTTTACCAGGCCTTCTAGCATGCTTATCACGTCTTCTTCGTTTTCTATGAATGCGAGCTCTGCATCGAACGCCGTGATTTCATTCAAATGCCATATGGTGCGGTGCTCTTCTGCGCGGAAGTACGTGGCTATTTCAAACACCTTGTCCAGGCCTGTGGCCATCATCATCTGCTTGTAGAGCTGCGGGCTTTGTGCCAAGAAGGCTTCTTTCTCAAAATAGGATATTGGAAATAATTCTGTACCACCTTCGCTAGATGACGCTATGATGCGCGGAGTGTGAATTTCCAAAAAGTCGTTTTTTGCAAAATATTCGCGGCCAGATTCCAGCATTTTTGAGCGGATTTTGAATATTGCGGCAACGCTTGGCTTGCGCAAATCAAGAAACCTGGCGTTTAAACGCGTCTCAAGTTCTGCATTGCTTTTCTCGTCGACCGGAAGAGGCAACGGCGACTTGGCTGGACTCAATAATTCTATATCTTTCGGTACGATTTCCCAGCCAGCAGGCGCTTTCTCGCTTTTATGAACAATCCCCTTGATATACAGAACGCTTTCTTTTTCAAACCGCTTGGCCTTTTCTAACAGATCCTCGGTTTTTATCGTGACCTGTATCTGTCCGTAGCGGTCGTTCACTATAAGGAACTTTATCCTGCCCATGTCACGGACATTACGCAGCCAGCCGGCTACGACTACCTCTTTCTTGTCAAGTTCTGGTGTAATGTCCCTAGAATAATGCGTGCGTATCATACTAATTTCCTCTTTAGGTTTGATCCGATTTATATCTTCCTAATTGCTTTCTAAGTAAGGCGATATAGGAATTGAAGAAGTCTTCATTAGAAAGTTTTCAGAAACTTCTGCCAGCCATGTGTCTCCTTACTTCAAAACTTTAATTTACTATAGAGCTATCCTGTAATCGAAGCAGTGAGACTCATGTTATAAAATATGGTCCACACTATCAACCATACCAGGAAATAAATAAGAATACCATTGCTGACCCAGAAGCCCTTTCCAGCCTTCAGCTTCATCAGCTTCTTGACATATATTTGCATTACTATGTAAATCACCACGGCAAACGCGAGAGAGTAAATCGGCTGGTTTATCAGGAACGAGATGTAACCGATAATCGCGCCTACTGCTGCGAACATTAACGTGACATTCCTTTGCTTTCCAAATGCGACGTCTTCTATGATTTCCTCTTTCTCTTCGTGCTTTTCCTCATCGGGTTTTTCATGCTTTTCGTTTTCGTCCATTTATTTCATCCCACTGAACTTGCTTAAATTCGTCTGCTGCTTCTCCTCCACTACCCTGATTTCTGATGAAATCAGTCTAGACCATATTAAATCTGTTTAACTTAGTTTGTTCCTTCTCTTCCACTAATACCCGTGCGGTTATCCAAGACTTGCGCACAAACTTAGGGAAGCTATTATTTTTCTTTATCCAAGCTCTTAAAAAAGCGATTGTAGCCGGATCAGACGGGTAGCCGGATCCCTGGAATCCATGCTTTTTGCGCAGTTTTTCTATATGTTTGTCTCGGCAGACTTTGGCTAATACCGACGCAGCGCTTACTTCTATATGGTTCTTGTCCGCAAAGTTCTCGCAGACCACTTTTATATTCAGCTGCTTGTCCAGGCCTGCCATCAACTTTTCCTTGAAGCGTTTTGTGTTTTGTTCGAAAGCATCCACGATTACCTTGTCCGGCTTCATCGCGTTTATTATGCTTTGCATGCGCGTCATTTCTATGACATTCAGGTTGCTCGTTGTGCGAAGACTGTCGATTTCGTGCGCATCGAGCTTCAGTGTTATATGATCGTCTGCAAGCTCGCGCAGTTTTGGCGCAATGCGCTCGCGGAAGGAAGGCGTCAGCAATTTGCTGTCTTTTACGCCTAAATCTTTTAGCTTGTTGCGCTTTTTAGAGTCAATCATGTAGCCGCAGATGATTAATGGGCCGACGACAGGGCCTAACGGCAATTAATCAAAACATGATTAATTTTTACCGGCCTCATCGATCCCTAATATTTTCAAATGGCCATCACCTCTCTATCTGTTTTAATTTTTACCCATCTTTTATCAATATTCTGTGTAACTAGTTTTAATCTCTTCAATTCGCTTAATCTTCGAAAGGCAGATTTCCAACACACATCAAATTCTCGCGAGACTTCTTTAGTAGTTTTAGGGTTTTTAATAAATTCCAATATCAGTTTTTTTCTTTTTGAAATAATAACATTGTTTCTATCTTTTCTTATCCAATAGTCAACGCTCCCTATTCTATAGTTTTCTATTTTATCTTCTTTTTTGAGGTCTATTAATACGTCCTGTAACCTAGAAAAAGTACGATTAAATATTTTTGATAATTCACGTGCGGTTAAAGGTTTTTCTAACTGCGTTAATACGTTGTTTTTTAGGAAATTGTTTGAATAATGCCATTCTTTAAAATCATTTAGAGCTCTCCAAAATTTCTCTTTTTTATCGGAGTGCAAGTCTGCCATTTTAATTTTAGCCATTATTTCCCAGTTTTTCCTACCCCATATTTCATAGGTTCGTCCTTTTGAATTAAATCTATAATCAATTTTGTAATATGAGAGAATGCTATCTATTACAGGAAGCTGTCTTTTTTGAGCGATTCTTATCACTCTAACACTATTTTTACCAAATTTTACATTCCCTTCTCCTGCGAAAAAACCTCTTAAAATATATCTATAGAGGCTTTCATCTTTTTCAACTTTAGCTACTATTTTTTTCCATTCGCTGTGAAAGTCTTTACCTGCTAATCTAATTATAAAATAAGGTTTTCTGGCTCGTTTATCGACATAATATTTTATTATTTTAATTTTTAGCGGTATCTTGATTTCAGGTTTTTTACTCGGTGAGTATATATAAAGTCTGAAATTACCTTTAGCAAAAATACTTTTCATAGTTTTGTAGAAATGTAAGACTAGGATATAGTTATTGTTTGTAAAAGTAATCTCGTTATCACATTTATTATTACCTTCAGCTAGCCACAATCCAACACACTCAGCAACTATAGGTCTAATCACACTACCACATACTAATATTCATTTAATGTGAATATAAAGATTTTTCAACCATAGAAATCGTGATAAACTCTGTTTATAAAAAATAATATAGCGGGGGTAAGATTTGAACTTACGACCTTCGGGTTATGGGCCCGACGAGCACTCCAGGCTGCTCCACCCCGCTTTATTATGGTATTTCGTTCCATTATCTTTTTAAGTTGCTGTTTTAAATTATAGTTGGTGATTTCAATGGGATGTTGTTGTTGTTGCAGTTCCAAGAAAAAGAAGAAATCTAAGTAAACGTGCTATTTCTTTTATTATTTTTATTAATGGAACTGTGTTCCAAAAGCTTTAAATATTTAACAATAGTTAAATAAATCTGGTGTTGAGTATGGTTGTTAAACTGCCCTGTGAAGTAATAATGCAATTTGTTTTGCCGTCAATGCGCCGCGAGATCGTGAGCTATCTGGTGACTGTTAAAGGCATTAAGCAGACGAAAGTCGCCAAGCTTCTTTGCATAACAGACGCAGCTGTCACACAGTACATGCAAAAGAAGCGCGGAAACTATTTCAAGTTTGACAAGAAGGCGCTTGCAAAAATACGTAAGATAGCGGATGCTTTGTCAGCGCATGGCGATGTGCATGGATACATGGATAATACATGCCAGTTGTGCAAAGAGCTGCGTTCTTCGATGAGTTTGTGCTCCTTGCATAAAGAGCTTGGTATAGACATTGTCAACTGTGATATCTGTAGGTGATTGTTTCAATGAAGCAAATGTATGAAAAGCGCATCTATATGGACCACGCTGCCACGACTCCGTTAGACAAGCGAGTGCTTGCTGAAATGAATCCATATTTTTCTTATAAATACGGGAACGCATCTTCGTTGCATGGTTTTGGCCAGGAATCTAGGAACGCAATAGAGCGCGCTCGCGCGCAAGTTGTGTCGCTGATAAACGCGGAAACAGATGAAATAATCTTCACGTCAGGCGGCACTGAGAGCGACAACATGGCAATAATCGGTGCTGCTGCGGTTATGAAAGAAAAAGGCAACCATATCATAACTTCTAAGATAGAGCACCATGCTGTGCTAAGTGCATGCAAGCACTTGGAAAAGAATGGATTTAGCGTGACGTACCTGAATGTTGATAAAGACGGTTTCATTGATTTTAAAGAGCTGGAAAAAGCAATAACGCCGAAAACAATTTTAGTCACGATAATACACGCAAACAACGAGATAGGAACGATACAGAATATTGCTAAAATTGGAAAGATATGCCACAAACACGGCGTAATATTCCATACAGATGCTGTACAATCGTTCGGAAAAATACCAATAGACGTCAAGAAAATGAATATCGACCTGCTTTCTGCGTCTGGTCACAAGATATACGGGCCAAAGGGCGTTGGGTGTCTGTACAAATCGCGAAACATTGCTATAGAGCCACTCATACACGGCGGCGGGCACGAATTTGGATTGCGTTCTGGCACTGAAAACGTGCCAGGGA
>JBDRKV010000058.1:0-2708 GCA_043813745.1 Candidatus Aenigmatarchaeota archaeon | reverse complement strand
GCCCTTTTTTCCTATTATTGATAATTCCTCGTCGGTTGCCCCAAGTATGTCGACATAGTCTGCTGGCGTTGGTTCTTGCAATTTGACTCTTGGAATGACCAAGCCCATGCCGTTGTCGCGTTTGTACTCATTTCGGTCTTTTACGCTAATATGCTGTATCACTGTGTTTGCGAAGGACTCGCCTATTTTTCTTGCAACGTCTCTGGTTATATTATTACCTGATACGAACATGACTTGTGACGTGTATACTGCTTGGCCATCTAGTTTTGTACCAGTAAGATCTTCTATCTCGCTTCTTACGGTTTTTCCTACGTTGTCTGTCACGCCCGGCATGAATCCAACTTCAATTGCGTAATCAAATTCTTCTGGAAAAACCGGGCGGTCAATAAACGCCTTCTGCGTTACTGGGTTTACGAGCATAGAAGCAACTTCAGGCAGGTTTTCATCCAGTGCTGTATCAATAGTGTATACGTCAACGAGTTTGACATCATTGACAGGAAAGCCGGCTTTGTTTAATTGCTGTGCACGAACACACGCACGCATGTCTTTGATAGTAGTAGCAACTTCTATTCTATGTGGCATAGTGTATTATATGATTGGAAAACTTAAATTTCTCAGATCAATCTAATTAAAAATATATTTTCCACAATATAAATCAAAACCCTTAAAAGCGCAACTTAGCTAAACTTAACAGTGACCTGCGCAGCAGTCTCCGCGCGCCTTCGGCGCGTGAGGAAGTTCTGCACATGCGGTCGCGTAATTGCGACAACCATGTTAAATGCGGGGAGACTCGCAATTCGGGGACAGAAACGATACCAACGAGCGGAAAGGATTTGAAGAACTTCGTTCTTCGGTTCTTCTTGATGCTCGGTTTTGGATGAGACGACCTCAGATCATGGGCATGCAAGCAATCCTGCGAAACGGCGTTAAACTTTTTCATTAGCCGCGTACCAGAACGCGCACAGACAAATGACTGCATGGCTTCTAAGAACGCGCCTAGAACTTTCCGCGCTTGCGCGAGGGTTCGTCACGGCGCGGGAGAGCCATACAAAATGCAGACTATGGCAGGTCACTATTTTTTTATATCATGTACTTCTTAATAAACGGATCTGCTGATAATAAACATTTAAATGATTGAGGAAGTGAAATATAATTATAACGGTGGGATGAAATAATATCCGCAGCTGAGCAAAGCTCACTGGATTTTCAATCCTAATAAAGGTGTTTGAAATGGCAAAAGAAAAGGCGCAGATGCCCATGGCACAGGCAGGGCTGATAAGGTATTTTGATGAGGAATCACAGGGCATACAGCTCAAACCAGAATGGGTTGTTGGTTTCGGTATTATGCTCGGTGCGCTGGTTGTAGTTATGCGGCTTCTTGTTTAACCGATTTCTTAAGTAATGCGATGATAGGCTGGAAGAAGATTTTTATTGAAATGAACTTCTCTTGACTGGACTATGACTTGCTTAAAATTAATCGCTTAGGATAAATCAGATATACTTTCGTAAAACGTACCTAACGTCGTTCAGATAGTCCCACCAATGACGCTCTCTGCGGTGCATAAGGAACGTAAAGTTACGTACGCCGTCCATCACGCCCACTCCCTTGACGTACAGGGGCGAGCTCGCTGGCACGTTGCATGCCTTGAGGCGGTTGCGGCCGACCTCGAATATTATTTCTGTTGCTATCTGATATCTGTCGGCTTTGAGCACGAGTTTTTCCAAGCCTAAACGGGAAAATGCGCGGAATCCGCCTTCTGTGTCGTCCAATGTCGTGCCGGCTACGAAATTCGTCGCAAAGTTCAAGAAGAAATTTCCGACCTTTTTCAATAGCGGGTATTTGTACAGCTCGCGTCGGCCCAGGACAAAGTCATAGCCCTCGTTGATTTTTTCAATGAATTTTGGTATATCTGCCGGATCATGCTGGCCGTCGGAATCGATTGTTAATATTATATCGGATTTCATCTCCAACGCTTTTTTGAAACCGTCTCTCAATGAAACGCCAAGACCCATATTTATCGGATGATGAATCATGACAACGTTTTCGCGCTTTGCGAGCTTGTATGTGTCGTCTGTAGAAGCGTCGTCTATGACTATAATCCTATCCACGTATCTTTCGGCCTTGTCGATTATACCGGTTATTGTCAACTCCTCGTTGTATGCAGGAATGACTGCAACGACTGTTTTTTTTCTGCTTGGCATTAAAATCACTTCGCAATAATGTTTTAATGCGGATAATTTTTAAAGCGAAGAAATGGGAGACAAAGAATTAGTTTAAAAGAATTAGTATTTTTATTTATAAAATGGACAGCGATAATGTTGTTAAACCTAGGATACTTCTTCTAGAAGACGACAAACATTCGGCAATGTTGTATGAAATGGAATTAACGAGCGAAGGATATGATGTTGTGGTTGCAATGGATGGACGATCTGCTGTTCACATGGCATTAAATCCAGCAGACGGAAGAAAGCCGGATTTGCTGGTATTCGATATTGTGATACATGGCGCGGCTATGGACGGCTTAGAGGCTGCTGGTAAAATAGTAGGAACAAAAGGATATGAAAAGATACCTTTCATACTGCACTCAGCATATTCGTCTTACAGAGATATTTTTATGTCTTGGGCTGCAGACGCATTTGTTGTGAAGTGCTCTGATTTAGACCCGCTTAAGAAAGCAATAAAAAAAGCTTTGGGCGAATATCCCAGG
>JBDRKV010000057.1:0-4470 GCA_043813745.1 Candidatus Aenigmatarchaeota archaeon | reverse complement strand
TGGCTTTCATGTAATTATTTATGTCGTCACTTATCATTTTAATGTTTGCTTAAATGTGGGGGTGTTCTAATATTTATATTCAAAAGACTTTTGTCTTTGATACATGAAAAGCCTTCCGTCTTTTCAATGAAATGTGAACGTTTTCAGATATTTGAATAAATAAACTACTTATTCGACGTATTCTTTGCCGCAGAAACCGCAGAAAACAAGCCCTCTGGCGCGTATGATACGCCCATCCTTGCAGCTAGAGCACCGAATAATGCCTAAATCGTTTTCTCTGAGCTTTTTCGCATTGCTTGCTCTATGCAAATGTTTTCCGTTTTTTCGACTAGTATGCCTAGTAGACTTTTTCATGTTTACACCCCTGATTTTATCTATTTATAGCTTATCTATACACCGGGCCACCTTTTAAACTTTGTTACTACACAGTAGTTATATTGTAACATAGAGATTTCAGTGTATAGGTTCGGCGAGAATTAACATATTATAGAGCCTGATTTTAAGCGTTGTGGAACGTTGTTCTGTAATTGAATCAGTTCACTTCAACATCCGTGCCAGTGGCCTTCGTAATCAGTTGCGACAGCTCGTCCTTGAGCTGTGGTATTTTCGCTTCTTTCAATTTCGTGTCCTGTTGCACATCGACAAGCTGGCGTTCTATGGATGATATATTTTCATCCATGTCGTCTATTTCCCGTTTTATCTTCTCACGCTCCTTCTGCTTGGGCATCCAGACATCCTGGAGTTCTTTTTCCTTGGCATGGACCGCGGCCACGGTTTTGCTTATCTTTTTCCTAGTAGCTGCGAGCTCGTCCATCCTGCTTATTATATCTTTTATTCTATCCAGCTGTTTCTGGTCCATGTCACCGACGTTAATGCTGTTTTTCAGGAATGTTTCTAGTTCATTTGTTTCGTCCTGCATGAATGTGACATGCGGCGGAGCCTTCGTATAGAGCTCCAATAGCTCGGAAACAGGCTCGTTGTTTTCATTGAGCTGGTAGATGTATTTTTTCAGCACGCGCTCTGCAGGCCCAAGCATGGAATCAATATGTTGGTGCATGGAATCACGCTCCTTGCGCAACTCCGATAGCTCCTGCTTTACTGAATCAATGCCATTAACGCTGATATCGCTCAGCAGGTCCAGTTTTTGCTTTTTCTCGGTAATCCATTCATTTTTGTTGGTCATTAATGTTTGGATTTTTTTATCATTATTCTCAATATCATTCTTGACGCTTCTCAGCTGGTGACCGATATTCTCAATATCCTTGCGTTCCTTGACCAGTCCTGTGGATTCAAGGCTTTCAATATGATTGATAAGCGCGTGTATGCCCTTCACGTGTCCGCCTATGTCCTTGAGCTGCTCGCGGAAGAAGAATTCCATATGTAGGGCCTGGCGCGGCGTTATAGTGTTTATAGAATTCAATAAAGATTTTACATTATCAATGTCTTTTTTGTCATCAATGTTGTCTATTAATTTCATAGCTTTGTTCACGAAAGAATCCTTGGCAAGCTCGCTGCCTTTTGCGCGCTCCTCTGGCACGTTTGCTCCGCCAAGCGTTTCAAATGATTTGCGTAAAAGTTCCAACTGTTTTGGTAGCTCATCAAGCTTGGCCTGCTTTTCCTGCAATATTTCCAGCTCTTTGTCGCGCGTCTTCTCGTTAAGGAACTCCACCGCCTTGTCCACGTCAAGCACTTTCACTTCTATACTCTTTGGCTTGTCCTGGAACGCCGAGCGTACCTTTGAAAAGAAACCCATGAAATGAGTTTGGATGCAAACTATTAAAATCATTTACTGAACAGCGTGCCAAGGCTTTCAACGATCTTCTCAGGTTCGCGCTTTGTCGCAAGGAACGGTACAGACAGCCCGTCCAAGCCGCAGTCCATCAGTTGCTTAGCGTTTTGCAGTTCATAGAACCTCATTTCATACAACAATTTTATTTTCGCATTCACCTCTTTGACGATTTTAACGAATTCTCCAACCAGCTGCGCCTTGGTTTTGCTTGCGAGGTTTGAAAATACGCTGTCAAATATCATGTAGTCCGGCGAGGCGTAAGCAACCTGCTTTGCTGACTTGATGCTATGAACATAGACAGCACTCTTCAGTCCCAATGGCGAACAGCGCGATATCGCGCTTAGTACATGAGAAACATCCACGATCTTTTCCGCATGATTCATCAGCGTCCCGGAAGCGCCGTTGTGCTTCAGGCTTTCAGGAATTATATGTCCAGTATAAGGGCCAAAGCCAACGCCATCAACATGCTGCGCAAAGACCGGTATAGAAACCGTTTGACTAACAGGATAGATGCTTGCGGCATCGACTGCCAGGATTATATCGGTGTTAAGCTTCCTGGCTATGCGGTCAAATTCGTTCGCAAGCTGTATAGCATTTTTTCCTACACCATTCCTGTAGTTCTTGAAATTTACCAATAGCATCATTAAATCATGAAGTCATTTGTGCCTGCCGAACTCGTAACGCAATGCAGACACAATCTTGTTTGAAAAATCACTTCTTGATCTGAGACGATTGCATATAGCTAATGCAACCATTGGCATTGCTACACCTTGTTCGAGCGCGGTTTCAACAGCCCATCTACCTTCACCATTGTCTCCTATCTGGGATGAAACATGATTCAGCTCTTCGTCGCGTTCGAATGCCTCGCCTACCAGTTCAACCAGCCACGAGTGGACTACGCTGCCGTGATTCCAAACTTCTGCAATATCTTTCAGATTCATTTTTCCTAATGAATCAGGTGCTTTCTTTAGCAAGTCGAATCCTTCTGCGATCGATTCCATCATACCGTACTCCACTGCGTTGTGTACCATTTTAACAAAATGACCTGAGCCGCTGTTACCACAATAAAGATAGCCATTGGGACAAGACGAATCTTTGAACAAATCCTCTAAACAGTCATATACTTTTCTGTCTCCGCCTATCATAAGGCATGCGCCATTGCGTGCACCGTCAATACCCCCGCTTGTTCCGATGTCAAGAAAGTGGATGCCGGAATCCTTCAGATATTTAGCACGCCTTATGGAATCTTTAAAGCGCGAGTTTCCACCGTCAATTAAAATGTCGTCTTCTGATAAATGCGGCTCTAGCTTTTTTATTGTATCATCAACTGCTTCACCGGCTGCAACCATCAACCATAGCGCTCTCGGCCGCTCTAGCTCATGCACAAGCTCTTCTGGCGTATAGACGCCGACTGCGCCTTGCTGTTTCATTTCATCCACAGGCGCTGGAGAGCGGTTGCTGACAGCAACGCGATATCCGTGATCCAGGAGATTTTGAACCATAGCTTTTCCCATGCGACCCAAGCCGAAATATCCAATTTCTTTTTTCATAATAATCATCAAACCAACTTGAATGCTCTATGTAATTTCTTGGACATCGTTGGGTCATCCAAAGAACCATCTATTTCTAAGCCATTGACGCTGACAACTCTGCTCGCTGGCTTTAGTGTAATACCTAGCTCGCTGAATTTTTCTTTCGCTTCATTTGAACACATTATTTCATACAAAGAATCTCCAAAAGATTCTACTAGCACTGGTCCAAGCTCTATTCTTGCTGGTTCTGGTACTTTGCCTAAATGCACGCCAAAACTATCTTCCCTGTTTATATAATTTCTGTCAAGTGTGAAAGAAACCTTCTTTGTATCAACATCGTACTCAGCATGTAGCATTGCTTTGGATGCTCTTTGAAGGTCTTTGGTACTGCTATTCAAATGCGGATTCGCAAAATCTATTGTAAACAACGGCATCGCGCCTAGATTGAACATAGTCATGTTGCAGAAACTCGGCACAACTATTTTTTCTCCTGGACGTGCAACTATCAGTTCGACATTCGGGATTTTATCATCACTGTCATAGTCAAATAGCATTGCACCGAAACCAAAGTATTGATATACTTCTTGATCAGTTAATTCCAAAACGCCTTGATGGTGTCCGAATGTAGAGCCAAATATAGTTTGTGCAATGTCACAGCCACGCTGTATGTGTATGTTCGGCAGGAAAGTCATGTTCAGTTTTTTAGGACGTCCATTATGCTGTGCTCCGGAATACATAATGGCATGGTCTGCATACTGCAGACGCTGTAATAATTCTCCAGGAATTAATTCTTTTACTTCTCCAAATGTTCTGTCTTTTAATTCATAACCCATCGCAATCAGCATCGGTCTTTCAAACATATCATAACCTCGCATAAGCGCGCGTCTGCCCTGCATCCGCGCCCGGATACGCTACAGGCACGCAGTGCAGTTCAAATGGTTTCCTACCAGTATAATTCTTCAGTTCCTTCAGGTTGACAGCAGTTTCCAGTATCAATATATCCCTGCTCAACAAAGCGCGGTGCGCTTCAGAATTGCTGCCGCGCGGATCAATGGAGAAAGAATCTATGCCAAGGACATTAAGTTTCATCCACGGCCGCGTTGCAATGTATTCTGCAAGCTCTGGCTCAATGTATGGAAAGTTGCTATC
>JBDRKV010000056.1:0-9119 GCA_043813745.1 Candidatus Aenigmatarchaeota archaeon | reverse complement strand
GTTCGGTGAATTCCATACCATAGGCATTGTGCGTAATGCTTACGATAAAAATAGCAGACGATTCTTTGAAATAGAGGACATAACGGGTTCTATCACACTCTCATTTGATCCAACAAAGACGGATCTTGAAAACATAAGCGTTGATGATGTTGCTGGATTCTCAGGCGTGGTTCGTAACAAGATAATATTCGGAAAGCAAATCATACTACCGGATATGCCTTTGCGAAAACCTACACTAGGGTATGGTAGGATATGCTGCATATCCGACCTGCATCTGGACGAGGCTCCAACAAAAGACATAGAAAAAATGTTCCAATGGCTTGGCAAGTCTAACACAGAATATGTATTCATCGTCGGGAAGATCGGGGACTTCGCAATGCTCAAAAGAATCATGCGACCGATTTCCGGCAAAACAGTATTCCTCGTCTCGTCTGACAACGGGTTCCCGTCTGCGGCAAGAAATTCTGATATGGAAAACGTGATAGACCTAGGCAATCCCAGTCTCATAGAACTCAATGGCGTGAAAATATTACTTAGCACTGAAGCAAACGTTTCAATGCTTAAAAAACGCTACATTGGAAAATCAAGCGTGCCATACGACTCGCTGATACTAGATGACATACCGGATATTATCCTCTATGCAGGAGCGCAGAAACCATTCGTAGAAAACTACAAGAGTATCACGCTTGTTACAGCAGGCTCGACGCTCACGGAGTTCCTGCCTTATATCATCAATCTTGGGACACGTGATTACGGCCAGATTTTCATTGACAAATTGAAATAAGAGGGTTTTATTGTAATTAAAATATTAGTGTTGTATTTTTTAGAGTGGTTGCCATGGCTAATGTTGTTTTCCAGCTTATTGATTGTGATTACTTCACTAATGCGAACAGTCCGGTCGTACGCATATTTGGGCGAACAGAAACAGGCAGGTCGGTTTGTGTATTAGTGAACGGGTTCGATCCATACTTCTACGTTGAGGGCGACACTACAAAAATAGTTTCGGCAATGACTGACGACCAGAGGATAAAAGGCTTGGATATCGTGGAAAGATTTTCCCCGCTCGGATACACGGACAAGAAAATAAAAATGGTCAAGGTCATATGTTTTTCTCCTAAGAGCGTGCGCGAACTGAGGGAGAAATACGGTTCTGCTGAATACGTGAAAAAAATATACGAGAGCGACATACTATTCAAATATAGGTTCCTGGTTGACGCGGGGCTTCACGGTATGGACTGGGTGTCTGTTTCAGGGAACAGAATATTCTCAAAGATATCAAAGTGCGACACGTACGAGGCCGAGTTCAAGGACGTGAAACCCGCGCAGGATATCGGTAAAAACTCGCCGATAAAATACATGTCCGTGGATAGCGAATGGCTTATCGGCGATTTCACGAGGCAGATGGATCCAAAAAAAGATAGTCTGATAATCATTTCCATCGCATTCCATCCAGAATATAACGGAAAGAAAACAATCGTGCTCTCGACAAAACACACTACTGGTGCAAAAGGTTTTGAGGACGAAAAAACAATGCTGGAGGAATTCCTGAAAATCGTACATGAATACGATCCTGACATTGTCACGGGCTACAATATAAATGGATTTGATATACCGTTCATTTTGGAGCGGATGAAAATTTACAAAGTAGCGCCGCTGTTTGGCAGGACTGCTGATACTTCTTATTCACGTTCTGTTGGACCCAACAGCGCGGATAGCATCATACACGGTAGAACTGTTGTTGACTCGTTCCAGTTATTGAAGCGCGACGTGTATGTGAGATTGCAGCGCTATGACCTGAACACGGTTGCAAGGGAGCTTCTCGGAGACCAGAAGATAGATGTGGACCATAAGGAAATTGGAAAATTATGGAACACTACAGACGGGCAGGCAAAACTGGTGAAATACGCTGAAAAAGACGCGACGCTCGCACTGGACTTGCTATTGAAAAGGGGACTGCTTGACAAATTCTTCGAACTGAGCAAGGTATCCGGCACGCTGTTGCAGGACAGCCTTGGCGGGCAGAGCATGCGTATTGAGATGCGTGTTTTGCACGCGTTCAGGGATTTGGGTTATGTTTTGCCGCAAAAACCAAATGATTTTGAAGTGCGAAGACGTATGAAACAGCGTGAGAAAGAAGGATTGAAAGGAGCAGTTGTACTCGAGCCTGAAAAAGGATTGCATACTGATGGCTGCACGCTTATACTTGATTTCAAGAGTTTGTATCCGAGTCTCATTATAACATATAATCTCTCGCCGGATTGCTTGCTTACTGAAAGTTCGTCGAAACTTCCTGAGAACAAGAAACACAAATCACCACTGGGTGATTATTTTGTGGACAGCGGCGTGCATGAGGGCGTGCTGCCTTTGATACTGAAGGAAATTATGAAGGCGCGCAGCAGCGCGAGGGATGCGATGAGAAACGCAAAGACAGAAGAAGAAAAAAAGATATTAGATGCAAAACAACACGCATTGAAAATACTGCTAAATTCTTTCTACGGATATACGGGATATGTGAAAGCGCGGTTGTACATGATGGAGGTAGCGGGCGCGATCACTGGATACGGCAGGGATAACTTGTTTACTACGAAGAAATTAATCGAGGAAAAATTCAATAGAAAATTAATCTACGCAGATACGGATTCGGCGTTCGTTAAAACGGATATAAAGGACCTGAACGAAGCGCGGCGCCTGGGAGAGGAGATAAGCAGGTACATTTCTGAAATACTACCTGGCGTGCTTGAGTTGCAGTTTGAAAAAATATACCGGACGTTCCTGATACTCACGAAAAAAAGATATGCGGGCTGGGCTTTCACGCCTGAGGACGGTGGATGGAAGGACAAAATAGACATGAAGGGCATAGAAACCGTGCGTAGGGACTGGTGTCCATTGGTTTCAGGGACTCTGAACGAGATATTGAACACTGTTCTCAAAGAAGGAGATGTACAAAAAGCCATGGACCGCGTGAAAGACGTTATAAATGATCTGAAGACGGGTAAAGTGGATTTAAACGATTTGGTTGTTGTTAAGGGTATAAGCAAGTCGCTTGGCGATTACAAGGGCATGCAGCCGCATATAGAGCTTGCCAAGAAGATAAACGAGCGCAAGACAGGTGTTGTCGCTGGTATAGGCGATCGTATTGGTTTTGTCATTGTAAAGGGCGAGGAAATGATGTCCAAAAGGGCTGAGCTGCCTGAATATGTCAAAGCGCATAAACTGCAGATTGATGATGGATACTACATAGACAGGCAGTTATTACCGCCTGTCGAGCGAATACTTGCTTCTGTCAGTATTGATCGTAACGAGTTGCTGGGATTTGGCAGGCAGGCGTCCATAATGGACATAATGAGCGGAAAACGGCGCAATCTCAAGCACGAAATCGTGCTAAAGGGCCTTAAACAACAAGAAACATTTGATACTTGGGAAGGGTTTGTTTGCTCAAGCTGCAAAAAGCAGTATTCACGGGTTCCTATGAATGGCGCGTGCGCCTGCGGTGGGGAGTTGCTTTTTTCACATGGCGGGAAGACTGCCAGAATGTCTAAACTTGGGAAATGAAGTTCATAGAAACGGGTTTTTGGCCCCTCGGAAAATTTACCTCCAAATGAAGTGTAGGGGTTGATTTTTCCACATGCAATCAGGGGGTTATGAATTCACAGAACACGTTCACTCGGGCGTGAAGAACGCTTGATTAAAAATGTAGTTCATTTGTATTCACAAATCAAACTTCGGGTAAAATCAGTGAAAATGAATGTCCGTGAAACAAAAATGAACGAATTTTGATGTTCACATCTGGTAATTTCCAGCTGGAAATGAAGAAAAACATGCAAAACAGACATTCGTTTGACATTGCTAATCAAATATAGAAAAAATGAAAAATAAGGAAAAAACAGTGAAAAAAGAACTACTCCAAGCGAATTCTTACTATCAAATCAAACGATTATATATCCCTGGCTTTGATAGTGTTTCTGCGGTTTGCTTTTGCGCGCTCGGCTGCACGGTTAAGCTTGAGTTCGACCATTTTGCTCAGCTCGACTACTGCGTCAGAACCCATTGCCATCTTTTTCTTCTTAACAAGTGCCTTTAGTTTGCTCTTTACAACAAGCATTTCTGCCATGTCCACACCTCCTAGCCCTTTTAAAAAGCGCTAGCGGAAACCGCCTAAAATGCGCTTAAAACTGTATTATGATGCATTTTAAGGTATAAAAAGATAATTATGCCCGGCTAGAAGCCGAAATAGAACAAAATTGTCGGTAGTATCAGCGAAGCCATGAGCAGGGAGCGGCGCAGTCCATGGTGATGGCATGCCAGGCCGAGCATTGCCGCGGTCCATGCGAGCATGAGACCATAAATTCCGGTTATCAGCAGAACTATGATGTTAAGGAATAATAGTATCAAGGCGCTGAGTTTGCTGTAGTTTATTTTTTGCATGCCTTTCATGAATGCTTTTGCTGATTTCAGGCAGAATATTGCTGCTAACGACGACGAAACGAGTGCTAGCACCAGGATGAGTATGAATTCATTGGTGTTGATGTTCATGAGCTGGCCTACTGCTACTGCGACTCCGGAGCGTGGCTGGCTTATAAGCCATAATGCCAGGAACGAAAGCAGGATGTTTGCTGTTGAAATGGCTCCGAGGCGGACTAAAAACGATTCACCGTCGGTTTCGCCTGTGAACATAACCGCCTGGCTTGGGCCAACGCCTGGCAATAATCCACTTACCAAACCAGCAAGCGTGCCTTTTATTGAAGATAACTTTATTTTCAATGGAATGATTTTCTCGCTGAAATCCTGTGCCGGCATTGAGCTCTTTTGACTGAGCTGCTCCAATAACAGGGAAAAACCGAACAAGCCAGTGAGCAATGGAAACAAAATCAAGTCGCTGGACAACGGAATCTGCATGCTCATCAAGCCCAACAATCCCGCAATTAGGATGAACATCAACGCGTCTAAACGATTACGTTCCTTGTACACCAAAAATGCAAGCATGGAAATCAATGCATATGCCATGACTGGCTTTATCGTCGCGTATATAATTGGAATAAACAAAACCAGCAACGGAGACAAAATAATAACAAAGGCGACTGACGCCAAACAGCCGAATGTCGTGAGCCTGATTGCGTGATAACCTTGTCCTTGCAGCAAGAGCCTGTGCCCGGGCAGCGCACTGAGCGCGGTGTCTGCATCAGGCGCGCCCAGTAGTATTGATGGTATGAAATCCACAATACTGTTAGTTACTGCCATTGACACAACAAAAACTAAAAACAAAATCGGCTCGGGAATGAAAACAAACAGCGACGGAATCGCCAAAACGATTAGATTTGGATGTATGCCTGGCGCGAGTCCGGTAATGATGCCTAGCAACATGCCGAAAAAAAGAAACAACAAAATCTCAATGAACATAATGTTATTAATACTTCTTTACTCAACAATAAAATATGTTGGGAATGGGCGGCCTTGGTAAGATGGATCCGCAGAAGATGCAAAAACTAATGAACAAACTAAACATCAAGATGGACCAGGTTGATGCAGAAGAGGTCATCATCAAGAAGAAGGACAAAACAGAAATCGTCATCACCGAGCCTGAAGTTGTAATAGTTGACATGCAGGGACGAGACGTCTATCAAATCACTGGAAACGCCAAAGAGCGCTCTCCGAAGGCCGTGCGCGACGAAGACGTGAAGATGATAATGAAGCAGACAGGCAAGGACAAGGAAGAAGTCGAGAAGGCGCTTGCCAAATTGAACAATGACTTGGCGAAGACGATAATGGAATTAAAGCGTCGATGATTTTTCTTTCTTGGAAAGAAAGAAAACTACATATTCAAAAGAAAGAACCAAATGCCGATTATTTCTTCAGATGTTTTTCGTGCGTAGTTGAGCGTAGCTCACTAGCATGCTGTTGCTTTGCAACATCATATTCCATCAGGCGCAGGTTGCTTAGCAACCACGCTACCAATATCATCATCCAGATTAACAAATTGTTATAGCCAAGAACGATGAATGAGCCGTAGACAATGAAGAACGCTGCTGGAAAAGACGCCACGAGCAGCGCCGGAATAATTTTCCACATGCCTATTCTTTTTGCGAACGTGAGCATGATGTCGATATGCTTGTTCATGTGCTTGCGATTTTTCTTGTAGCCACGGTATACGAGATAATACGACACGAAAAGGTATACGACTATAGCCAGGTGTATCGGCACTATGTTCCTGAATAGCACGATATCGCTCACAGGCGAAACTAAAAAATAAAACAAACCTATGAAAAAGGCGGCTATGCCGAGTATCAGTATGGTGACAGGCGTGACGTCTGATTCATGGTACCTGTAATATATGAACTTGTAATAGAACAGCATTGCTATGATAATAAGTATTCCTGTTAACAACATGTATAACTTTTGTTCAGTCTTTTAAAAATACCCTGATGAGCTCGCTGTATGCAGGACGCGTAATGAAAATACCGACGAGCACGCCGATGATGGTCACGATGGCAAAGCCCTGCAGCATGCCAAAGCCAAGCACGAGTAGAGGTATCATGGCTGCTATGACTGTACCGGCTGCGCCGAAGATTATGAAGAACGCGCGCTTCATACGTTCTAATACAGATAATTCCTCTTTCTTACCCATTATAGTTTCATCTGTAATCACGATGATATCGTCTACACCGGTTCCTACGGCGGCTATTATGCCTGCAATGGCTGGCAGGTCAATAGTCCATCCGACAAGGACAGAGATGCCCAGGACTATCAGGACTTCGGTTATTGAATTTATTATTATCGCAACACTGAGCTTCAATTTACGATAATATATCAGTGTCACTGCGAACACGCCTAATGCGGCGAATCCCGCTGCTATCATCGCACTGCGCAAAAAGTCCTCGCCGAGATTCGGCGAAACCACGTCGAGCTGGGCGATTTCTATTTTTGTAGGCAAGGAACCGGACTTGAGTATGGACTGTAAATGCAACCGTTCTGTGGTTGCTTCTTCCAACGTTGCAGAGCCGCCTGTCACAGAAGGCTCGCGCACGATCTGACCTTTCAAGTCATTGACAATATTTAGCGAACTTGTTTCTTTCCCGTCCATGATTAGCAATAATTTTGAATCAAGATAGCCGCTTACTGTAGGATTAAGATTTCCTGTTATATACGCAAACTTTTCAGCGCCACGCTCTGACAGCTGGATGCTAAACGACCACGAATAGCCGTTATCTTCTTGCTGCATTGAGCTGTGTTTTGCGTCCAGGTAGACTAATTGTATATCGTCTCCTGTGAAAACCGTGGCAGTCAGGTTTACCTTATTGCCTCCTATGCCGTTTATCTTGAATGGGATCCCTTCAAGTATGAAATTTTCGCCTGAACTGTATTCACGATCTTCTATGCTGAGTTTGCCGTCCACGGTCAATGTGTAGGTCTTAGCAAGTTTCAAATTAACAACATCTTCGCTCACGCTTAGCTGGAGCGGTATTTTTCCCTCAAACTTTCCCTGCTTCTCCAATAAATCCTTTAACTCCTGCTGTCCGCCGCCTGCAAGCGTGATTTCAATGAACTTATCATTTCCTGAAACCAGCGGGCGGAAGGATGCTTCGCGCAAACCAAACACGCTGATACGCGTCTGCAACGTCTTGATAATACTATCCAATGTTTCGCTATCTATTGTAGTGTTTGTTTCATTAGTGGCATTTGTAATATCTGCTACAGGTCTTATTATGGCACGCACGCCGCCGCGCAGGTCAAGACCAAAATTAAGATTTGAGAACGAAACTTTCTCTACAACCATATCCAGACCGGTATTATTCGCTTTCATAAACATTTTACCGCGGCTTGTCTCGAGCTCGACATTGCCGGTGTAATTCTGCTGTACTGCTTCGGGAATGTCCTTGTTTCCATTTATAGAATATATGACGTCGTTTATTGATAATTTTTCAAGGCCAATGACTGTCGAATTCCTTTCCTTGAATGTTACTTTGTATCCTTGCGGATCAAAATTCGGCGAAATGAGAATTATCGCGAATATTACGAACGCAATCCATATCAATACGCGAGGTCTTTTCAGCAGGTCTAGTTTCATCAGCTCATCCTCCTTTTTTCTTTTCTGGCCATGTAGGTGCGCAATATGCCTGCGTTAGTGAGCCATGTTGCCGGGATATCAATGAGCAATCCGGCCATAAGGACCATGGATATCTGCTGCAAAACGGTGTTACCGGAAACAAAATACAATGCGAGCAGCGCGACCAATGTTGTACTGGTCATGGTGACACCCGTTCTTGTGGCTGACTTTATTCTTCCCAGAACTGAGGTGCCCTCGTGCTTCAGGAGTCGCGCGGTCAGCAAAACGTCTGTGTCAACAGAATAACCTATGAGCAATAGAAGCCCGGCCAACAATGACAATGATAGTTCCACGCCGAGCAGACTCATCATGGTGAGCGCAAACACCATGTCTGTCGCTGCGCAGAGTATGACTGCAAGACTCGGAACGAGCGTTTTGAATATCACGAAGACGATTATGGCCATGAAAATGAAAGCGAATATTATCGCGAGCTGCGCCTGCTGAAAGAATAGTTCTCCGAGCATAGGTGATATGGAACGGATGTTCACGTCGCCGACAACATTGAGCCCATCCACTGACTTAGCAGCGTCTAGCAATGCCACGTCGTCGACGTTTTCTTTCATTTCTATCAGCAATGTGGTCTTAAGGCCGGATAACATCTTGACTTTTATATCGGTAAATCCAAGCGAATTCAAACTACTTTCTATACTGGCCGGAGACAACGAGGTTTCCACCTGCGCTGTCAGCTGCTTGCCGCCGCTCAGTTCAACATCGCGGGCTATCATCTCGCCGGTTGTGAACAGATTAGACAACAAGAACGCAGCGCATATCAATAATACGGCTACTGGAATTATTGCAAAGATTTTCCATGCCTTGTCTTCATCACGAAACATTACCTTTTTCTCTCCTTTAATCGAAAAGTCTAAACCATGCTATCGTAACCTCGTCATATTGCGGTTACTGGCGCACCTTTATTTATTATGGAAATCATGTTTTTAAAACGTTGTAAAACTTTGGTTTAAAAAATTTAGAAGCAAGGATTGACCATGGAGCAGCGTGGCGTTATAATAATCGGAGC
>JBDRKV010000055.1:0-12311 GCA_043813745.1 Candidatus Aenigmatarchaeota archaeon | reverse complement strand
CCCGGCCATCATCAGCGTGATGGACATCGTGGGAAGCTGGCAGGTCATAGTGGCGCTGATTGAGGCGTACATTGTTTCGTGCATTATCATCTGGTTTGTCGGTAAAAGGCTTTGATAAGTTTTACGCTTTTATCTTTTTCTAATAATTAAAATCATGGCTAAAGATGAATTCTATAACTCTGCAACATTGCTTGGAGAAGCGCAGAGATACACAACATCAGCGCAGTTCCTGCAATTACTTAGTGCTGAATTCTATGGCGTCGATAAATTTTTGAGTGTTGGCGTGGGCGCAAGGTTATTAGCAGTTACAGCTACATTGCCATTAGAATTTTGGGGCGTTGATATTAACCAAGGCTCCATAGAACGCGCAAAGCAATTTATAGAACATTGGAGAGAATATAGAAATATAGAGCCATTCAAGACAGAGTTTGATTTTCTGTATGAGCAAGCATTGGAACCGAATTTTAGTAACTGTCATTTATATCTGACGAGCGAGTTTCCGAAAGACCGATTGCTTCGCTCTTTCGACGGCGACTTGGCTTCTGAACTATTTTTGCATTTGCATCGGATGGAAATAATGAATATAGTTACTGATGCAAGGGACCTTCTAAAAACATATGGAAAACTCGTTTTCACGCTCTATCCAACTGGTCATCCAGAATCGCTGGACAAGCAGTTTGCGGCATTCTGTGAAACAAATGGTTTGGCAAAAAGGCAGTTCATAAAAAACGGTGTCGTTTATGTAGATGCGCTGGCTGCTGAATTGGAGCAAAAAGATCCTGATTCTTATAATCGGTCTAAGGATAAATATTGGCTGGATTTGGAGAATTTGCGAGTCCATCCAGAAGCAGCAGTAGAGGAGATTTGCACTGATGCTGGATTTAAAATAAAAAGAAAAGAGTCCATAAGAGGCGGCATGCTTCCTTTTGCGCACAGGCTGGTTTACGTGCTTTCAAAAACATAATTCTACGCTTTTTGTCGTATGCATAACTATTAAATGTATGGACAATAAGTTTTCTCTACTGAAACTATTTTGTACGTGTGATGCTCATGATTGAAATCCGGATACACGGCCGCGGAGGCCAGGGCGCTGTGACTGCTTCGGAACTCTTGGCTATAGCCGCGTTCAAGGATGGCAAGTTTACGCAGGCATTTCCTAAGTTCGGGCCTGAGCGCGGCGGCGCGCCTGTTGAAGCATACTGCCGTGTAGATGACAAATTCATATTGTTGCGTACAGACGTCTACGATCCGAATTACCTGATTGTACTGGACAAGACATTGTTGAAAGCAGTAGACGTGACAAAAGGATTTCAGAAGGACGGTGTGGTCGTCGTCAATACAGACGAGTGCACCAAAATTAACGGATTCGAGACTCACTGCATTGATGCTACAAAGATTGCGTTAGAGACGCTTGGCAGGCCTATTGTCAACACGACCGCGCTCGGCGCGTTCGTCGCGTTTACTAACGTAGTTTCATTGAAGTCGCTGGAAGCAGCGCTGGCTGAAAGATTCAGCGGCGACATACTGGTAAAAAATATAGACGCAGTGCGCAAAGCGCACGACATTGCAAAGAAACGCAGAGAAGATTAAATCTTCTCTACCGTACTACTCATCTTTAGGTAGTGCGAACACAAAGTATTATGATGCGAAATGAAGTGATTATATGACTGAGAATATTATTTTGAAGACCACGAAAAAAACCACTGTAAACAAGACAGGCGCATGGAGAACGTTTGTGCCAAAAATCGACCTGGACAAATGCAGCGGGTGCGGCATTTGCGCGTCGTACTGCCCGGAGGAATGCATTGATATAATGCAGAAAGGCGGCAAGAAAAAAGCTGATGTGAACTACGACTACTGCAAGGGATGCATGCTTTGCCTGACGATTTGTCCGCTGAAAGCAATAACATCAGAACAGGAGGAGAAAAAATGACAAAAAAAGTTATAGAAGCGTCGCACGCAATTGCTGAGGCTGTAAAGCTTTGCGAGCCAAAAGTTATTGCGAGTTATCCGATAACGCCACAAACTCACATCGTGGAAAAGCTTGCGGACATTGTTGCCAACGGCGAACTGGACGCGGAATACATAAATGTGGAGAGCGAGCACAGCGCGATGAGCGCGTGCGTGGGCGCGCAAGCCACTGGCGTAAGGACTTTTACGGCTACGTCCTCGCAAGGATTGGCATTGATGCACGAGATTTTATTCATTGCGTCAGGCATGCGCCTGCCGATAGTGATGGCTGTTGCCAACCGCTCGTTGTCTGCACCGCTTAATATTTGGAACGACTGGTCGGACTCGTTTGCGTCCCGCGACAGCGGATGGCTGCAGCTTTATTGCGAGACCTCGCAGGAAGCGTTTGACACGATTGTACAGGCGTACAAGATTGCCGAAAAAATTAACCTGCCTGCAATGGTTTGCATAGACGGATTTTTCTTGAGCCACGTGTACGAGCCGGTTGACATTGCAACGCAGGCTGATATCCGCAAGTTCCTGCCCCAGTATTCCAAGCCGCTTAGTTTTGACAATCCGGTCACGCAGGGCTCGTGGGCAGGCCCTGAGCACTATCAAAACTTTAAGTTAGAACAGCAGAAGGCAATGGACGAGGCTTTGAAAGAAATAGTTTCTACTAATGATGAATTTGAAAAAATGTTTGGGCGCTCGTATGGCAACGGCTTGCTGGAGGAGTTCAACATGGAAAAAGCAAAATATGCTTTACTGAGCATGGGCACAATGTGCGGCACGATAAAGCATGTTCTGATTAAGCATGAGATAACTGATGTTGGACTGATACGTCTGAAGTCATTCAGACCTTTCCCTGCTGCTGCGCTTAGGAAAGCAACATCCAAGCTGGAAAAAGTTGCTGTTATTGAAAAGGATGTTTCGCTGGGCTCTACTGGAGCTTTGTTTGCTGAGTGCGCTACGTGCACGACTAATGTGAATGTTGATTTCATAACCGGCTTGGGCGGTAAAGACGTAACAGAAGCGATGGTTTTGGACATGATTGAAAAGATGAAGAAGGAGAACGGAGTGTTTTGGGTGTGAGCTATGAGCGAAGAAAATAAAAATGAAAAATTATTCTATCCAGGGCAGACGTCCTGCGCGGGCTGCCCGGAGACGATTGCGATACATCACGTACTGAAGGCTGCGGGAAAAAATACTATTGTCGTCAATGCAACGGGCTGCACGGAAATATTCACGACGCAATACCCGACGACTGCGTGGGGCGTGAATTATATTCATGTTGCTTTTGAAAACGCTGGGGCAGTTGCATCAGGCGTGCGTGCAGCGCTAGATAAGCTCAAACAAAATGGGAATGTCATCGCGATTGCCGGCGACGGCGGAACATATGATATTGGATTGCAGGCACTTTCTGGGATGCTGGAGCGCGGACACAAGGTTTTGTATATCTGTATGGACAACGAGGCTTATGCGAATACTGGCGTGCAGCGCTCTGGGGCAACGCCTTATGCTGCTTCTACGACAACTTCTCCATCCGGAAAAAAATCAATCGGCAACCAGACGTGGAAGAAGTCGATAATAGAAATTGTTGCAGCGCATCACATTCCATACGTAGCGACCGCGTCTATTGCAAATCCAAATGACTTAGAAAACAAAGTGAAGAAGGCGCTTGCTGCAAACGGGCCGTCGTTTATCAATGTACACTGTCCGTGCCCGCCTGGCTGGCGCTTTGGCGCTGGTCAGACTGTGAACATTGCCAAAATGGCTGTGGAGACCGGCATGTGGGTGTTGCTTGAAATAGAAAACGGCACTATGCGTATAAACCAGAAGCCAAAGTTTACTCCTATTGCTGACTACTTGAAAACACAGGGCAGGTTCAAGCATATTAAAGATTCTGAGATAGAGAAGATACAAGCGCATGTCTACGAGGAATGGAAGCATTACGAAGCGTTTGAAAAGAAAAACGTGAAATTGTGAAAATCATGGCTGGCAAATTTATTGTTATGGAGGGGCTTGACGGCTCTGGACTTTCTACGCAATCTAGGATGCTGCATGAATATCTGGTTTCCAAGAAACAGGATATTATATTGACCAAGGAGCAGACGGACGGAATCATTGGCGGCCTGATAAAATCTTCATTGAGGAACGAGTGGAATACAGACGCGTTAGCGCTGCAGATGCTATTCGCAGCTGACCGTTCTCACCACTTGACTGTGGAAATAGAGCCGGCTCTGAAGGAAGGCAAGATTGTCATATGCGACAGGTACATTTTTTCAACGCTCGCATTCGGAGGACTCAAAGCAGATGTGGAATTCCTGAAAACCATAAACTCCAGATTCCGCAAACCTGACCTGACTTTTATTATTGACACAGAGCCTGAAACATGCCTGGAGCGCATCAAGGCTTCGCGCTTTGGGCAGGAACTCTTCGAGGATTTGGAGAAGAGCACGCAGGTGCGCGAGAACTACCTGGCCTTGAAAGATTATTTTTCAAACGTGCATGTTATTGACGGGAACCGGACGAAAGAAAAAGTCTTCGAAGATGTGAAGAAAATCGTGGACGCGGTTTTTAAGATTTAATGCGGATTTAAACTTTTTCTGCGTGTTGGTAGCATGAATTATGCACCCGGACATGAAGAATGTGGATTTGGATATTATTATGTAAAACTCGAGTTGACTGATTATGACATCAGTTTGTTTAATGAGCGTGTTGTAGGGCTTGCTGAAATGGAGCCTATTGTTAAAATACCTTCAAAGCGCAACTCTGCTATCTACGTCTCTTTTCCAAAAAAACTTCCGCAGGCAGCCAGCGCGGCTGCTGTAAAATCTGGCTTCAGGCGGCACCACAAAGCTTTCAGAGACCAGTATGAAATGCACGACCATCACAATGCGTTCAAAACAGGCAGAGACGGCTTGCCAATAGCCAAAAACAGAAAGTGTCGCTGGCCTGTTAGATAGATTTAAAGTTTTACAATAATTTTTAGTTGATTACCATGGGATATGGATATAATTTTCTTAAATCCGAGTTGACACGTGCAGATCTTAAAACTGTGGAATGTCTGATGGATAAGTATGGAATTGCCTGGCAGATGATGTCCAGTCATCAGGGAATTTATGTTGTATCTCATAACTGCCCACTGCCCATGGAACTTATTTCTGAAATTGGCGAGGGCGGGTTCAGGCTTAAAAATAGACAATTTGTAGGGAAGTGCAGAATGCATGAAGGAACGACCATCCTTCTAACAGATGACACGGGAAACCCGATCCACGCACATTAGAAGATTTAAATCGTTTTCTGCCGAGGGTTTTTATGCCCATGGATTATGATACTGGCCATGAAGACGAGGGACAAACGCCAGAAGGACCCTACTTTAATTTAAGAATAACATTCGTGAAAATTAATGCAGATGGCGGAACCCCAAAAATCTCTGGAAGCGATATTGAGTGTTTAGAGAGCGCAGCCACTTGCTTTGGTTTGCCTCCGAGCTGCAGAAGATTTGAAATTGACGTGTGCGGTGCTACAGTTACTATGTATGTTACGCATGAACCTGAAGAACCTTTTTACAGGATGGTTTCCGGGCGTTTTGATTGTGTCGGAAAAAAATTTGATTAGAACTCAATGATGCTCGCCTTGCCCGCGGGGATGCGGGCTTCTATGTAATCTGTCGATAACGACGAAATTAATTCTTTTTCATCCGGGTACAGGGCCTTGCTTTCCAGGCGCTCCCTGATTTTTTTCACAAGTTCATGGGATTGGATTTCGCCTGGCTGGATACTCAAATAATAATCCGAACGCGCGGCTATGGATTTCACCGGACCTATCAAGAAACATTTGTGCTGCAAGCTGACGCCGATGCACAGGCGGAGCTTGATGCTCTTCAAGTAATTACGCTGGCCTTCTATGGTGAATGAGCCCTTGGGCAAGAACTGCCCTGCTGACGCGTGCTTTGTGACCTGCTCGGGCTTTATCCAATAAACTTCCACTGAACCGAGACCCATTTGCCATGCCTTGCTGTATGATGCTGCGAATTCCGCTGCTTCTATTATGCCTTGCGGCGTAACATCAGCCGCGTGCTCGCGCTTGTCGCGGCGCTGCTTTATCACGACGAATGGAGCGCCGTGTATATCTGCATGCAAAATGATGTCGTCCGGCTCAATATGCTTCTTGATTAACTCTTCGTTTGTCGTGTCGTCCTTGCCTGCAACGACAAGCAGGCCTTCAAGGGACCAGAAATAATGATATTTATGATACCATCTGCCGCGCTTTTTTATCATCAACGCTTCCTGCGGCTCGCCTATGTCGCCTGCCTCGCTCTCTTCTTCAACTTCAGGCTTTTCTTCTTCAGCTTCTTCTAGCGTTTCTTCTTTGATTTCCTCTATCCTTTCTTTTGTCCCTTCGAGTGCCTCTCCTGCGCGCTCCATTTTCTTCTTTGCATGCTTGGAGCCGTCATAATAATGCGATGCATTTTCTTCAGTTGTTCTATTGATGAACAGATCTAAACTGTTTCCGTCCAGGTTGATTGTAACGATGTTTTCGTGCTCCTTTATTTCCAATATTGCTTTGGCTTCAGGGCTTTCGTCTTTTTTGAGCATTTCTTTAATTTCATCCCATGAATATTTCACCCGGGTTTCGTTCAGCGTTGCCAGTATCTTTTCTACAAGCGCATAATTGTTGTAGATTGATTTGGCGACGTCGAATTCCTCATGTGCCTTTTCCTCGTACTTCTCCACCGCTCCTTCCTGCTGTTCAAGAATTCGCGTCTGCTTGCCCAGCTTCTCGTCCTTGATCTCTTTGCCGGCTTCCTCTTTCTCTACCAGTAATTTTTCACTGAAGTAGGTGTCCAAGGCTTTGTTTAATGAGTCGTATTTTTCTTTCCTTAGATTTTCATACATTGACATTTCAAATGGCGTCGTGCTTATTGCAATATCACCATCGTAATAAATCACAGCGTTGATGTTTTTCTTCAGAAGGAAGTCTTCTACAATGTCAAAAATACCGTCTATTTCTTTTTCCGACAGCTGCTGCGCGGGCCTGCTCGCATCCACGCCTGCTAATTTGACGATTTCATTCGCGTATTCGCCAAATCCGATTGTTGCAAGCACGGCCGCGACCTTGCGTTCATCCTCAAATGCGCGCTTGAATGGCATATAGTTCCATACCTCAAGCGATTTAGGCCATATGTATTTCTCATAGCTTGCTATCTTGCGGTCCTTCCACTCCTCGTAGTGCAGCGGCATCATTATTATGTATGAGTGGTCGCAGAGAATGATATTTCCGTCATGGAACATCTCAATTATAAGCAGCTTGTCACCTATCGCGATCTCGACAACTCTATCGAATTTGTGCTGTTCTATTGCTCGTATGCTCTGGCCGCAAAGGTGCTTGCGCAACAGCATTGCAAAATTGCTTGGCAATAACGATTCATTACGCTTGTGCTGCGTCAGATGAATGCATGTCGCGTTTGCAAACAGTTCATAGTTTCCATACTTCGGCACGTATATGCGGATACGCAGCTCGCTGTTGTTCTGGTATATGTTGTCTATGCGGCCGCCCTTGAGAAATTGTAATTCTTTCACTAGAAAACGTATGTCAAGACTGCTCATCTCGCTTTTCTGGTCCGGCATCAGCATCACTTACGTTACTGTCTTGTTTATTACCAACGTTATCTTCATGAATTGCATTGTCTTCCAGTTTGTTGCTTAGGGCTTTTTTCAGATCGCTTTTTCTTATTCCGAAGTATTCCTCAAACTGCGGGCTTGTTTCTATAATGTTCGTGCGCCCCTGCTTTCTTACTATAATTAGTCCTCTATCCTTTAATTCCTTAATGTATTCGTATGTGCGGTTGCCTATGACCTTGACAATATCAGACTGCTTCACTGGCTCGTGGAATGCTATTATTGAAAGAACTCTTAGTAATCCGCGCTTCAGGTCGGCGTGTGGAGTGAGATCTGAAACATGTTCCATGAATTTATCCTTCACTGTCAATTTGTAGCCGCCGATTTCATACAACCTTATTCCGTGGTGTTCGTCCTTGTACTTCTCGCGCAGTTCTACAATGAGCTTTTCTACGGTGGATTCTTGGACACGCAAGCGCTTTGACAGCTGGCTTATTGTCAGCGGCCGGTCTGTAGTGAATAGGATTGCTTCCAGTATTGCTAATTTTTCCAGGTTTGTTGCCATAGTAATGCCATCCTATTTCCGCTCTTTTATCCGCGGACGGTTTCGCTCTTTTCCGAGCGCGCCTTGGTAATATCTTTGATGCGTATAATTATATCAGTATACATTTCTTCCTGTTCCAATGTAACAGCACTGCGGTTTGCCAGGTAGAGCAATGGTAGAAAAACTGCGATGACCTTTCCGCGTGTCCAGTCTGGAATGAGCTTTGAAAATTTTATCACCATGTCTGTCCCACTCAACGACGCGATGTTTTCCATCACGTGCAGTATCTGATCTTCTATATCCTCTTCCTTTTCTATAAGCATTTCCACGGTTCTGTGCCGTCTCAATATACTTGTTTCCTTGCGTTCCTGGAATTCCATGGCCTTGTTCAGCGCGCCAATGAGCTCCATCAGCGTGACCTTGCGTGTTGGCTTCCTCAGGCTAGGCACAGCGAGTGGCGGGACTTTTTCAAGGTCTACCAGTAATTGCTCTTCGCTCTTGCGGATTTCCTCCTCTTCCTTTTCTATCAGCATCTCGACCTTCATGCGCAGCAATATCGCGGCTATGAGAATGAAGCGCGCGGGAATCTTGAAGTCAAACTTTACCATGCTGTGTAAGTACTTGACAAAAGCGTCAGTGAGCTTTATCATGTCAATGCTCCATGGGTCAAGCTTCTCTATTTCCACTATTTCCGATATCACAGTTTGCCAGTCGCTTCCAGAAATGATTGTTCTGAGAAGCTTCTCCTCGTTTACAGGCTCACTCATATGAGACACCACTCATTCCATTCGCAGTTTCTCATCCGCTTCCTATTATTCACTCGTCTCTCCTCCAGGTTCTGGCGGCTTTATACCATGCTTCAGGTCAATGCCAACGATTTTTGACACGCCCGCTTCCATTGACACGCCTATGACGTTGTCAGCTGCCGCAATGGTTGCATCGTTGTGCGTTATGACTATGAACTGGACTTCACCACTGTATTTTTGTATGAGCAAATCTACTTTTCTTGTGTTTGCCTTGTCCAACGCCGCGTCTATTTCATCCAACACGTAGAACGGCGCAGAATAATGCTGCATGACTGCGAACAAGAATGCCAGCGCGGTCATGGACTTTTCGCCGCCAGACATCGCGTCCAGGTTCAATATCCTTTTTCCAGGCGGGTTTGCCTCTAGCATCAGGCCGCTTTCTATGTTTCCTTCTTCTTCCAGACGCAGACGAGCGCTTCCAGCCATGAGATCTAAATAAATCCTACCGAAGTTTTTGGAAATGTCATCCAGCGTTTCTATAAACTTGTCGTGCCGGTTCTTCTCCACTTCTGCTACTGCGTTCTCTACTGCTGCCTTTTCTTCGAGCAGCCTGGACAGCTTGCCGCGCATCTCGCCAAACTCCGCGTTCATCGTGTCGTAATCCTTTATGGCTTTCATATTTACAGGACCGAGCCTGTTCATCTCAGTTACGGTTGTTTTGATTATTGTTTCGAGTTCTTCTTTCGGCTTGTTTATAATGCTTACCTGTCCTGTGAGTTTTATTATTTCGTCGAACTCCAGTTTTACGTTGTCATAATCTGCTTCGACTTTTGCGCGGCTTATTTTCTTTTCATTGATTTCACTTTGCAGTTTATACCGTTCATCGTATCCTTCCTTGCTGGTTTTCTTCATCTCCTCAAAGGCCTTTTCGCGTTCTTTCAGCTCTTCCTGCATCTGCTTGACTTCCTCGCTTTCCTCGCGCTCCTCGCTCTGGAGTCTTGATAGTTTTTTCTCCAGTTCGGCTATTTCTTTTTCCAGGGCGGTGTTATGTTCTTCTAGGTCGGCTATTTCCTTGTCGTAGTTAACTCCTGTTGCTACTCTTCTTTGCCTGTAGAACCCGCCAAGCATTATCCCGCTTTTTTCCTTGAGGTCTCCATCCAGCGTAACGACACGTCCGCTGACGTCCCTGGCGTCATCTATCTTTTCAACGATCTGCGTGGAGCCAAGCAGGAATATCATTGCTGGACGGAATTCTTCATCAAATTTTACAAGGTTGATCGCAACGTCTATCGCGCGGCTGTCTTTTTTCACGAGCCTGCCACTTATCTTATTCAGTGGAATGAAGCGTGCGCGGCCTATCTTGTTTTTCTTGAGGTACTTTATGCATTTTACTGCGTCCATGTCGCTGTTGACCACGATGTCAGTGCTGTGGCGCGCCAGGCAGACTTCTATTGCTGTTGAATATTTCTGCGGCACTGAAATCAAGCCCATGACAGTGCCACGGATTCCGGATAACTCATTGGACTTGGACGCGTTCAGTATTGACTTGACTGCCAAACTCTCTCCACCAGCGCCCATGGACTGCAGCTCGCCGAGCATACCCTGCATGCGTGCAATGTCGTTGTTGTTGCTCTCTAATTTATCTTTCTTTCTGACAAGTTCCATGCGCGTTTCATCTAATTTCTTTGCAAGTTCTATGTTCCTGGATTTTGACAGGATCTTGTCTGACAATAACTTGAGCGATTTTTCTTCTTTCTCAAGCCCGCTCTCGGACTTCTGGGTTTTTTCCTCAAAAGAATGAAACACATTGACTTTCTCGGATATCTCCTTATCTAACGACCCTAATTTCTCTTCGCACGCGGTTAATTTTATCTTGGCAAGGCTTGCCCTGTGACGATTGAGACTTTTTGCGAGTTTTTCATAGTGCTCAGCTGTCTCCTTTTCTTGTTTTAATCGTTCAATCAATTTTTCCTTTTCAGTGACCATTATCATCAATTCGCGGGCGCGCGTGTCCACGCGCTCGAGCTCGCGTCTGGCCTTTTCTTTTTTATCATCGAACTCAGCTATGCCTGAAATCTCATCTATGATAATCCTGCGCTCAAGCGGAGACATTTCTATTATATGCGTGACGTCGCCCTGCAGAATGATATTATGGCCTTCTGCTGAAAGACCAACATAAGACAATAACTCTACGACTTTGGTTTTTGTTTCGGTCTTACCATTGACCTTGAACATGGACGTGCCTTTCTTGGACACTTTCCTGGATATCTTTATCTCTTCCGAGTCTATTGGAATGCGGCGATCTTTGTTGTCCAGATATATTGCAACATATGCGTAATCCGACGGTTTCTTGTCCTGGCCGCCGTTGAACAATATGTTTTCAAGCTTCTGGGCTCTAATGAGGCGTGCGGATGAGACGCCTAGGACAAACGTTAATGCGTCTATGACGTTGCTCTTTCCAGAGCCGTTTGGCCCGGCCACGGCTGAGAAGTTCACAGGAAATGGTATAGACGTTTTCGTAGGGAATGACTTGAACCCCTGCATGATGATACGGTTGAGGCGCGTCATGCATAATAGTTCGTGTTATAGAATAAAAAAGCTTACAAACCGACCTTGCGTTTTAATCTCTTGACGCTGAGCCCTAACGTCAGCTTGCTGAGTTTGGCCACGCGTTCGCCAGAGGCGAATGCCACAAGGTCGTCGCTGGTGAGGTTTTCAGCAAGATAGTTGAGATCGTTGTCTGTTAGTTTTTCGAAGATTTCGCGCACGCGCTCGACTTTTTCCAGTTTCTCGCCATTTTGGCTCCACCATGCTTCGTTATACTTTTTCAATAATTTGATGTCATTCTTTGAAATAGCGTCCTTGATGATATTTCCCAGCAACTGGCCTGCGCGGATGGATTCGGCAATGCCGCCGCCATGAATCGGGTTTACTTGATTTACTGAATCACCGACTCCGATGACGTTGTTAATGACCATGTCTTTCATCATGTCGCCTACAGGAATGTTTCCTGCATTGACTTCCAGGATACTGCCTTGTGATAATTCTGTATGCTTTGAAATGAACTCGTCTAAATATTCTTTGGCTGTTTTTTCCTTGTGGTCGCCTGCGATGCCTATGCCTACATTGGCACGGTCCTTGCCTTTAGGGAACATCCATACATATCCACGCGGAGCTGCTGCGAACGAAAAATACAAGACGATTTTATGCGGGTCTTCCAGCTTCACGTTAGACATTTCATACTGGTAGCCACTGTCTACGAATTTTGGCTTTTTATTGCTTCTTAATCCAGCTTTTCTCAATACTAGTGACTCGACGCCGTCTGCGGCGACGATGACTTTTGATTTGATGATTTTTTCTTCCCCATTGAAATTAATTTTTATTTCATTGTTATTTATGAAATCAATAAACTCGGCCTTGGATATCACTTTTGCGCCTGCTCTGGAT
>JBDRKV010000054.1:0-11042 GCA_043813745.1 Candidatus Aenigmatarchaeota archaeon | reverse complement strand
TTTCACCTAAAAATTTATCTTGTTCTTTCTTTTCAGATGGCTGGGAGCCCAATCGTATGATTCTTTGCGTAATAATATTTCTAAACATATTTTAATTATTAATTTCTTGAATAAAAAGCTATAGAATGGCTATTACTCTGTATTCCTCTACTTATACTTTTCAAAATGTTATTTATCATGGTAAAACTCTCGCGTGCGCTCACGCACCATCCTCCATGCAAGAACTTCGACAAACACGTAATCGATCTTGGCTATATCAAGGTGTGCGCGGGCTGCGTCATGTTGTTGCTTGGTCTAGTTGTAGGCGCGTTGCTGCACAGACAGATATTCTACTTTGTGTTCTTCCTGAACATGTTTAATACAGGTGTTTTCGGCGGCGTGCTGATGATAGCTGCTTTCTTGATAGGCAAAGCGAACGTTCATCTGTGGCTTACGCGCTTCGCGAGGGCGCTGATGGGTTTTGGAATCGTCTTTTACATAGATGGTATGTTCATGAGCGGCGTGTTAGCACATGGATTTCAGTTAGTGGCGTTGGCTGGGTTGATAATCTACGCCATACAGTTCAAGAAAAAGCACAAAAACATCTGCGACACGTGCGCTGAAAGCGCACAATGTGATGAACGGCTGTTTTCTAAGTAGTGAGTTACAGGTTGGTTGGAAGATTTTGTGGAAAATGGACCGAAAGAAAAGCTTTAAATATTATGTTTTATAATGAAATATAATGAAGTGTTATGTATGGTACAAACTCTGATAGACTTGAACGAAGAAGAAAACAAGGTAGTTAATGTGGTGAAAGGGCAGTTCGGTTTCACAAATAAATCCGAGGCAATAAATTTCATCATAGAAAAATTCGAGGAAGGTTGTATGGAGCCAGAGCTAAGGCCTGAATTCGTAGAGAAGATGCTTAAGATACAAAAAGAGAAACCTATACCTGTCAAGGACTTCAAAAAGAGGTATGGACTTGATTAAATGTACAGGTTGGTTGTTTCTCCTCACGCAGATAAAATATTCAAAAAATTAGAAAATAAAAATAAGAGAGCTCTAGAGATTATCTGGAAGAAAATAAGTGAAATCTTAGAAAATCCCACAATGTATAAACCTCTGAGATCTCCGCTGCAAAATATAAGACGCGTTCATATCGACTCGTCGTTTGTTCTTTTATTTACAGTTGATGAAACCAAAAAAATCGTGGAAATACTTGATTATGACCACCATGATAAGATTTATAGAAAATAAAATCATTTATTATGAAAACTTCTGCCAACTGAATCACGATTTACTTAAAAATCAAGAAATCAGCGCCTGGGCGTGATCACGATGGTGCGCGCGCGGAATGCTGCATTATCTACTGACTCTATTGTCAGCGCGTTCTCGCCGGTTTTTGCCTGGCTCTGGTTGAAGTAGAACGTGAATGTCGTGTTGGCCTGCGGAGCTGGATAGCATGTCGCGGACAAACAAATATTTTTGTCGTTGATCTTGACGAGCATTGCACCAGCCCTGTATAAATCAGTGACTGTGAACTGTACCCTGCCTGGGACGCTTGAAAGGTGGTCATAATCTGCGCTGGAAACATTGAAGAGCTGGGTCACGCTGTTATCGCGCGAGGTCTTGTAGAATATAAGTAAATTTGCACGGCCGAGGAACGCGGCGTTTTTCTCTGCCCTTAATGAGAGCGTGTTGTTGCCGATGATCAAATTGGATTTATTATATGGTATGTTCTGGTACGATGATGTCAGGTTATTGTTGAACTGCTGCTCGCCATTGAGCTCGACGAACAACGGGCCGCTGTACGAACTCAGCTGCATGGCGAGATATCCGCGCTCCCAGTTGTTTATTTCATCGTCAGAGAGTAAGAAGTTGAATGTCTGGGCCTTGGATGTCAACGAATGTATGGATAACTTAATCTCCTCTAAATCATAGACCGTGGGCGCCCATATGAACCATCCGGATGATGATGGTTTAATCTTGATGGTGATGTCGTTGCTCAAGATAGACGGGTCGATATCAACATACTGCTCGCCCATGTTATACGCTTTGCTTGAAATAACTCTATCATTTACAGAAACAACCAATGGGCCGTATTTGTTCGTGTCTTTGACTACGAACGATAGACGTGCGCTGTTCACATAGCTCAAATCGCGTATGTCTAACGCAAGCTCGTTGGAGCCAAACAACAATCCATTAACCAAGCGCTTGTCTGGCAAATTGTAGGTTTTTGGCGCGCTTGTATAAGACACATCTATGTTTTCCAAGGCTATGGGATGGTAGATTTCAACGTCGTGCGTGCCAACAAGGCCCTCTATCACAGTTATGTTTGTTGTAGTGGACTCTTCTTCGGACGGCGTGATGCCGTAGCCGCCACCTGAACTTGGCGAATAGATGCCAACATTGAATACGACTAGCATGGCTGCTATGATAATAAGCCCTATTACAAGAAACGCTATGAATTCATCCATTTATACGGTCATCCCTTAACTGTTGACTAATTTAATTACATATTGTTTAAATATATTTAGAATACCTTAAAGGCATTCTACATATCTAATTAAGTTCTACTTAACTAAATATATAATAGTGTTTGCATGAGGATTTTGAAAAAAGACTTGGCACACCATACTGTGACGATAAAGCCGGAGCGTCTGGATGATTTGCTTGTCGTGGAAAAGGTGCTGGATAAGAACGACATAATATCTGGACGTACGATGCGCAGCATAGTGATGGAAAGAGATGGCGTTGCTGTGAAGACAGGCAAGCGTCCTGTGTTCGTGAAGCTGGCTGCTGAGGAAATGTCGTTCAGCAGTGACGGCAGCGAGCTGCGTGTGAAAGGAAAAATAATAGAATCCTCGGACGAGAGCAGCCGCGGATACCATACGTTTGAAATAAAACCAATGGAGATTGCCACGATAGAAAAAGACTGGAAGAAATGGCAGATAGATGCATTAGAGAAAGCGAAAACAAGACCGATGAAAATACTCATTTGCATACTGGACGAGCAGGAGGCTGATTTCTATTCATTGACGAATCGCGCTGAACACATCACAACGCTCTACGGGCATGCTGGCAAGGCGTTCGGCAGTGCTGACATTGAGAGGGAAAAATATCACAATGAGGTTGCTTCTTTTATCCGGGAAAAAAGCGATAAATACGAGAAAATTATTGTCGCCGGACCTGGGTTTGCAAAAGAAAACATACTCAAGATAGTCGGCGATGAGCTGAAAGAGAAGATTATCATGGACACGGTCAATCATACAGGCCAGCCTGGCATGCGCGAGCTATTTAACAGGAAGACCGTTGAAAAAATCTCTGCTGAAAGCGAAATCAGCGAGCAAACGCAACTGGTCGAGAGATTCTTTACAGAAGTCTCAAAGGACGGTTTAGTCGTTTACGGTATGGACGAAACAAAACGCTGCCTTGAATCAGGCGCAATGGAAACGTTGTTCATTGCTGACACGCTGGTAAAAGAAAACGATGAAATGGTAGGGCTGGCAGAGCAAATGAGAACAACAGTGCATATAATAAATTCCCGCCATGAAGCTGGGAAACGTTTTCTGATGTTCGGCGGCATCGGCGGCTTTCTGAGATACAAAATATAATTTAAAATAGATATATTGCAAAATATATTATAGAATTCCCGCTCCAACCGCCCGTTAGGTTGTTGTCATTGCAGGATGCGAGCGGCAGGATTCGAACCTGCGAACGGACTAACCGACAGAATTTCTCCTAAACAAACTTGAGTCCTGCGCCTATGATCCAATATCGGGCAAGACTGCCCTAGATTGATTGACCACTCGGCAACGCTCGCATAGAGAAGAAATATCCAGAAACAATATTTAAATGATTAGAATTGTCCAATGTTTACTCAAACTTGCCCAGTTCCTTGCGCAGGTCCCCTATTTCTTTCTTCAAACTCTGTAAACTCGTTTCGACGTTATCCACATCGCCGCGCGAGAATTCTTCTGACATCGGCGTTTCTGGCTTGCCCAGCTCGTTGTCTGCGATTGCTAGGGAGCGCTCCATGCGTTGGATGGATGTACGTAGTATCTTGACAGCATCCGAGCGCGCGGTCTCTATCTCCTCAAGTATCTGGAATGTTTCTTTTGTGGCTGACATGAATGAACGAAGTTCTTGAAGGTGGCCCAGCAGCTCATTGTACTTATCGATTTTTATGAAAAGCGGCGCTTCGCCGGACTGCTTCCTGAATATAGGCTCTACTGGCCTTGGCGCCGGGACTGCAGGAGGAATATATCTTGGCTCGTATGGCGGCTCATAATTTGGTAGTGGCTCACTGATCTCTTCTTCTGGCTGTTCTGGTTGTTCCGGCATACCAAAGTCCATACCTGACGGCTGGGGAACAACGGGTTCTTCAACAGGCTCGTTGAGTGTTTTCTTGATGTCCTCAATGTCTTTATCTTGCTTGTGCTTGCGCAGGAAAAACATAGCTATCAGATAAAATTATGATTAGTATATTTATAAAGATAAAGCCTGTTCAAACAACGTAGTTTTCTGAGAAATTTCTAAGAATCACCTATTGAATGCTTGCCCACCACCCTGTGGCAAACTGTGGGAAATTTATGCGACGACCGGGGCTCGAACCCGGGTCACGGCCTTGGCAAGGCCGCGTCCTACCACTAGACTACCATCGCACTACCCTGTTCCTCTTGGAACAGTCTCTGCAAAGGCATTTGAAAATGCCTTTGAGATCTAGAAGGCGTTTTCAATACCTTCTCAGATAGACCGTATTATCTTGTCTATACTGTGCTATTGATATGAAAAAACGTATTTAAATTATTAGATAGCCTGGCGCAGGAGAATCAAAAATATAAATTAAAAAATAAAAAGGGTGGAGTAAAAAAATAAAACTCCTAAAATTAAACCTTCCATTTTGATGCATACTTCTTTGCGAGCATGTCTACGGTGTTCCTCAAACCGAGTCCGAGTGCGATTGCCATACCGACACCAATAGAGGCGATAATTACCAACAGTATGTTACTAACAAGTGTTGCTGGTATTCCCAATACTGGTAACGCAATCGCTATAGCCACATACAGGACGAAGAAGAAAATTATTTTTCCTGTGACGTGTGCCCAAAGCTGATTGGTGCTCTTTAGGTGCATCTTTATGTACTCGGCAAGCACATAACCAACGACGATTATTGCGGATGCTCCAATGATACTTGGTATGAAATTGGTTATTTGTGTCATCCATGTTGCGAGCGCGGTTATGCCAAGGACTTCTTTGCTAACAGCAGCTGTTACGAATCCCAGATATATCCACCATCGTACTATGACAGTGAACAGATTTGTGAGACTCACGACAGGCTTCTTTTGTTCTGTCACGAAGTAGTCTAGATTGACGCGTGTGAGAACTTCCCTGACTACTCTGCCTACTATCTTGCCTATTATTAGGCCGATAACAAGCAGAATAACAGCGCTTATTATGTTTGGTACATAAGCAACTGCTGCATCGCCAAGACCGCCTAATACCGCTATCAAGTCTGCCATATAAAACCTCCATTCTTAAATTACGGAATATCTAATAATTTTTACTAAAAAGCTCCTTAATAAAGATTTTTGAACAGAAAAATTACATTGACGCAGCTAAATAACAGTGCCGAGTTGGCGGAGAGCAATTACCGACGGCAGTCGGGTGCCCGCAGTCCGGTTAAACGCACCAGTCTCGAAAACTGGCGCGCGCAAGCGCACGCAGGTTCAAATCCTGCACTCGGCGCTTTATTCTTTTTTAAAACTATGTTTAACAGTAAATAATGGAGCATTAAGCATGCTTAGTTATCACGGCGAAAATCTTGTTTTCAGCCGATGATTAACAGTGCCGAGATGGCGGAGCCCGGTTAAACGCGCTTGCCTTGAGCTTCGATGATAACATGGCTTGACTCTGAATGCGGCGATTATGAAGAGTTTCATGTTAATTGAGAAAGAGAGCAAGTGTGCGCAAGCACACGCAGGTTCGAAATGGCCCTTTTGGAAAAAGCAGTCACGAACTGACGCATTAAAATGCGTCGAAGTGTTGCGGAAAACTGAAGGACTACGATAATCCTGCTCTCGGCGCTTATATTTTTTTAATCATCTTGTTGATTTCCGCGTTGCTAAAGCCAACTAATGGCGCAAAGACGCTTGGCTCAAGCTTTGACAATCTCGTTTCGCTTGTAACGTCTGCCATAGAATTTCCTTTCTTCTTTATTTCCCTACCAACATACCATTTCTTCAATCGTGCTAGCAATTTTTTGTTTGCGCGACGCGGAATGACCAAACATCCGCGCTTCATCATGAGACAGCAGGCAAGCAAGTCGCGTTCAGTCGTGAGTTTGCACGTTACGATGCCGGCAGAGCCCAGCGGCATGCCGCCTGGACCTGAAATGATTTCACTGTAAATGTAAGCGTTGTCACGGATTTCTATATGAATAGTTTTGTCCGGCTTAGTTAGATTTACACGATAGCCCATGTTAAAAATACGCTCTCCGATTTTCTGCTCGGCCTGATTGCTTGTAAATGGAAATGCTTTGTCCGAGCGCGTAACGTCTATTGCAAACGTCTTTTTCTTGCTCACGCCTTTCATTAATTGCACTGAAGTTTTTTCAATAGCAGCGATATTTTTTTCGACAACGTGGCATGGAGAAAAAGAAACGACGCCGAATGTATGCTTCAAAATGGATGCAATATTTTTATTATATTCACGGATTATTATTCTACCCTCTATTGAACTCACGCTTTCGTTGGTTGCGCGCTGTATATTGTCGCGCAGCAGCGCGAGCATCCACCTTCTAACAGGATCTGACTTGAGATAGAGCTCAGCAAAGCGGACTGTTGTGTACATCTTCAAAGAAGTAGAACTTCTTTGAGATGTCAAAGATTTCCATTCTTTGTACATAGTAAACATTTGAAGAATCATTTTAAAAAAGGCTAGGACATGAGCTCGTGCGCCTGGCGCAGTGAATCCAGATTTTTTATCGGCAGCGACGGTGCAGTCAACAAATCCTGTATCGTAATAATGTCGTTCCTCAACAGAGTCGCTTTTTCCTTATTGTTGATCTTCAATATAGTTATTGGATATAATTTTTTCTTGCTCACCATGCCATCCAGGCTTTGCTCTGAGCCGGATTTCCATGCGCTGTACGAGATGTTCTTTCCTTTGGCATATCTTATCGCGTGCTCGGATAATTTCGTGTTTGTTACGAGATAGGCGCTGTCAAATTTATATTTAGTCGTTTTTGGATAGCCTTTCTGTATGTCATCAAGCTTTGCCCACAGGCTCATAATGACTCCCAGCGCAGCAAAGCGATGGGGGTTTGTGTGGTGTTTGCACTCAACCATTATTGTTTTTTCTTTCCTGGCTATGACGTCAATCTCGTGGCCGACGAGTTTTCCATCAACTATTTCATCAAGTCTGCATTGATAACCATACGCCTCGAATATTTTCTTCGTATACCTTTCAAAAATTTTCGGATCCAAGGCGGTTATTGCCTCTCTCAACCTATAAATGATAGAAACTGGTTCATCTGTCTTATCTAATTCTTTGATAATCATATGATATATCTTATTGGTGGTATCGCCGTCCCTGGTCTTCTTTTCAATCATGTTTGCTATGCTTCTTGCATTTCTCTCGCTTAGTCCCGCACGCTTGATAGTGCGGATTATCTTTTCCTTGTCAAATTCTTCCCTTTCGCCGCTTGCTTTAATCACATACATGAGTATCACTTTACTTATGTTTCGCATTATTTTACTATAAATCCGCTACATTCCTTTGCTAATGTCATTGCTTTTACCAATTTGTTCGCATTCTCGGCGTAAACCGTATACAACAACTCTCCACGCTTAGCATGATCGCCTATTTTCTTGTTTAGCAATATACCGGCTTTCTTGTCAGCAGGCGCGCCTGCTACGCGGCCAATGGACTGCATGTGGTGCAAGCTTATATGCGATACCTTGCCTGATTTAGGCGAGCAAACTTTCCTGTTTAATTTTGAAATTCTGATATCATGCGGTTGTATGCGAGCGTTGCCGCCTTGCGCTCTTATAATTTCTCGCAGCTTGGCTTCTGACTTACCGCTGCTCAAAAGCTCGAGCGCCCTATTGCGGCCATTGCTTATCCCATTCATTTCAAATAATTTCGCGCATAAATCCGCAACTTTTTCAATGAGATCATGCGGCTCGCCGGTCTTCAAGGCCAGCAGCGCCTCGCGCGCTTCAAGGGCAGGACCGATTGCGTATCCTATTGGCTGTCTGCCGTCCGTGATGACATAATCAATTTGCATGCCGAAGCGTTTTCCCAGATGCCTGAACTTTTTTCCAAGAATTGTAGCTTGATTTCTGGATTTCACTTTTGCCTCTGGTCCGACTGGGATGTCAATGACAACGTGCTTTGAGCCGATGACTTTCTTCTTGCTTATGACAGACGGCAGTAGTAACGGGTCCTGGTTCAGCGGGCGCTCTATTTCTATGAACAAGTCGTCTGCAGGCGCAAGCTCGACCGAGCCGCCCCAGATAATGCACGCATTTGCTTTTCGAACTATCTCGATTATTTCCTTGACATTCTTTTCAACAGGCGCTAAAACTTCCATGCGGTCTGCTGTGCCTGCTGGATTGGTGATGGCGCGGGAGGATGTCTTTGGTATTGTCAACCCTGCTGCGGCTATTGTGGGCACGAAGAGAAGAGACGTTTTGTCGCCGCACACGCCGCCTATTGAATGCTTATCCACTACGCGGCCGCGAAAATGCATGAGCTTGCTGCGCTCTATCATGGCCCTTGATATATAGTATGCTTCATTTTCGCTCATGCCGTGTATTGTTAGCGCTGTAATAAACGAACTAATCTCCAGGTCATTGAGGCTGCGCTGGGTGATATCATTTATTATCTCGCGGGCATCATCAAAGCTAATCGGTTTCCCGCTGATTTTTTTACGTATGGCTTTCTTTGACTTGAGCTCTACTCTTGGCTCAACGTCAACAACGTCGCCGGTCTTCAATTTCATCAATGTCGCCAGCTCATCGTAAATAGCTACGTGTCCCTGCTTCACAAACTTGCTTGTCGTATTAACTACTGCCGTAATTTTCTTGTTCCCGCGTCTGATGACTATTCTATCCAGTGACATCACGCCAAGTTTGCGGGCATCCTTTTCATTTAGTATGCAAATAATTTTTTTTGCTGCATCCAAGTCCAAGCGCTTTACTCTTAGTAATAGATCTTTCATCTAAATCTCCTCCTCGCGCCTTTCTCGGTCACGACTGCTGTAACATATCTCCATGGCGTTATATCGAATGCCGGGTTGAGAACATATTTTTTTGGCAGCTTGGTTGTAACCTCTTTTGCGCTGCGGCTTTCCATGACAACTTTTTTCCTGGTAAACTTCATCGTGTTCGCCACTACGTAAAACGGTTTTTTGAAATCCCTGGCAACTGCTGCCATGGGCAGCGTGCCTATCTTGTTTATTACGCCTTTGGGCGTTATGGCATCCGCACCCACGCAAACTACATCCACTTTATCCATGAAATATCCCATATCAGAATCCGGTATGAATTTTATCTTCACGCGGCTCTTGATGAATTCTTTTGCTGTAATCAGGCCCTGCATGCGCGGGCGCGTTTCTGTAACGTAAACGAGTTTTACTTTCCTCTTGCTGGCGATTATTGCGTTGTTTAACTCAGTGGAGTGGCAGTGAACCATAATAATACCACGAAGGATTTTTGACACATTCTTGTTTATCTTTGGCTGCATGCTGTTGATTCTTGACATCAATTCGTTGATTTTATTGCTGGTTTTTTTCTTTGAAAGCTCTTTGAGAACGTTCTGGAGCATGACTTCTGTGGGACGGGCATCAAGAATGCTGCGGACTCTTCCATTGAACGCACTGCCAAAGCCATGCTTCTCTGCGAACTGTTTGAGATATTTTAATGACTCTAAGGCGATTGTGTGGCCGGACTGTATCTTCATTGTCCTGATATCGTTGACAATGTCACGCATAGTTAATAATTGGTTTGGGGCTAATAAATCTTTATAAATGGGTTTGTGCAGATTCTATTGGAGATCACATGAGATTTATTGACTTTGCAAGCACGATAAAAGACGCGTTAAGATTTTCTGTGAAAAAGGACACTTTCGCATTCTACTTTATCATATCCGTAATAGAAATGCTTATATTCATGGCTGTCATCAACAGCAACACTTTAACAGCACTGGTGGCTGCGGTCGCCAGTGGCAGTACTGCGAGCTCGCTTACTCTCGGCGTGCAGATACTCGTTGCTGTCATCATCATCGCGCTCATAGATATCTTCGCCTCGGCACTACTCACTTACAAATTCAAAAGCAATTCATCAGTCAAGAGCTGTGTTGATGTTGTGAAAAGCAAATACCTGTGGCTTATAGCAGTAGTAATAATCGTCGGTGTAATCAGTGCTGCTGTAGGAACCATAGTGCTGCTACCGTTCGCTGCTGCAGGAGCAGAAGCCAGCACAGCTGCTTTGACAACAATATTCATAGTGGCCATGATAATAAACTGGGTATTCATATTCATTTATCAGGAAATCATGATAAACAACAGCGGCATTGTTTCGACGCTAAGGAATTCATGGTCTGTCTTTAAGAAACAGTGGCCAAACACGCTTGTAACGCTTGTCATTGCTCTCCTACTGAGCCTGGTGATAGTGACTATCTTTGCCCTGCCTTCAATATACACGACGCTTGGCGGAGACCTGTCCAAGCTTTCTTCTCTTGGCAACGGTATAAGTGATGCTGCATCTGTTTTATTCGGTGGGTTTGCTCCAATGGCTGTGCTCTCTGCCATCATCCTACTGATAGGTGCGACCATAGCCAAGCTTGTTTCTATAGGCGTTACAACTGGCGCGTATTTGAAAATCAAAAGGCGCTAAATTGAGCAGCTGCCCAGCAAACATATTGATGCGATCAATATCGGCTGGTGCAAGAAATATATTATCAGCGAATGGCGGCCGATGAAAGTTATTGGACTGAGCTTGCGTTCTTGGATGTTGAATGAACGTTCGGCGTTTTTGTATAACCAGCGCCCGAGAAAC
>JBDRKV010000053.1:0-4465 GCA_043813745.1 Candidatus Aenigmatarchaeota archaeon | reverse complement strand
CGCGAAGGGCCATGGGAGAGCGTTTTTTCCTGTTTTTCTCGAGTGTCTGCGTGTATACGATAATCATGTCAAGCATGCCCCATATCTTTTCCTTGGCATTCCTGTCGTCATGGCTCATGAAAATATACGGTTGCTTCAAGAAATTTTTTTCGCGGATTTCCTCCAAGCGCAATTTATCGCGCTCGCTTTTCGCCAGGAGCACGAGCGCGCTCGCAGAGCGCGCAATGCTCATGAATTCCGGCGTCATGATTGCAGGTATCTCAACGAGCTGTATCTTGACGCCCTTGTAATCCATCATCCCTATTTCGGGCTTGGTCGTTGTATATTCATAATCAGCAATGCGCGCGTGCGCGTCTGTCAATCTGTTCAACAAAGTGCTTTTGCCAGAATTTGCAAAACCCAGTACGCAGACCTGTGCATCGCCTTCTTTTTTGACACCAGTGGTTTTTTTGCCAGCGCCGGATGTCTTCTTCTTTTCAGCGTCTTTCCTGAGCTTTGCTAGACGCGTTTTCCATTGCGCTCTCAGTGTTTCGCAGCCCTTATGGGACGGCACGTTGGTTATGACGTCCTCGCATGCTAAGATGCGTTCTTCGTCTGTCTTAGTGTTTTCAAAGCGTCGTACAGCTTTGAGATATTCCGGAGTTACGTTCGTTGGCATGGTATCACTATAATAATCTCAAAATTAATTTAAAAAATAATTGCGAACTTCTTTTCACCACCTTTAAATACCCACTATGTCTTGTAATACCTTAATATGTTTTCCTCAACTGCCCGTTGCCAGAAATGCGGATGCGAGAAAAAGAGCGACCGCCATCCTATAAAGTGCCCGCGCTGCGGCTCATGGATGTTCTTGCCGGCGATGCCGAGGTTATTCGGGCCCGTTTAGAATCGGATGTTTTTGTAAACATTCTTTCTATGCCCTATCATTGTTATGATTATCTTCTTAGAATTGTCATCTATATCAGCAATTTTGTCAAAAATTATTTGTCTTAGTTCTTTCGGCAGGGTGTTCAGGAATTTTATGGATTCCCCATCAAAAACTACTTCGTACATTTTGAATTATAATGATAAAGATATTTTTATAGACCCAAGCGCTTTCTCGCCTCTTTCTCAGTGATGAACTTACCTTTCTTTATCCTAGCTCTGGCAGCTTCAATTGCTTTTATGGTTTTCTGGCTAAGCTCAGACTCACGTTTACAGCTATTGGCTATGAAAACCACTTTTCTTATCACTTCATCATAGCTTTCATTTTTGTATTCTCTGAACTGATCCAATTGCGCTTTCGTTTCTTCATACAATTTTATTGTTGTCGCTTCCATAGTTATCGTATACTATAGTATACCAAAGTATATTTTAAGCGTTATTTAGATGCGCGACTTTACTTGCGTGCTTCGATTTTCAAGCTTTCCAGACGAATTCCGTTGTATTGTCTTTTGCTAATTTCTTTGTCTTCTCCTAAAATTTTCACTTTTAAACCAGCATCTTTTACTTTCTTAAGATAATCCTCTCGTTGTAGTGCGCCGCCAACGCATCCTGCGATTAATTCTTTATCATTCTTTTGCTTTTCTGTCAGTTCTCCCAATAAAACTATGTCCGAAACGAACATTTTCCCGCTTTCTTTCAGAACTCTAAATGCTTCAGAAAATACTTTTCCTTTATCCGGCGCAAGATTGGTAACGCAATTACTTATTATAACATCCACTGAGCTATCTTCCAAAGGAAGGTTTTCTATATCTCCCAACCTGAATTCCACGTTAGTAAAACCATATTTCTTTGCATTCTCCCTGGCTTTCTGTATCATTTTCTTAGTCATATCCACCCCTATTACTTTTCCTGACTTGCCAACTTTTTTTGAAACAATGAAGCAATCAAAGCCTGCTCCGGAGCCTAAATCAAGAACTGTCATTCCTTCTGCTATCTTCCCTAACGCTGTTGGGTTGCCGCAACCGAGCCCAAGATTTGCATCAGGCACTAAATTAATTTCTTGTTTAGAATAACCTAAGCTCTTAGCTATCTGTTCGTTGTCCATATCATTACAACCGCACGAACAACTGCACCCTTTATCTGCTATCTTTTCATAGCTTTCCTTTACAATTTTTTTCACGTCTTCTTTTTTCATAATCAACCACACCTAGCATGCGTACTGTTTCTTTTTTCTTAATACCCTTCAACCAGATCCCAGAATCCGCCTGTAAGAACTTTTTTCCTTGCATCCAGTTTGTCCTTCATGTATTGCACCATGCGCTGCGCTACATTGATGCCCGTGACACGCGTTATTTCGGAAAAGTGCGCGTTGATATTTGCTTCTATCACTACCGGGCCATCCTTGCCTTCTATGATGTCAATGCCTGCTATGCCCAGCTTCAATGCTTTGGCAGTTGATATGGCCAAACTTTCCATCTCAGCAGAAAGCTTTATCTTCTTCCCGCTCCCGCCCGCGCCTATGTTCGTCCTGCGGTCGCCATGCTGCGCGATGCGCTTCATAGCAGCAGCAACCTCGTCTCCGATGACGAGTACGCGTATGTCCTCGCCAGGATTCTTTATGAACTCCTCGACGAAAACCGGCTCTTTCAAACCCTCAATCGTGTCCATCAGAGGCACAGCAGATTGTTTTGTTTCCGCGAACATCACGCCAGTGCCCAGCGAGCCGTAAAGGAGTTTTATGACAATGGGATATTCAATCTTGTCAAGCAAGCGTTCCAGCGCCTTGCGCGTTGATGCCAGATATGTTTTTGGTATTGGTATTTTTGCACGATCCAGCGCGACTAATGTCAAAAACTTGTTGTGCGTTATGAAGACGCTCTCAGGCTTGAACGGTATCAGCGTTTTTCCAGCGAGTATTTTAGAAACAACATAGCCATAGTTTTTGCGCGTGCGCGGTATCCTCGGTAGTATGGCATCAAACTCTGACAGCGAAGTGTTCTTGTAGAGAACATCCACGCCTTTTGCAATGCTTACCACGCGCGTACTGGCAATAGGCACGTAAGCAACCTTGTCGAATAGTTTTTGTGCCTCTTCTATTAGCCACACTTCTTCTTGTCCGCGCTTGGACGGACCTAGAATGCATATCTTTGTCATTACTATCTCCTCGCCAGTTTTATCATTTTCTCTAGCACGCTCTCGCGTCTTTCAGCTACGTTTGTTTTGAGATGCTCTAAAAGTGCGCGTGTCGTGTCCTTCGCAGTCGCCTTCCCTATGTCGGCAAATCTTGGCGAAAGCGAAACATTGACAATCTTGTTGCCCCTGAAGATAACCGAGCCGTACACAGAGCCGAATTGTTTCACTGCATCGACAGCCACCTTCATCTGTTCTGAGCCGACATTGACCCCGACAACCTTCCGGCCTTTTTTCGCGACAGTTGCCACGACCTCGTTCCCTGCAACCAAACACTCCACTTCAGGCGCCTTGATGTGCTCTTCTATGTATACGCCTGGTATACTTGATTTTATCTTGACGAATTTTTTCAATTCTTTCACGTTTTCAGCAACAACGCTGTTGTTCCCGATTATAACATCAACAGGAAAACGTATCTCATTAAGTATGTCGTCCACCGCGCGTTCTGAAGTGATGTAATGCATTTCAGGCACGTCAAACCGTGCCAGTCGCAGCACGGACATAACAAGCGCTCGGCGCTTCATTATAGAAAGCGTTTCAAACGTGTAAGGCAGGTATATTTTCTTATTAGCCAAAACTTCTATAACAGCAGCAAATAACTCTTTATATCGCGCAGTCGGGACAGGCAGCACGCTGTCGAACTCACATAAATCAGTTCCTTTGTACTTGAGCTTGCAGCCCTCGCCGGTTTCTATCATTAATTCGTCGATAGGCACGTATAATGCACTGCCGTATATCTCCTTTGCCTTTTCCCACAAGACGATATCCTGTTCCTTGCGGCTAGGATCTCCTATGATAGCTAGCTTCATCCACAAAACCCCGACGCTTCTGCAGCGTAAACACTAATTATATTGGCGCTTATTTAAAAATAGGAGAAAATTGCAGGAAAAGAATCAAGCTACAACTTCTTTGGGTCTATTTGATGGTTCCTGTCCTCTAATCGTTGACGCATAAAGATATTGCTCTTCGAGCATCTCTCCTCTGAGTTCTTGTACGCGTCTTTTGAAACGGCCATCTTTAAGATTATCTAAGATTGGAGATTTGACTTCATTTCCATCTTTTCTATGATAACCTATCATAATCATCACACCTCTTGTCGTTTCTATTAACACGTCCCGTATTTAAACCTTTAGGTTGTCGTTATTTATAAGTAACAAATAAGTGGTATTATGTGGGAAGTGGGGTCGGAGAGACTCGAACTCTCATTAACTGGTTTCTTTCACAGGCTTGCGCCTCAGCGCTCCAGCCTTGCTGGAGCCAGCCGTCCTTTGGTTTGCGGAAAGCCCAGGGCTTTCCATATACCACTAGACTACGACCCCGCCTTGAAGAATAAGATATTGTATCTAATATT
>JBDRKV010000052.1:0-18744 GCA_043813745.1 Candidatus Aenigmatarchaeota archaeon | reverse complement strand
AGGCCTGTTGATTTCTTTCCTATTGAAGAGATACGCTTTCCTGACGGCGAGTACAAGCTAAGGCTTACGGATGGATTTGTTGGTACTGATGACAAACAGAAGCCCATGTACAAGAATCCTGATAATCTTGTTCAACGTCTTAGAGATGGCGAAAAAGTCCTGCTTGTTTTGAGAGGCAAAGCTGGCAGTGAATGGGATCCTGAGGGCGTGTTCGTGCGCACTTTATTCGCGCTTGAAGCGCTGCATACATATGGTTCCAAGCAGGATGACATCTGCGTAATGTATTCTTACTATCCTTTTTCAAGGCAGCATGAAACTTACAGGCTGGGAGAGGTTAATTCTGCAAAAAGGGTGAGGAAAGCAATAAAGGACGAGCTTAGCCGCATGATGATAACCATTTCCGCGCATAATTACAGGCAGGAGGGCGAGATGGACAACAGGGCGTGGAACATGGATGCTACTGAAAGCGTTATAGAATATCTCAGGGACATTCCCATGGGTGCTGAGAGATATGTTGTCACGCCTGATTCCGGCCAATACTCAGGCAAGTTGAGATTCCCGCTTGCAAACGCGCTCAGCGCAGGCACGATTGCGTTCGGCAAGGAACGTGATGTGCTGAGAGGCGATATAGATGTTGATGTGAGGAATCTCGACGGGCTGAAACATCCTGAGGATGTTGACGTGATACTTTACGACGACGAGCTTGCTACAGGCGGAACGCTTAGAAGTGATATAGACATGTGCATTGCACACGGGGTGAGGCCTGAGCGCATACATGCTGTAACAATACATAATAAAGATGCGTTCAATGCAAAGCATAACAAGCGCGCAGTGGAGCTTGTCACAGAGACCGGCGCGAGATTTTCTGCAAGCGACACGATAGAATCCCAGCATGCAGCATACAGCGTTGTCCCGCAGGCTGCACGATTTGTCAGAAAGATGTTCTGGTGAAACAGAAGGAATGTTTTTAAGGGTTTAATCATTATCCCAGTTAATTGGCGATTCGTTACATCTCTCATCTCTGCGGACAACTTCGCGGTATTTGAATTCACCTTTCCAATCCTGAACGCCTATAACGTCCCCAGGCATAACCGGCATCAGCAGATCCCTACCTTTTTCTCTAACCATCACATAAATATTATGCTCGCCTATTTGAAATATCAGCGGCACGATTTCTCCGTAGAATTCGATTTCTTCATCGAGCATGGCGCGATCCCTCAATGCAACCGGCCCTATGTACGGTAGTTTTGGTTCAAATACGTCTCTTGCCAATCCCATGTTATTTTATTGGCGCGCGGATTTATAAAATCATGCTAATAGCTTAAAGTGTTTTATACGTTTCCATCAATCTAATATCTATGAAAATAAATGCAGTCATCTTCGACTGGTCCGGAACAATAAGCGACGACAGGGAACCGGTTTATGAGGCGAACATGAGGCTCTTTGTGAAATACGGCCTGCCGCGCCTGTCATTTGAGCAGTGGCAGGAGAATTCAACACAAACTGCTATTGAGATATTGAAAAATTATGGCGCTATTGCAGAGCCGGATGAAATTGCAAAATTATATGAGGAATTCTACACAGAAGAAGTTGAGTGCGGCCGCACGCCTTTCATCTATCCCGATGCTAAGGACACTCTCTTACATCTGAAACAAAAAGGCAAGAAACTGGCTGTTTTGAGCAGCCACCCTCAAAAGAATCTTGAAATAGAAGCAGGAAAATATGGTGTTCACGATTTATTTCTCCAGATAAGAGGCAGTGCAAGAGACAAGACTATATCCCTATTCCATCTCATGCTTGAATTAAATGAATCGTTCCCACAAACCCTTTATGTCGGAGACACGATTTTCGATATCAGGGCAGCAAAGCAGGCATGCATTCCCTCGGCAGCAAAGCTTGGTGGCTACCATTCAAGACAGCGCCTGCTTGCAGAAAAGCCAGACCTCGTTCTTGAAACTCTTTCAGACCTCAAAGATGTTTTTCCATAGCTTTTTTTCAAAAGCTTAAAAAACTACTTTTCCAATAGTTATTTGATAAGTATGGGCAAAAAATTTGAAAGGCTGCCAGACGAGCCGACACCTGAAGCTAGGGTTATATCGGTCTTGGCCAGGTATGCCTGCTCCTGCGATAAAGGCAATGGAACTGTGGAAATATATGTTGGCAGGCGGACTCAAGATGATTTTGGAATGGAACCCAAAATAGTCTGCTCACTCACAGATGAATTTCATTGCCCTGTAGAGCACAAGATAATGGACGACTACGCAAAGGAAGCAGTGGCGCACGCCAAGGCAGTCTAGATAAATCTCAGATTTTGAACATTGTTTAGATTTTACTATCTCGCGTGCTTGAAAAGCATCATCAATGCCTTTTGAAATATTGTATCTGGCGCTCGCGCGCGAGCGCGTCCTTCTTGGTGCGGAACTCACCCAGCTTCTTAGAACGGTCGCGGCTGTACAGAATCCATTTGTATCCGCGCTTTATGATTACCATATAAGACACCGATTAATATTACGTTAACCCAATTATCAGTTTCTCATCCGCTTCCTGCCCTGATTTCTAATGAAATCAGTCCAGTACCATATTATTTACTCAAACCCCTCAGCAACTGTAGCAGCAGCAATTCTCGTCATCGAAAAATGAGAACGGGACGCTGCGGCCGCACGCGTATTCTGAATATGCCTGGCAGCTGCCCATGACCATTGCCGTTGCTCCGTAAGCGCCTCCTGTGTAAGGAGGGTTGCACTTGAGTGTGCAGCCTTGTTCCACTTCAGAACGGCAGGTCCACATGCAGCATCCGTCTGCCATCTCGTTGTCGTATACATAATTCTGTGGATATGGAACGCACTGCGAATTCGCATAGCTGACGCAGTTCTGATAATTATAATATCCGTACACGCCATGCACTATATCGTATTGTTGATTGGCCATGGTGGTGCAGTCTGGTATGCTGGTGGTCGTTACTGACGTGGTTGACGTAGAAGACGTGGTCGTGGTCGGGTCCTGGCAGTCCCAGACGCAGCAGTTGCCGAAAGCGCATCCTGTGTTCCACCGCTTCACGACCTTGTTCTGGTTCGTGCACTGCAGCACTGCGTAGTTGCCGCATTTCTGGTAATTGCTCGTGCCTGCATAGTTTTCCCACAAGTTCTGCCATGCACCGCGCTGGTATCCCTTTTCCACGGCGAGTATGTCGCATGTCCTTGCTATGCATGCGTTGTTGCTGCAGTATCCGCCTGGGAACCAGTCCGAGCACCATATCACTGCAGCAGTGCATACGCCGTCAGCGCCGCATATGGCTTCTGAAAGGCTGCCGTCTGGCAGGCAGCTGTCCAATAATTTCATGCCTGTGTTGGCAAGGCAGTAACCCGGCGTCTTAAAGCTATCAAGCCCGGACACGTTTATGTCCGTGTCGCTGCACGAAGGAGCGACTGTTGTTGTAACAGACGTGGTCACGGACGTTGTGGACGCGGACGTAGTAATGGTGGTTTTGGAAAGCTTGCAATACTGCTCGCATTGTTTTAAGCTGTCGTAACCGCCGAGTTTCCTGTACAGTACCGGACATCTAGTGCCGGTAACGCAACTATAAGTGGATTTGAGATTGCAGCATGAATACGCTGTGCCGCCTGCATCGTATATCGTGGACGTGGTCTTGCTTGTAGACGTTGTGGTCGAGCTAGAAGACGTGCTTGTAGAAGTCATGTTGCAGCAGCATCCGCTGGCGTAGATTTCGTTCATATTGCAGTTTCCTGGAGATTCAACAGGACCGCGGCCGCCGTTCAGGTAGCCTGCGTCATAACAAAAACTCCAGCAGTCTGTAGGCTTATGACAGACTGGAAAGTCATTCGGATCATTAGGGTCAGTGCCTTGTTCTATTTCCTCTGCGTCTGGAAATCCGTCTCCATCAGAATCCATGTCAGGATCTATGGTTGATGTTGCGACTGAAGACGTGCCGCCACCACCACCTGAACTAGTTGTAGTAGTAATAGTGCTGGCATTCAGGCCAAGAGTAGTCGTGGTGTTCCCAGGCGCCAACCTGTCGGTCTGGTTGGTATTGTTGAGCGTGAAATTTCCCGGGAATATCCCTGTATTGAAGCCAAAGAGCGCGAGCAACAGGGCTAATATAATAACAATGATTATCGCGATGATCGCGATTTTTTCATGGTACGTTACCCACTGGAACTTCATCTTCCCGGACTTTTCCATGATTGATGTTTTTTAACGCTGAATATAAAGTTTTGCAGGACGGTTCAAGCGATTGCATTGGACGGCGTGCCAGCGGACTTGTACACGATATTTTCTGTAACAGGACCGCAAACAAATCCACCTGCCTTTTTTCCCAGTAATGCCATATAATCTTTAGCGCATCCTTCATGAGTGTAACCGTCGTCGCTGAAATGTGCAACAGGGCCTTCTGGAATGGGCTGCCCGCAACTTGGTAGAAAACAAATAACCAGATTATTGAAAACTCTCGGCGCGTTGTCCATGATTAAATTGGGCGCGGGCGAATAAAAAGACTTAAATATTACCTTATTTGATATATTTTTATAAGATGGTTTAACATGAGGAAAATATTATTATGTATTATCTGTATTTTGATGAGTTCTTTAGTTTTGGCTCAAGGACAACAGGGTATGTATGAATCTGGAACAGAAAGCAGAGTTCAATCTGGAAATTATATGATCGAAAGTGGAAAACAAGTACAAGTTAAAGAACAGAGTAATAACCAAGTCCAATTAAGATCTGGTAACGCTTCTGCACAAACTTCTATGGAAATGGTTCAGGAACAAACACAAAATCAAACTAGATTAAAAGTAAAATTAAGTAATGGTAACAATTCTGAAGTAAAAGTAATGCCAGATACTGCATCAAAAAAAGCAATGGAAAGATTAAAAATAAGGGTTTGTTCCGAGGAAAATAGTTGTCAGATTGAATTGAAAGAAGTTGGAATAGGAGAACAAATAAAGGTAGCTTACGAAGTTCGAGTACAGAAGCAAGCTAAATTTCTGGGATTGTTTGAAATAAGAATGCAAGTACAAGCGCAAGTAGATGCAGAAAATGGAGAAGTAATTCAAATAAAGAAACCATGGTGGGCATTTTTAGTGAGCGAATCTGAGGAATAAATCTTCCAGTCTATAATTTAGTTCTGGGACAAACTTTGGATTTTTACCCCTTTTATAATTTACTTTCCCATCTACTGGGCAAACCAAAAGGTATTTAAGCTTTTGTGTGTAAGTAAACACTAAATTTAGTGTTCTCGAGAACGCTAAATCTTCCTCCAAGGTATTCGATCCGGCCGGACGAATACCAACATTACAAAACAAAGGCGACCTAAAATGGCAACCACGATAGTGATAAGGAAAAAGCATGGCGCGACAGTGCCTGCTGTGCTGATAACGTTTGACACGCATAGCGAACGCTTTGACTCAAACTACGAACGAAACTTGTTTTTCAAGGAGCTGCATGGATGGAAGCAGATTATTGTCAAGAGAAATAATGTTGGCAAGGAACAAAAGAGATATGAATATCCAAGGAACGGAATATTGAATGAGGTGCCGCACATGAAAGTGGCGGACTCGGCGTTTATTGTTGCAATGGACAACATGAAAAGGATGATGGAGTTCTTCGAGCAATGGACTCCTAAGGTTGAGTGGGACGCGATGGAGATAGGGCTTCCACAGGAAAAGGTAAACCAGATAAAAGGCATGGACATAAAAAAGCAGAAAGTAAAAATTGATGGTGATTGAATATGGTAAATGATAATAAAGATGATGAAAATAAAAACGGCAAAGCAGATAATGCTATTGCGCTCAAGGTAGGTGAGTTGCTTGATAGAGGCGACTTTGGCCGGGGCATCATAAGACTGGGCGGCAAGTTCATGAAGGCACTGGGCGTTAACGAGGGCGACACTGTTGAAGTTGAAGGAAAGAGAAAGACCATAGCCATGATTGTACGCGGCTATCCTTCTGACGCTGGTTTGAACGTTATACGCATGGACGGCCTGGTCAGGCATAATGCAGGTACGAGCATTTCCGAGAACGTGAAGGTAAGACAGATAGAGATCAAGGAAGCAAAGAGCGTCACGATAGCGCCGGTGCGCAAGGACATCATGATACGCGTGGACGGGAACTCTTTGAAGAGCATATTATACATGAGGCCTATGCAAAAGGGAGATGTGATAAGTTTGAACCCGGTTGTAAACGACAAGCGCGGCAGGGGCGGAGCGTTTTCAGGTAATTTCTTCGGCATGGACCTGAACGACATGTTTGGGAACATGTTTCCGCAATTCACTCCGTTCGGCGAGGAGAGGTTCGTGGTCGTGGACACGTCGCCGAAGGGATCAGTGAGGATAACGGATGTTACTGAAGTAATTGCGCTGGAGAAAGCACAGGAGCTTCCTGAGGAACGCGGCATTCCGGAAGTTTTATACGAAGATCTGGGCGGGCTGCACAACGAAATAAAGCTCGTGCGCGAGATGATTGAGCTGCCTATGAGACATCCTGAGCTATTTCAAAAATTAAATATTGATCCACCCAAGGGCGTTTTATTGCAGGGTCCGCCTGGCACGGGAAAGACTTTGCTTGCTAAAGCGGTTGCCAATGAATCAGGGGCTAACTTTATTGTGATAAACGGGCCTGAGATAATGAGCAAATGGTACGGCGGCTCTGAGGAAAATTTACGCAAGGTTTTTGAAGAAGCAGAAAAATCTGCCCCGTCTATAATTTTCATTGATGAAATAGATGCTATCGCGCCTAAACGAGAAGAGACGCATGGCGAGGTCGAGCGAAGAGTAGTTTCACAAATTTTGACGTTAATGGACGGATTGAAATCGCGCGGAAAAGTTATTGTTATCGGCGCAACGAACCGGCCAAACGCGCTTGACCCAGCTTTGCGAAGGCCTGGTAGATTTGATCGCGAGATCGAGATAGGCGTACCTGACAAAAACGGACGCAAGGAGATCCTGCAGATACATTCACGCGGCATGCCGTTTGACCGCAGCGTCGAGTTAACTAGAATAGCTGATGTAACGCATGGATATGTCGGTGCTGATTTAGAAGCGCTGTGTAAGGAAGCTGCGATGCACTCTCTGCGAAGAGTTTTGCCTGATATAGGCGCGCTGAAAGACGAGGGACCGATACCTGATGCAATATTGAAAAAGCTGATAATAACTTCTGAAGATTTCGAGCATGCGCAAAAGATGGTTGAACCGTCGGCCATGCGCGAAGTTTTGATCGAGGTGCCTAAAGTGAAATGGGAAGACATAGGCGGATTGGAAAAAGTCAAGGCGTTGTTGAAGGAAAGCATTGAATGGCCTTTGAAACACTCGGACGCGTTCAAGCGTTTGGGCATAAAGGCTCCCAAGGGAATATTATTGTACGGACCGCCTGGCACCGGAAAAACGCTGCTTGCTAAAGCAGTGGCCAACGAGAGCGAGGCGAACTTTATTCTAATTAACGCGGGCTCGTTGCTTTCGATGTACGTCGGCGAAAGCGAACGACACGTCAGGGAGATATTCAAGCGAGCGAAACAGGTTGCGCCTACGATTATATTCTTTGATGAAATAGATGCGCTTGCCACTCGCAGACGCGGGGCGTCGAACGACGGCGGCGTGAGCGAACGCGTTGTTTCGCAGATACTGACTGAGATAAGCGGGCTCGAGGACTTGAAGGACGTTGTTGTAATCGGAGCAACCAACCGACCGGATTTGGTTGACTCAGCGATAATGAGACCAGGACGGCTGGACAGGCAGATATTGATACCAACACCTGATGAAATATCAAGGCGTGAAATTTTCAAGGTACACACGAAGAACATGCCTTTGTCCAAGGACATTAACCTGGAAGAGATGGCTAAATTGACCAGTGGCTATTCTGGCGCGGATATTGAAGCTGTTTGCAGGGAAGCTGCGCTGAATGCAATGCGTTTGAACATGGCTGCAGACAAAGTAAACGCCAGTGACTTTTCAAAAGCCCTGCAGGCGATAAAGCCTTCTGTCACGGACGACATGAATGATTTCTACGAGAAGGTTGTCAATGCGAAGAAGGAAGCCAAGATGGAAGAGAGCATGCTGTATACTGGGTGATTGATATGACAAAGACTACGGCTGAGCCGTTTCCTTTTGTACCTGAACTGCCTAGTGAACCGCAAGACGAAGATGTTGAGAAATATTTTCAGAGAAATGCAATTGCTTTGAAAACAGTAAAAGATGCAACACCAGAACAGGCAATTTTTTCTGACATCGCTGACCCTGAAGATGAAAAATATTTTAATGATTACTTTAGACTTGGGATGGATGAACTTATAGAATCTGTAGATGTTCCTGTTAATATACAACTTTTTAGGATAGCTATGTGCGAAGCGCGAAAATTCCAGGATGTTTTCGATCCATGCTGCCAGAGCGGAATTTTTGGCTGTCATATCGCACGCGGCGTGAGGGCCTATACTGGCATGGACATAAATCCACTTGGGATAGAAAAGGCCAAAGCGCGCGCAAAACTCAACGGCTTGAACCCAGACATATTTTTGCTTGGAGATGTTCTTGAATATAATAAAAAACATGAAGCTATTGTTGGAAGATATGTTGCCAACACGCCATATTTCGGTGCTGATGGTGAAATGATTGATGCCCTGAACAGCATAAGCAGGAATGTGATTCTTATCCAGTCAGCAAGGGGATACCATCTTATTTCTGATACGCAGGTTTCGCTTCAAAAAGCTTTTGAAAGGCACGGGTTCAAATTTGAAGTACTTACCAAACCTGTAGAATCGCCTGCCATAGGTTCTTATGTTTTCATGATGAAAGCGACAAAGTGATTGATATAGTTTCTACCAGAAGAAAATAAATTTATTATTTTGTTCACTGCTTGTGATACTGGTTGTAAACCTCTACGAATAAGCCACTTTTCTTTTAAAAGAAAAGTTCCTTGGGTTCAAAAGAAAAACGTGGTTGATACTAAATTTATTATTTTTTACTGTTTGTGATACTGATTATAAACTTCTACGAACGCCAGAAAGTTTTTCATGATAGCTGGGCCGTCCGGGCTCAGCTCGGGACGGAAGTTCACGCCAATAAACGGTTTCTCCACGTCCTGGATGATGTCAGCGTCTTTTGTCGCGGCTATGGACAAAACGTCTTCTGGAATGGATGCAAGTTTTAATGAAAATTCCTGGTGGACCATGACTTTTTTCAGCGCGGTTGTTATGGGAGAACCGTGAACAAGACGCAGCTCAACCTTGTGATTGACTGGCTTGCAGTCCTCGACCTCTGCGCCCATCAGGGCGCCGAGATATAAGTAGCCCAGGCCTATTGCGAGCACGGGTTTTTTCGCATTATCCAAAATTTCCACGTTGTATTTCTCGTTTTCCTCGTTGGGATCGCCGTCTGACAATATGAACGCGTCTGCTGCTGACTTCAAGGCGTCCTTTGGCTTGACGACCATAGAATTAGGTAATAGTTTCTGCAATTCCTTTGCTCCTTTTCCGTTGTCAATGATTGCTATCCGCATTTTTTACCACTTTTTCTTCTTTCAGTTGCGTTGTTATGATTGGAACATCCTTCACAATGATTGTATGCTCGAACTGACTTATGATTCCGTCGCTAATTTCTTTTAACACTGGATAGGTATATATATAATTTCTTCTCTCCAATTCTTTTAAACCTAACCGTGCCTGCACGCGCGTTTTTAACGGCAGCCAGCGCTCGGCAAAAGGCAATCCCTTGCGTTCCAAGGCATATTTTATGATTTCACGGCCGGCTGGAGAGCGTAGCGGGCCGGTTCTGACAAGCATGAATATGAGCGCATCGTCGCCTTCCTTCACGCGGCCGCCTCCGTCTGTGGCAAAAGGCTCTATCGCAATGACCTGGTCCTCTTCCAAGACGATTCCTGTGTCATTGTCCGTATTTGGTATTTGCGGGTCTGCGTGCAGATTGTATTGCTCAAGGCCGTGGCCTGTAAGATTTATTATTGGCTTGTATCCGGCTTTTGTAATAACTTCATTAATCTTTTTTGAAATGTCATCCAACTTTGCGCCGGGCTTGCACATCTTCATCGCTTCTTCCAATGCTTTTTCATTTGCTGAGCACATTTTATCGTATTTTTTGTTTAAGCATATTGTTGTTGCCGTGTCGCCGATGTATCCGTCCACGCTTACGCCGATGTCGACTTTCACGACGTCGTTGTCCTTTATCACCAGGTCGCTGTCCTTGGACGGGGTGAAGTGCGCGGCCACGTTGTTGATGGAGATGTTGATGGGAAACGCGAGGTCGGCTTTCTTTTTTATTAACGCCTCGAGCTCCTCGACTATACTCAAGACAGATGCACCCGGAACAACTAAACGTTTGCTTTTTTCGAGAGCCTCGGCTGCTATCTGCCCGGCTTTCACGTATTTTTCCAAAATTTCTTTGTCCATAATTAACGTTCTCTATAAAGAATTTAAGTGTGTAAGGCGTAATTTTGATATGAATGAGTACAGATTCGGACCTTTAGACAAGCCAGCAGATGTTAACAGACGACTAATGGAAATAATAGGGGCACGTAACACATACAGAGACATTAAAGCTCTTTCTGTTAATACAGGTCCGCGTTGGAAGCATTATCGCAAATCTAAATTTCCAACATTGATACTCATCCCCAACGCTGATCCAGTTGTGGTAGGCACTGACGGTTTTGCTAACCTGATGTTGAATCCAATAGAACTTTCCAGAGAGCATGATGTTGTTTTGGTGTATTGATATGGACAATAAAATTTCACTGCAAAATGGGGATAGCCGCGACAGCGTTGTAGACAGACTTTTCAGCCTTTTACAAGGGCGCGCGTCTATTCCTGCTCTTCTTTGCGTTTACGAAACTGAGCAGCATTATCGCCCGTTCGGCGGAGTCCTATCCTATGATGGTGCAGGATTCCATTTCAATGGGTTCAATGGCATCATGAATTTCAGCTGCGATCCTCTGGCAGTTTATAAAAAGTTTTTGAAGGTCACTTTTGATAGAATAAAAGACTTTGAATAAGCTATCTATGACCAGTACTTCTTGTTCTTGAGCCATAATTTTTCTGCTTCGTAAATATATTTGATCAACTGCTCTTCGTCTTTCGGCAGACGCGCGAGTATGCGCGCGGCTGTATCAGGGCCGATGCCCTTGCCTGCATAGGTCATGGCATAGCGCTTGCCATAGGTTATCATTAAGGATGCGGCGCGCTTTAGCTCTGCCAGCTCCTTTTTTTCTTCTCTGCTCAGCTCGGCTTTTTCTTTGTATTTCTTCAAAACCTTCAGGGGCTCGCGCTTGTATATGCTGCACAGCGCTATCAACGAAGAACGGCACTTGGGGCACGACTCTTTTTCTGTAACATTTTTGACTTCCCTTGGTATGGTGTAATCGCCGCAGTTCGTGCACACCAATCGTACGCGCGTGTGCATGAGGCGGCGACGAAAGGCTGAGAAGATTTCTGACTCAGGCAGCTTGGGCTTGATGACCTCGCCGAACTTCTCGCTCAATCCAAGCTCTCCGAGATAGCTCAAACCCTTGGCGATGACGATCTTAATGTCGCCTTTCCTGATTTTCTCTAAAATCTTGCTTGCATTTTCTAAATCCATTTTTTCAAGCATGATCTCTCTAAGCGTTTCTTCATACGCCGGCGAGGATTCGTATTGCTGGATAATCTTACCCAGATTGATTTGTTCATAGTTAACTCTTCTTGAAAGAATTCCAAATCTTCGGGCTACGTGGATGAAGCGCCATTTGAACAACGACGAACGTTCCAGGTTTATGCGCAACGTTTCTTCGACTTTGTTTGAATTACACAAGATCTCTGCAATTTTCTCCGGCTTGAATATGGTCCGGAACATTATACGATAGGGGTCGACTTTGATGTTCACTGACGCGCCTGTTTGCAGCGTGAGTTCTGACGCGACGTAGCGCGATATAGTGTCATTGATGAGCGTGCCGAACGACGAGTGCAGGATGACGAAGTCCTTGTAGCTTTCCAGCAGCAACTTATTTTTCGTCGGGATGATATGTTTTTTTGCGTGCTTCTTCATTATGTTTATCATCATCTCTGATGTTTCCTGGTCTATTGGATATTTCTCCATTAATTTATCTGTCAAATCTTTACTTTTGATGTTATCAGAAATAAATTCACGCACTTCTGCGACATCCTGCGCAATCCTAAACGGAACAGGGATGAGCTCACCTTCCCAAGACGGTATGGCGGACTCTACGTCGTCTATGGGCTCTACTAAAACTTTCTTTTCGTCAACGTCAACGATCTTCCATGCGCGACCGTCGCAAATGAACGTATTGCCGCTTTGGCCGTGCTCTGCCAGGAATGATTCGTCCAAGAATCCGACCGGCTCCCCTTCCACGACGGAGATAATCCTTTTGCGGCGCACGTCCGGTATTGTGGACAGGTTTTCATAATAATATTCCCATCCGCGCTTTGTGCGGCCTACTACATAATCTATGATTTTCTCTTTTGCGTCATAAACTGGTTCGAGCCACAATAAATACAACTGTCCCATGAATCTGACGAGCTTAAGGAAATCCTTTTCTTTCAGGTTGCGGTACGGATATGCGTTCTTGAACATCTTGTACATGCCTGACGCACTAGTTTTATTTTCCAGCGCGGCGCCGACGATTTGATGGACTAAAACGTCTGCTGCTAAATCATGGACTTTTACGCCTTCCAGGTTCCTTGCTAACGCCTCTTTGGCTATTACCGAAGACTCGAATACGTCCTCGCCGCCTGTTAACACGATGCCTTTGCTGACGCCGCCTACTGCGTGGCCTGAGCGGCCGATTCTCTGGATTAACGGCGCGACCTGGCGCGGAGACAGGTATTGAATTATGAAGTCTATGGAGCCTATATCAATGCCGAGCTCTAGCGAGGACGTTGCTACCAATGCTTTGAGTTGCTGCGTCTTGAATAATTTCTCGCTTTCTATGCGCACTTCTTTTGCCAATGAACCATGATGAACTGCCTGCTTGAGGTCCTTATCTAAATTTTTGAAGCGTGAAGACAAAACTTCTGCGGTTTGGCGCGTGTTCGTGAATACGATGACTGACTTGTGCTGCTTTATGGTTTCTAGGATGCGGTGTATGCGCGCTGTGGTATCCTCGCCGACAAATAACTCTTCAGCTATTTTCTTGTCTAATTTATTTGGAATCGGCAGCTGGACGTTTATTTCATACTTCTTTTCCGCATCAGCGCGGATAATCTTGACAGCTTTGCCGACGAATGCAGCTACGACGTCAGGGTCTCCGACTGTCGCGCTGAGCGCGATGCGCTGGACAGGCTTGCCTACTAACGCGTCTAGACGCTCTAATACAAGAGACAACTGGATTCCGCGCTTGCTGTCCACAAGTTCATGTACTTCGTCAATGACAACGCAACGGACGTTCCTAAGGTGCTCGCGTATCTTTTTACCGACTATTATAGAGCCTAATGATTCCGGGGTTGTTATTAAAATGTTCGGCGGCATCTCGCGCTGGGCTGTACGCTCGGATACAGGCGTGTCGCCATGACGCACGCCGATTTCCAAATCCAGCTTGTCTGCCCACCAGTATAATCTATCGAGCATATCACGATTCAAGGAGCGCGTTGGGGTGAGATACAGCGCTGATATGGGCTTTGCATCGGCGCTGGCTATCTTGTCAAACACAGGCAGCATGACTGCTTCGGTCTTGCCAAAGCCTGTTGGCGCGATGACTAAGACGTTGCTGCTGCCTAGCAGCTCAGGAACAGCAAGTTTTTGCGCGAGCGTTGGCTCGAGAAATCCCTTTTGCTTTATGATGTCCTGTAATTTTTTGCTTAGTAATTCGAAACTCATAACAATCACTTACCTAACACAAACAAAACTTTATATTCTGAACGCTTAACTCTACTAATATGGCGTTAAAGGAATTTTTTAAACCAACGAAATCCAGGATTAATCTGCGCGTATCGCTGGTGACTTTTGTTATACTTGAGGTTGCTGCGTTTGTTGTTGGGCTATTTTTTAAGTGGCAAGCGTGGTGTATGTATTGTACTCTTGAATCGTGCGGACCGTGCCCGTCTGGCGACATGTCAATCATTTTTATGATATTTTTCATAATCCCGAATATTGTCATTGCACTTATTGCCGGCTACGTATATAACAGAAAATTTAGGTAATAAGTAAGGAATGGAAAGGGTGTTGGCTTTATTTCTTTAGTTTCAGGCTTTGAATCGTGCCCAAATCACGGCCGTCCAGCAAAATCACGTGCGTTGATTTCGGATTTAATTGTTTGGCTATAGGGCCCAGATAATCCTCGCTAACGGATTCGTTGACGTTTTTGCCGCCCACCAGCTCGTTGAACGCAGGAACGACTATGACTTTGCTTTCGCTGTCGCGCAGCCAGCAGCGCTGGATGTAGATTGAACCAATCTTGTCCTTGAGCTTCACGCTGGGATGGATGTGCGAGCCTATTATTGTTTTGCCCTCGGCTTTGACTTTTCTGTTGCCATGCGTCAAAATAAAATCACCCACGACCAAATCCTCTACAACGCTCAGCTCTGGAATTATTTCTTCTATCAATGAATCGTGGTTGCCCTTGATCAGGATAATTTCTTTGACTAATTTCTTTAACTGTTCGTAAAAATCGCGGAGCTCCTCGCGCTCGTCATAGGGCGTGCCCGGGACTGCGTGCTTTAAGTCTCCTAGAACTATGAGGCGCTTGGCCCGTGTTAACCCGACTAATTTCTTTATGCGTTTGAGGAAAATATCCTTTTGCTTGGGCACGAGAATGCCCCTGCTTTCCAGCTCATAGCTGATGCCTAAATGTAAATCTGCTATAACCAAACTGTCGCCTAACTTAATAGCAGGCTCGTTCTTAATGAATGAGATCATGCTAAATAGAAATATTGGAATGCTTTAAAACCGTTTTTTGGGTTCATCTTGGTCTATATGTCACGTTGATCGGCTCGAGAATAACCTGGCGTTCGCCTTCTTCAACAACACCCAGTTCATACGCTTCTGTACCCAGCATGCTGCATGTTGTTTTTACCATTCCTGCATCTTCTGCTGGCGCGAAAATAACCCAGCCCACGCCCATGTTGAATGTCTTGTAGGCCTCTTCTTCAGTGACAGGGCCGGCGTCCATCATTAATTTGAATTCCTCTGGGATTTCAGGCAGGTTTTCTATCCTGTATGTGAACGGTTTTTTGTTTCTCATTACTTTCGCAAATCCGTGGCCTGTTATCGGATTCTGATAAAAAATATCAACGCCTGCCTTGAATAACGCATCTATTGTCGGCCAGTAGATTACAGTCGGCGTAAGAATGGCTTCGCCGAATGTCCTACCAGAAGGCAGTTCTGTGTAATAACCTCTTAGAAGCCTCCCGCTATCAGCGATTCTCCTCGCAAGCGACAACCCGTTTGAGTGTATACCGCTGCTCTTCAGTCCGTATATCTTCAAGCCGGGCTTCATCGCCCTTCCCAGCGTTAATCTATTTTTCGGCTTTATCACGCCCATGCTTCCGCCTGCTATGTCCAGTGTTTCTGGATCAACTATGCCTTTCAGTGTTGGTGTTTCGCCGCCTGGTATCGCAACGCGAACAACTTCTGCTGCTATTTCAAACCCGTCCAGAAGCCCGTCGCGTACTTGTACATCATCAAAATAACTGGAACTGCCTGTTGCAATAATGGGTTCAAAGACAATAGGCTTTGCGCCAACGCCTGTCAGGTCGTTCCAGGTCATTGCACACTGGTCAATGCCTATGCCCATGAAAAGACGCCTTCTGTCAAGCCCGATGCCTTCGCCGATCTTTTCCCAATGGTCCATTGCTTCAGAGACTTTGATCTTGGTGCCCAGGCCTTCCACGCCAAAGGCGAGCAGCAAATCTTCCCTGCCTATGTCCAAGACAGCAGCAGTTTCTCCAAGAGAATCTTCCAGGATTTCAAAATCAAATTCTTTCACATGTTTTATTGTTTTCCTGAACCGCCTTACAGCTTCTTCCTTGAATGGGTCCAGTTTGTCGTAATCAACAATATCAGAATATTTCATACCCATGTGAAGTATATGTCTGTAAAACCTTAAAACTGAGAATCTAGCTAGCTGTGATGATGTCTGCGATAGTTCCAGGGGACGAGGCTTTTATCTTACTGCCTGCGGCGAATGCAGGCGGGTCGCTTGCTGGCAGCGTGCATGTGGTAGTAGCGCCTGCCGGCAGTATTTCAGGAGCCCAGTTTCCGCTGCAGTCCAAAGGAATGTCATTGGCGTAAACGCCTATCTGGCTTGTCGGGACATTTTCAGAGCCGGTTGCTCTTACAGTTATCATGCTTGCATTTGGCGCGACGCCGCTTTTCGCGTTTTCTATCCTTATCTTCATGTTCATGTTACTCATCTGGGTGTCTGTTGCGTTTTTCACTCCGCCGCCAATATCCACCCATATGTTCTGGAACCAGACAAACGCGAAGCCTACCATGGCTATGGTTATCATGAGAAGCAATATGGTTGCTATAACCGGTGTAATACCCTTCATAAAATTAATTTGACTTTTGTTGGTATATATAGGTTTAGATGCCTTGCGGGGCTAAATTAGAACCTGCCATACTTAGTCGGATTTAATAAAAGGCTTAAAAGGTTAACATCGTTATTTTTGTTATGGGATACGTATTGAAATTGTTAGGGGTCGTTGCTGTGGCTACTGCCCTCATCGGCTCTTGCGTTGGCCCGCATTTCAGAAGGCCAGAATACGTTGCTGAGGTCACTGAAAAGGTGGTCAAGAGATATGGTAATAGTGATAAGTACCTGTTATTTACAAGATTGAATGATGGTTCAACTAGGGTGCTTGAGAACACGGATTCTCTTTTTGAATGGAAATTCGATTCTTCTGATATCCAGGCCGGAATAGAGCCTGGAAAAACCTACCAATTTAAAACATATGGATTCAGAGCACCATTTCTTTCGTGGTATGAAAATATCTTGAGTGCTGAAGAGGTTAAAGAACAGAATTAATTCTCGCCTTGCAGGGCTAAATTTTAAGTAAGATGTAATGAGCGCAGCAGAGCGTCTTTAGAAAGCGTAGCAGGATGCTTCTGGTTAGCGCAGAAGAAGGTTTGTAAAATCAGGACTTGTCGTCCTTGGGAGGATTGCTTTCCCTGTACACCATCACTCCGATATAATAATGATTATCTTCAGGATTCCGCCAGCTGCATTTGTTAAAATACAAATCATCTACTGTAGGTATTCCTTCAGCATCAACCCAGCCTAATTCCTGCATTTGTCTTTCAATTTCGTCGTAAGCAGGTTTTGCTAGCGGATTATTAGGATCATCAAACTCATCTTTTGAAATAGATTTATCACCAATGTCCATTTTCACAACAATTACAACGGGTTCTTTCTCTTCCATAAGCTATAGAATTACGAAGAACTTTTAACTGTTTAAGAAAATCTAAATTTTAAGCAAGATATGGGTTAGCGCAACAGGATGTTTGGTAGCGCTGAAGAAGGTTTCAATCTTTCTCCAGCGTCGATGTGTCGCCAATCGGCAAACCTAATTCTCTGGCTTTCAGCATGCGGCGCATTATTTTTCCTGAGCGCGTTTTTGGCAAGTTGCTGATGAACTCTATCTCTCTTGGATACACGTGGCCTGCCAAATTCTTCTTGACGTACATCTGGATGCTTTTCTTTAATGACTCACTGGGCTTGTAATTTTTCTTCAGCACAACGAATGCTTTGATAATCTGGCCGCGCATTTTGTCGGGCTTGCCTATGACCGCTGATTCTATGACTGATGGATGTTCGTCAATGGCTGACTCTACTTCGAAAGGGCCAACACGCTCGCCTGATGTTTTTATCACGTCGTCTCCACGGCCCACGAACCAGAAATAATTATCGCGGTCTTTGAAAGCGCGGTCGCCTGTGATATACCAGCCGCGCTTGAAGTAACTGCGATACTTCTTTTTGTTGCGCCAGATTTCTTTCATCATGGACGGCCAGCCGGGTTTTATTGCAAGATTGCCTTCCATGCCTGCGGGCAAAACTTTGCCGTTATCATTAACGATGTTGGCTGTTATTCCAGGGACAGGGCGGCCCATTGAGCCTGAGCGTATGGGCATGCATGGGTAATTTGCAATGAGTATGCTGCCGGTTTCGGTCTGCCACCAGTTGTCGTGTATGGGCAAGCCTAACGACTTTATAGACCATTTGATTGCCTCTGGATTGAGCGGTTCGCCTACGCTGCAGATGTGGCGAAGAGAAGATAACTTATGTAATGGCCTACTGGATGCTGCTAACATCCTTATTGCTGTGGGCGCGGTGTACCAGACGCTGACTTTATACTTGCTGATGATATTGTACCACTTCTTTGCGTCAAACCTGCCCTGGTATGATATGTGCGTGGCGTGATTGGACAGGGAGCCTAGAATGTTATACGCGATGCCTGTTACCCAGCCGTAATCCGCTGTGCACCAATATACGTCATCAGGCTTCAAATCTAAAACAACCTTGGCTGTGTAATGCTGCAATAAAATTGACTTATGGACGTGGACAACGCCTTTGGGCCTGCCTGTTGTGCCTGATGTGTATAGCATGAATGCCGGATCATTGGGCTTTGTCTTTGCACACGCGAACTTTGACGCTGATTTGGAAAACTTTTTGTTGAATGCGCGCGTATCAACGATTATTATATGCTTGAGCTTTGGCAATTTGCTTTTTACTTTCATAACGCGCCCTGCTAATTTTTTGTTTGTTATAATGGCTTTTGCGCCTGAATCATGCAAGCGGTCGTATA
>JBDRKV010000051.1:0-4372 GCA_043813745.1 Candidatus Aenigmatarchaeota archaeon | reverse complement strand
CTTATGAGTGTGTTTGCTGACACGGTTACGACGAGCTTCCTGCTGCCTGCGCTGGTCGTTGTAAGGTTTAGTGCAAGCTCTTTTGACTGTGATGGTTCTATTACAACAGGCGTTCTTGTGATGTTTCCACTGAATTCTATTGACGCCATGGCGTCCTTGGTTTCGTTCATCAAATTCTTGACCACTATTCTGACTGGTACCTGCATGCCTAACGTGACGTTTGCCGGAGCAATGACGTCCAAGTTGAATTCTTTTTTCTCCACAACGCTTACGTTCTTCATGTCCAGCGAACCATCGGAATATAAATAAAAGATATAATTGCCGGGCTTGCTTATTGAGAGCTCCCACTTGCTCGCGCTATGCTTGCCGAACTTCGATGAATAGAAGAAAAAGTTGCTTCCGGCATATGCTTCCAATATGAACAGCTCGTTGACGCCTACTGTGTCCGGACCGTTTATTGCTGCCTGCGAAACGGTTTTTTCATTACTGACTTCTATTTCTGCGTTTGTCCTGCTATTTCCCTGGTCAAATATAGATATCGGGCATGCATAATTCTTTCCGGATATGCTGAAGAACCAGTAAATATCTTCTTTATTGTTGCATAGCCAGAGAATGCGTCCCTGTTCGTATATGTCCAAGAGTTTCTTGTTATTATTGTCTACGCACGAGTTTGCACTAATATCAAACATGTTGCACTCCTGCACATCAATGCTGGCAACAACATAACCATAGCCTGGCTTGAATGATGACTGTTCTGAAACTACTGAAATCTCCTGCTTTGACTTTTCCTGCGTGTCGATTATATTGAAGTTTGTCTCGCCCCTATCCCATCTTACCTCTCCGGTTCCGCGGTATGTGAGCGTCTCAAGTTGGTGATTCGTCGGCAGGCTTGCGGTCTTTATGTGCGTTGCATCTATATACCCTGCTTCTAACCATGTCGGGTCGATGCCAAGCCATTGTCCGTTTGCTAACGGCACTTCAATCCAGCTGTGTCCTATGAAGTTTTCGTTCATGGATGAGTATGCATAGCCTGCTGCGAACCTTACGGGTATGCCTGAAACACGCAGTAGCGACGTAAGCAGCGTGGCATATTCAACGCACACGCCTTTTCTCTGCCTTAGGATTTCGCTTACGTTTAGGATCTCGTTGACATAGCTCGTGTCATATTCTATGTAGTCGTGCACCCATTTTGCAAGTTCCACGATGTTATCAATTGTTTTTTCATATGGATACGCTTTTTTCCTTATGTAATCAGTAAATTCTATGCCTTCCATTTCCTTTGTAAGCTCCGGATTGTCGGCTATTTCCACATTTGTTGCCAGATGTTTTGCATTCGAGTTGACCAATGTTTTTACGTTGTATGTCTTAGGGCCTAGCGGGTTTTTCCATGACAGGCGTACCATGTTATTGCCATAACTATCATTGATGAAAGACCATGATTCTGCTTGGACGTCCAGACTTTCGTATTGTGCAGGGATATAGACTTCAAGGTTCATCTCTGTTATAACATCGATTGGTGTCAGGGTTCCGGTTTCTGTAACCTCCACCTTCATATAATCAATGCTCTTTGCGTTGATTGCGTATACGCTTGTCGAGGCCAGCAAGAACGCCAGCACAAAGAGGAAAATTTTAAACCGCATGCTTCTATTTAACATTTGGGATTATTAAATAACTTATATATTGGTGATGGTTATGGATACGAAGTTTCATATATGGACTGAAAAATACAGGCCTAAAAAGCTCGCTGAGGTCGTGGGGCAGAAGCACAATACAGAACGTTTGCAGGCGTTGATTGACAAACGCTCTTTGCCGCACTGCATATTTTCCGGGCCTGCCGGCACTGGCAAAACGACGACGGCGCTGTGCATAGCGCACGAGCTTTACGGCGAGACATGGCACAATAATTTCCTGGAGCTCAATGCATCAGATGAGAGAGGGATAGACACGGTACGCACGAAAGTCAAGGACTTTGCGCGGACCAGGCCGCTAGGCGATAATACATTCAAGATAATATATCTGGATGAAGCAGATTCTTTGACGAAAGATGCGCAGCACGCATTGAGGCGGACAATGGAAAAATATTCAGAGACGTCCCGTTTCATACTTGCATGCAACTGGTCCAGCAGGCTGATAAGCCCGATACAATCCAGGGCAGCGGTTTTCCGCTTTAAGCCGCTGACAAAGGAGGAGATGACGGGGTTCTTGAAAAATATTTCCCAAAAGGAAGACGTTAGCATAGACAGCGAGGCCATAGATGCCATAATATATCTCGCAGAAGGCGACCTGCGCAAAGCAATCAATATCCTGCAGACCGCAGCGTCGCAGGACACACGCGTCAGCGAAGAGACAATATATTCCACTACGAGTTCTGCTGACCCAGAGGCTGTTGCTAAGATGCTTAAATTTGCAATAAGCGGGAGCTTTGAGCAGGCACGCAACGTGCTTTTGCAGTTGCTCATAGAGCAGGGACTTTCAGGCGAGGACATTGTCAAAGAGATTCACAGACAGATTTTCGCTTTAGACGTACCGAGTAAGAGGAAAGTGGACATGATGGCAAAACTTGGGGACTACGAGTTCCGTTTGAGTGAAGGCGCCAACCCGTTGGTGCAGCTGGAAGCCATGCTGGCGCAATTTTCTGTATTTTAATATCTTGTTGCTGAAAAGACATGATAAAAGTGATGGTCCGCAGCTGAGCAAAGTTTGCTGGGATTTTTCATGAGATGAAAAATATGAATTATGAAACACAGATTGTGGTATATCTGAGAAAAACAGATACGGATTTACTTGAAGGTGTTAATCTTTTTTCAGATGATGATACCGGGGAATGTCTGGGATTGGAAGCAAACGGTTATTGCTCTGCTGTTCTAAAAAGCTCAGGCGAGTTAGCCAAGATAGAAACAAAAGGCGCAATTCTTGGAAGGTTCAACAAGGAAACATTCAGCATAGTTGAGAATGGAGTGCGCCATTCCATCAAAGCAAAATCCCCCGCGGACGCTTTAAATCAAATGACACATATTTATCCAAGCGGGAATAAACTCGTTGTATATAAAACCACGCCGGTGTGGCTCAGTGGTAGAGCGCTGCACTCATAATTAATATGAGTTCGTAGCCGCGCGCAAGCGCGGTGATGATGAGAAATGCAGAGGTCGCGAGTTCAATTCTCGTCACCGGCACATTTTCATTTCTAATCCAATAAAAAAAATTAATACAAAAGAAAAAACTAAATGCTTCTAAAATAGTTTCAAATTTCAACCACAGCTACGTGCAATTTAGCCTTTCTTTGAAAGGCGCTTTGCCTTGATGAAAACCCACAATTTCTTAGTCATCTGGCTTGGCGCTATGTCGCCCTTGCCAAAGACCTGTTCCACGGTTTCCTTGCGTCCGGCAAAGGAGATGCAGTAGCCCCCGAATGGTTTTTTCTTAGTTTTATCTGTTTTCTTTTTTGTCTTACCAAACATCTTTTATAACCTCTTCAAAACCTTGAATAAATATTTCCTTGCTCGCTATATAAGCTTTTTATTCAACAAAGACCGAAGATAATCATGGTTCAGCCGCAATTCATCGCGCAGTGGAGGAAGAAGATCTTCCTGCTTGTCATTGTCTTTATACTTGCTATCGTAGCCATAGGGTATGTTACCATACCGCCGAGCTGCTATGAGATTTCCGATTGTAAGGCGTGCTGGGCGAGCACAGAGCAGTTTGGTACGTCGCAATACTGTCCTACTGCTGAGTCGTGCAAGATAGAGCCTTACATTGACCAGCATAATGCACTTGTGGATGTCCTCTTGTGCGCATGTTCCAAGGCAAGCTCAGCCAATTATGCTGACCCTCAGCTGAACAGAGATATAAATAGCTTGTATCAAACGTTTGTTGGCGGGCAGGCAATCACGCAGGAGATTTGCAAGGAACAGAATCCAGCTCTTGTGAAATGGTTCTTTGAAAGCTGAGACTTTATTCAGCACACAACTCCGAATTCTCTTAATTTATATATGCTGCGACGGACTGCATTGAAATTTCTATGGCCGTCCTTGAGCTCTATGGTTACTATCGGGTTCCAGCCATCTACTCTTGACATTTTCACGATTAATGCCAGGTCCAGGTCGCCTTCTCCAAGCGCAACCGTGTCATCTATGCGCTGCTCTTTCTTGACATCAGCAAGGTGCATTACCCTGACGTATTCTTTCATTTCCAAGACTTCATGCAGGCTTGCTTTCCAGTCTAGTTCTCTGAATGATCGCTCGATTTCTGTGCAAACTTTGTCGTAAGGCCTGAATCTCTTGTTACATAATAAAAACAGATGACATAGGTCGACGTTTATCCGTTCAATGCCATTTGCTGCCAGCAATTCTGTTGGACTCGTGTAAATCAGGTG
>JBDRKV010000050.1:0-10950 GCA_043813745.1 Candidatus Aenigmatarchaeota archaeon | reverse complement strand
TACTGAAAATGGATATTACATAAAAGAAAACCATAAAGTATCACTACCATTGCTGACGAAATATCTGTTAAGTGAAAAGGTGTAAACATGCATGAATTGATTAAATTCATCAATGAATTCGAGAACAAGCGTATCCTTATCATAGGAGACGTCATGCTGGACCGTTACGTCTTTGGCTCTATCGAGCGGATATCTTCGGAAGCGCCCATACCAATTGTGTCGACTAATAGTGAGCAGTCATCTCTAGGCGGCGCGGCGAACGTCGCCAAGAACGTACGCGTATTATGTAATAATGTTTTCCTGGCCGGCGTCATCGGTAACGATGAAGCAGGCGTAGAAGTAAAAAACCTGTTGGTGAAAGCAGGCATAAACAAGGAAGCTGTTATTTTTGATCACAAGCGGCATACAACAGTTAAAACGCGCTTGATAGCCCAGCATCAGCAGCTCATGCGTATTGACAAGGAAAAAATCGAGCCTTTGGAAAGCGATATTGAAAGCAAGCTGTATGGGGTCGTCGCAGACATAATCCCGACTATAGATGCCATAATACTCTCGGATTATGCCAAGGGTGTTTTAACGCCGTCGCTGTGCCAGTCAATAATAAAGAAGTCTAAGGAGTGCAGCAAGCCGATAATCGTCGATCCTAAAAATGATTTCTCAAAATTTAGCGAAGCAACAATATTGAAGCCAAACCTCAAAGAACTGTTTGCGATAACAAAAACAAATGACGAAAAAACAGCAGTAGATGTCGCATTCAAAAACTCCAATCCGCAGGCGATAATAGTAACCAAAGGGAAAGACGGGATGACTGTTTACAGTAATGATAATATCACTGACATAAAAACCATGGCAGACGAGGTCTACGACGTTACAGGTGCAGGCGATACCGTTTCGTCGCTATTAACATTGGCAGTCGCGTCTGGCGCAAACTTTGTGGAAGCTGCGCGCATCGCCAATTGCGGCGCAGCCATCGTAGTCAAGAAATTAGGCGCTGCATCAGTCAGCAAAGAAGAGTTGTTGTCAATGATGGATACGGCACGCAACAATAAAGTCAAGACGCGTGAAGAAATAGAAAAGCTTGTTGAACAATTAAAGCATGATGAAAAGATTGTAGTTTCTACGAATGGCTCATTCGACCTCCTGCACGCAGGTCATGTCCATTTCCTGAAAGAAGCCAAGAAACAGGGCGACATTTTAATTGTCGGTTTGAACAGCGACTCCTCGGTCCGTGCATGGAAGCAGAGCATTGGTTATAAGGATTGGGAAAAGCGCCCGATCATTCCGCAGCAGCAGCGCGCCGAAATGCTAGCCGCGCTAGAGTGCGTTGATTACATTACTGTTTTCGAAGAACCAGAATGCTTCGCATTCGTGGAGTCCATCAAGCCAAACATTCATGTCAACGGTTCAGAATACGGCACTGATTGTATAGAAGCGCCCATCGTGCGCAAGTATGGCGGACGTGTGCACGTCGTTGAAAAGATACCTGGCTTGTCCACAAGCGATATTCTGAAAAAGATTAAAGAAAGCGAGTGAAAATTCCTGCAAACTTTTCTATCTCTTATTTAATTGGTAATTTTAAGCATTCTCTTTAACCAGCTCTTCAATACCCTGCTGCACAGTATACTGCGCAGTAAAGTCAAGCAAATCTTCGGCTTTGTGCGTGTCCGCCTTCTGTACGGCGATATAATTCCTGATCTTGTTTTCTACGTGCGTGGCTTCTATGCTCTTTCCGAGCACGCGGTTGATTGTTGCAATCAATGAATTTAGCGACGTCGCAACGCTGGTACCAACATTGAAAATATCCGCTTTTTTCTGGGACATCGCGTATTCCATTGCCAGCAAGTTCGCGTTTACAACGTCTTTTGCATAGATAAAGTCCCTCGTCTGTGTGCCGTCTCCATAGATTACCGGCCTTTCGTTCTTCATCATGTCCCACAGGAACTGGCTCACCAGATTTGCATATACGCCTTTCGCCTTTTCATTTGGACCATACACGCTCATATAACGCAAGCCAATGCAAGGCAGCCCGTATTCACTGGCGTATACGTTAGCTAGTTCTTCGTTGAAATGTTTCGTTACAGCGTAAAAATTAGGAACCACGGTTTTATCGTTTTCGTTCAGCGGTGATTCGCCATTGCCGTATATAGAAGACGATGACGCGTATACTAGCGCTTTTACGTCGTTGAGCTTGCATGCATTCAACACGTTTATGAAGCCGTCCACGTTTACAGAAACTGCATCCCGCAAATTTGTCATGAACATCGGCGACGACGAGGCAGCTGCCTCGTTGAACACAACGTCCACGCCTTTAGTGATCTCATTCATCGTCGCGCAGTTTCTAATGTCTCCTTGCACAAAGGTTATCTTGTCAGCAATGTCTTTCAAATTGTCTGGAGAACCCAGCAAGAAATTATCTATAACTATTACTTCATGCCCATCCTGAACAAGTTGTTTAGCAATGTTTGAGCCGATGAATCCTGCCCCGCCTGTCACAAGTATTTTCATTAAATCACAGATTCTATTAACTCGTTAAAGACTTTAAAAAACTTCATTCCGTGCTTATAATATGAAAGCCCTTTTTGTCGGCTATGGCTCCATAGCAAAGCGTCACATCAAGAACCTGCAAAAACTCTATCCAGACACAGAGATTTCGTTATGCAGGCACACGCAAGAGCCTGTTCCTGGTATAAAGACGTTTTTCAGCCTTGATGATGCATTGGAAGAAAAACCAGACATGGTTTTCATAACCAATCCAACCAGTTTGCACTTGGAAACAGCGCTCAAAGTAGCCAGGCGTGGTTGTCACATGCTCATAGAAAAGCCTTTGTCGCACAGCACAAAGCACGTAGACAAGCTGATGAAGCTCGTCAGGGAAAAGAATTTGTGCATTATGCTGGGCTATAACCTGCGCTTCCACAAAAGCATGCTGATGATCAAGGATTTATTGAACAAGGGCATAATCGGCCGCGTGCTTTCAGCACGCGCTGAGGCAGGTCAGTATTTGCCGGATTGGCGCCCGGAAACAGATTACACAAGCAGTTATAGCGCTTCAGCGCAGTTAGGCGGCGGCGTGATACTTGATTTGAGCCACGAAATTGATTACATAAGGTGGTTTTTAGGTGAAGCCCGTGAGGTTTCGTGCTTTTCCGGAAAACTCAGCGACCTTGAAATAAAAACCGAGGATACTGCAGATATCTTGTTGAAGCTTGAAAGTGGCGTTATAGCAAATATCCATCTTGATTATATCCAGCACGCCCCAAGCCGCTTCTTCAAGATAATCGGTACTGAAGGTTCGATAAAATGGACGTCATGCGTCGGAGTGAGCCTGTCATTAACCAAGGACAAGACATGGTCAACAGTCCGGGCAGACAAGAAAAGCGACATGAAGCAAACATACATAGACGAATTAAAGCATTTTGTCGAAAGCATTATGAGCAAACAAAAACCGTCAGTCAACGAGCTGGACGGCAAGGCTGTTTTGGAAATCGCGCTAGCTGCAAAACAGTCATCCAGGAAAAATAAAGTAGTCAGAATGGTGGGAAAATGAACATTATTGCAATAATACCAGCAAGAGGCAGCAACAAAAGCACGCCGTATAAGAATACAAAGTTGCTGGCAGGCAAGCCCATGATAGCATATTCTATAGAAACCGCATTGAAATGCCCGCTCGTTGACCGCGTCGTAGTGTCCACAGACGATATCGAGATAGCGGCCGTAGCCAGAAAGTATGGCGCGCAAACGCCGTTTATGCGGCCAAAGGAACTGGCGCAAGACGAAACACCAATGCTGCCAGTCTTGCAGCATGCAGTAGACTGGTTAGAAAAAAATGAAAACGAGAAAATAGATATAGTCGTATTGCTGGACGCTACAACCCCGTTCCGCACGTCAGAAAATATAGAAGAGTGCATAAAAAAGTTGCAGTCCACAAACGCAGATTCTGTTATTACGGTGTGTGAGGCAGAGCACAATCCCTATTTCGTGATGGTTCAGCTGGATGACGACAAAATGCAACCGCTGTTGAAGACAGACGATGCCATAACAAGGCGCCAGGATGCTCCAAAAGTCTATCGTATCAATGCCGGTGTTTACGCTATAAAAAAGGACGTTCTCATGCAGCAGAATAAGATTTTCACAGACAACACAAGAGTCGTCATCATGCCCCAGCGAAATTCAGTGCACATAGACAACTCGAACGATTTCGAGCTGGCAGAATTCCTTGCAAAGAAAAAAGCCGAAATGGATGAAACCAACAAGATGAAGTTCCTGGTGATCGGCCTTGGTTCCATGGGCAAGCGCCGAATAAGAAACTTGAAATACCTGCGCGCCGGAGAGATAACAGGCTTTGACACCAGCGCTGAAAAAAGGAAAGAAGCAGAAGATAAGTACGGTATAAAAACATTCGAAACGCTTGAAGGTGCAATAAACGAGAATCCCGACGCCTTCGTGATATCAACGCCTCCGGACAGCCACCTAGAATTTGCATTATTAGCAGCCAAAAACAACAAGCATTTCTTCACAGAAGTTAATGTCCCGTCAGAAGACATAAGCAAGCTTGTGGAAGCCATAAAAGGCAAGGATATTGTTGCAGCACCGTCATCTACGCTGAGATTTAATAGTCTGATTAAAAAGATGAAATCTATTTTAGACGAAGGCAGCCTTGGAAAACCGTTAAGCTTCACCTACCATTGCGGCCAGTACCTACCGGATTGGCATCCATGGGAAGATTATAGGGGTTTCTATGTTTCCAGAAAGGAGACGGGCGCATGCAGAGAAATGATAGTCTTTGAGCTATCATGGATAAAATGGATGTTCGGCGATATCAAGAAGATTTCATGCATAAAGGATAAGCTGTCCAGTCTGGAAACGCAAATAGACGACGTATATCAAACCATCATGAAATTTGACAATGGCATAATGGGGCACGTGCTTATAGACGTTGTCTCCCGCGTGCCGTACCGAGAATTCAAGTTGTTATGTGAAAAAGGCGTGATAATCTGGGATTGGACAAATCGCGTGCTCAAGGTCTTCAGCTCTGAGAAAGGACAGTGGGAAGAATATCACGAAAAAAAGGTCACGCCAGAAACCGGATACATAGCCGGAGAAGAAATGTACATAGAAGAAATGAAAACGTTCATAGATGCGATAATCAAGAAGGAAGATTATGGTTACACTTTCGAAGAGGAATCAAAGATAATAAACACGCTTTATGCCGCGGAAAAAAGCTCTGACCAAGGCGTGCACGAGGAATTGAAGTGAGGTTTTTGCATGGCAAGAAAAATATTATACATATCAGGCACGCGTGCTGATTACGGACTAATGCAGCACACGCTGAGAGAAATAAGCAGTTGTCCTGGCATGGAACTGGAGCTCGTCGTTACAGGCATGCATCTTATGCACGAATTCGGCAGGACCGTGGATGAAATATATGCCGACGGTTTCAAGGTGCATGAGATAAACGAAACGTATGAAAGTGATGATAAGGTATCAATGGCAAGATTTGCCGGCAGGTTCATGAAAAAACTCGTGAAAAAAGTCATTAGGATAAAACCGGATGTTATTCTCATACTAGGCGACCGCGCTGAAGCACTAGCCGGTGCAGTCATAGGCAGCTATCTATCAATACCTGTTGCCCATGTCCATGGCGGCGACGTGAGCTCTACAGTGGACGAACATGTACGCCATGCAATAACAAAGCTCTCGCACGTGCATTTTGCAGCAACCAGGAAAAGCGCGAACCGTATAATAAAAATGGGTGAAGAGCCGTCAAGAATTTTTGTCGTCGGAGAGCCCGGTGCTGATGCCATACTGAATGAAAAACTAATGGAACCGTCAGAATTGTCAGAAAAATATAGTTTGGATTTAACAAAGCCGATTATCCTCGTGGTGCAGCATCCAGTAACAATGGAAGTCAGCGACGTCGATGAACAGATGCGCAAGACTCTAGAAGCCGTTGCCGAGTTGGCCCAACAGACGGTTGTAGTATACCCCAATGCCGACGCAGGCAGCAGAAAAATGATAGATGCCATAAAGAAATTTGAAAAATATCCGTTTATCAAAAGCTTCAAGACGCTCCCGAGGAACGACTATCTAAGCATCATGAAGCATGCAAACGTTATTATCGGGAATTCAAGCAGCGGAATTATCGAGTCGAAATTCTTCGGCCTGCCGTCGGTAAACATCGGCACGCGCCAGGCAGGACGAGAAAAAAAAGATAACGTTATAGACGCCAGTTACGACAAGGAGCAGATCAAATTGGCCGTAATGAAATGTCTGACAGACAAGAAATTCCTGAAGAGAATGGAAAAATTAAAGAGCTCCATCAAGCCAGGCAATGCAGGAAAAATCATTGCATCCGTCTTAAGCGAAATAGATATCAATGGAAGTTTTATTCAGAAAAGGATGGTGTACTAGATGCGATTCGCTAACTGGAAGAAACCGAAGATTAAAGATGGAAAATTAACGAAATGGAACTGGATGGTCCAGCACGCAAAGAACCTTGTAATGGGTGAGCGTGTTGACATAGGCGCGTTCACATACATAAATGCGAAGAACGGCGTCATCATAGAAGACGATGTGCAGATAGGCTCTCATTGCTCAATCTATTCGGCGTCGACGATAGACAATAAAAACGGTCGCGTTTTATTAAAGAAAAACTGCAGGATCGGTAGTCATAGCGTGGTAATGCCAGGCGTCGTCATAGGCGAAAACGCTGTCGTCGGGGCGCTTAGCTTTATCAACGAAAATGTTCCTCCGAACGTCGTGGTCGCTGGCGTGCCATCAAAAATCATAAAGAAGTTGGAGAAATAAATATGAAAACTGGAAACTGGAAAATACCATTGTTCAAGATATATTGGGACAATGACGACATTGCTGCTGTAAGCAGTGCCATCAGTAAGGGCATGTACTGGGCGCTTGGCCCTGAAATTGAGAAATTTGAGAAATCAATAGCAAAATACATTGGCGTTAAGCACGTAGTTTCATTCAATTCAGGCACGTCTGCATTGCATGCAGCCATGCTCGCGCATGGAATAGGCCCAGGCGACGAAGTAATCGTGCCGTCATTTACATTCATAGCAACCGCGAACGCTGCCTTATTTGTTAACGCTTGTCCTGTATTTGCTGACATCGAAGAACAGTCATTTGGCCTGGACCCCGTGGACGTCGAAAGAAAGATTACGCCCAGAACAAAAGCAATTATAGCCGTCCACTACGCAGGTCAGCCGTGCATGATTAAAGAACTGAGAAAAATCGCTGATAAGCATAATCTGATTTTAATAGAAGACGCGGCCGAGGCATTCGGTGCTGAGACCGGCAGCTGTCATGTAGGCAGTTTCGGCGATAGCGCTGTGCTAAGTTTTTGCTCAAATAAGATTATCACGACCGGTGAAGGCGGCGCAGTCGCCACCAATGACAAGAAATTATACAAAAAGCTTAAGCTCATTTGTTCACATGGCCGCAAGGAAAAAGAGAATTATTTCTCTTCAAGCGATTCAAGCGATTATATTGATTTAGGCTACAACTTCCGCATGTCAAATATCACGGCCGCACTAGGCATATCACAACTAAACAAGGCCAGCAAGTTCATAACAATGCGCCGCAATAACGCTGATTATATGAATAAAAATCTTTCAACAATAGAAAAAATATCAATCCCGAAAGAATCAGTGAAAAATTTCAACGTATACCAGATGTACACCATACGCTTGCAAGATGAAAAAACCAGAAACAAGTTACTGGAGTTTTTGGCTAAAAAAGGCATAATGTCAAAGAAATACTTTAGTCCTGTACACCTTTCAGAGTTTTACAGAAAAAAGTTCAGCTACAAAGAAGGCTTGCTGCCAGTGACAGAAAATGTCTCTCGCCAGGTATTAACGCTGCCTATGTATCCGCATATGACAAAGGAAGAAATGGACATGATTATAGAAGGCGTAAAAGCTTTCTTTTCAAGGGTGTAACTATGAATCACGATGTAGAAGTTTTCAGGAACAAGAAGATATTGATAACCGGCGGAGCCGGCTCAATAGGAAGCGAAATAGCCGAACATCTATTGGAATACGAGCCCGCAGTCATAAGAATATTGGACAACAACGAATACGCCCTTCACAAGCTGAAGCAGAAGATTTCTGGAAGTAATTTACGTTTCTTTTTGGGAGATATACGCGACAAAGAACGTATTGAACGAGCTATGGAAGGAATAGACATTGTTTTCCACGCTGCTGCGCTCAAACACGTAAACTTTTGCGAGGAAAATCCATTTGAAGCAATCAAGACGAATGTCCATGGTACTCAGAATGTCATAGAAGCTGCACTGAAGCAGAACGCGGAAAAGTTCATTACCATAAGCACGGACAAGGCAGCAAATCCTGTGAGCGTCATGGGCGCAACCAAGCTACTGGCAGAAAAGCTGACCGTGTCCGCGAATTATTATAAAGGCGCCCGCCGTACTGCTTTATCATGCGTGCGATTTGGTAATGTGATGGAATCAACAGGCTCTGTCATGCCGTTGTTCCGGCAGCAGATAAGGAAAGGCGGACCCATAACCATGACAAACCCGGAAATGACAAGATTCATGATGTCAACAAGTCAGGCCGTGGATTTGATATTGAGCGCTGCGTCCAGGTCAGTTGGCCGCGAGATATTCATACTTAAAATGAATTCCGTGAAAATAGGGGATTTGGCCGAGGCCATGATAGAAGAGATTGCTCCGATATGTGGCTACAAACCAGAAGAGATAAAAACCGAGGTCATTGGCACCCGCCCAGGAGAAAAAATGCACGAGGATCTAATGACCAGGCACGAAGCCGCGAACGCGATTGAAACCGAGGACATGTTTATCATATACCCAAAGCCCGGCGACAACGCAGGCTGCACTAACAGTAGAGGTCTTGTATCAAATGACATGGAATTATTGACCAAGGATCAGATCAAATCGATAATCCATAATGTCAGTAGGAGATTGGATGATAAGAATAGCCGATAAAGTCATTGGTAATGGCTGCCATGTTTTTATCATAGCAGAAATTGGTTCTAATTGGAAGATATCAGATATCGATAAAGAAAATTTTGAAACCGCGAAAAAATTAATCAGCGTCGCCAGCGAAGCAGGCGTGGATGCAGTGAAATTCCAGTTATTCAAGGCCGAAAAAGTTTACGTAGAAAAAGCTGGCGAGCTTGATTACCTGAATATAAGGAAATCCGTACTTGACGTATTAAAGGAGATAGAACTACCAGAGTCCTGGCTGCCAGAACTCGCTGAATATTGCAAAAAGAAAAATATTATTTTTCTATCAACCGGATTTGACGAGGACAGCTATGATATTATAGACAAATTCGTGCCTGCACACAAGGTCGGCTCTGCAGAACTTACTCATCTGCCGTTATTGAAGCACGTGGCATCCAAGAAAAAACCAGTCATCATTTCAACAGGCGTTTCTGACATGAACGAAGTCAGCGAAGCAGTAGATGCCATCCGCAGTCAGGGAAACAATGACATCATATTGATGCAGTGCACGACAAGATATCCCGCGCCTTTGGATAGCCTCAACCTGAATGCAATAAAGACAATGAAGCAGGAGTTTACAGTGTCTGTCGGCTTCTCTGACCACACTACAGATCCGGTCGTAGCCCCTGTAGCTGCAGTCGCTCTGGGTGCGGAAGTTATAGAAAAGCACATCACATTGAACAGGAAGCTTCCAGGCCCGGACCAGGGATTTGCCTTGGAACCGCAAGAACTCGTCCGCATGGTTGAGGAAATAAGGAAAACCGAAAACTTATCAATAGAGGAAAAGAAGTCGTTATTGCAAAGCCCGGTCTGCAGGAAAATACTTGGTTCGTCTGAAAAGCTCGTGGCCAAAGCTGAAAGGGAGCTTTATACATTCGTCCGCCGCAGCATATACGCATGCGCGGATATTAGCAAAGGAGATAAGTTGTCAAGGAATAATATTGCCGTGCTGCGCTCTGGAAAGTCGCCGTCAGGCATGGAACCAAAGTATTTTGAAACTATTTTAGGCAGGCAGACCAAAACAGCTATCAGTAAAGGCGACCCGATAACAAGGGATACGATAGAATAATTGTAAGAGGAAAGGATAAATGAACAAAACCATTCTCTCTCTGATCATAGGTATCATAATTCTGGCTGCTTTATTCTACAGTATAGGCATTGAAAAAATTATGTTAGCGTTAATCAACATAGACTTGTTGTTATTCACATATGCTGCTATTGCATTCCTGGCAATGGAGCTCGTCCTGAGTATGAAGCTCAAGGTTATCGCGCCAGAAGCGAAGATCAAAGAAATATTTCTATCGCATGAAGGCGGTATGTTCTTCAGTAATCTGACTCCGGGCCGTTTTGGTTATTTCTACGCAGCGTATTCCTTGGCGAAAAAAACCCAGACCAGTATCTCTGAACGCATAGGACTATTGACGCTCATACAAGGTCTGACCATGGTGACCAAGATATTAATTCTGGTAGTGGCGTTCATCTATTTGTCATGGATTATAAACATCCCGTCAGTACTATTGCTCGCGTTTGCCGCGCCTGTCGCGGTGGTTGTTTTGACGATTCTGATTCTGTACACAAGGCTCTCCAACCATATAATTTCAAGAATACCATTGGTTGGCCGTATAGTAAGATATCTGGAATTGATGCAGAATGCTGCCAGAAACGTTCGTAGAAAAGATATAATAAAATTGCTTTCAATTGATCCTTTGTGTTGGGTGTTAGGAACCATACAGTTAGCCCTGCTTGCCGGTGCGCTGGGCATGCAAATGGACATCCTGATGGTTTTATTCGTATCGCAGATCGTGTCAGTTCTTATGTTCATACCAATATCCCCAGCCGGTCTTGGAGTGACAGAAGGTGGGGGCGTCATCCTATTGCTCTTATTAGGGTTTACAGCGCCACAGTCAGTCTCGCTGATTTTATTATGGAGAATAAACAGCATAGTGGTT
>JBDRKV010000049.1:0-10278 GCA_043813745.1 Candidatus Aenigmatarchaeota archaeon | reverse complement strand
CCTGCCACTGCGCAGCGCAGCCGCAGAATAATTTGCTGGTTGTCTTCAATTGTATGTGAACCTCAAGCCCGATTTTTGTCATACGTTTTTTCTCCGGTACTTCTTAGGTAATAAATGGGAATGAAGGCTGAATCATTTTCTAAATTTTTCAACCATCCTTTCTATTCCTTACTTATCTGCGGTAGAAAATTGTGTTTTCTGCCGAGATGCTGTCGCAATGCGACATTATAACTTAGGCAATTAAGCCGATCTCATGCGCGCCTCCACATAAAAACTTCGTCATCGTAAACAGCTTTGCCCTTGATAATACGTTTCCTGAACTTCGGCTTAATGCCGGATTGCTTGAAGCCGAGCTTGTCCTGATAAATATGCAGCGCGCGCTTGTTGCCCTTGTAAACTTCTATGTATAATATCTCAATGCTCATTTTCTTTGCCATGTTAATCAGATATTTTAGTAATCTAGTGCCAACGCCCATGCCACAGATATTTCTTGCTAATGATATGCCAAACGAAGCAGTGTGTGAGTTTCCCATGCCTCCGCAGCGCAGCTCAGCGTTGCCCAAGAACTTGCCGTCAGCTTCGACAACGACATATTTGTTTTTCCCTGCCTGTTCTTTTAATTTTATTTTAAGCCACTTCCGCTCCTCTGCAACCGTCACAGGCTTCACCATCGACAGCCAGTTCTCTTTCTCAGTAACAATACTGTTGATGTATTTTGTAATTTCTTCAACGTTCTCGTTTCTTTTCAAGAATCTAAACTTTACATGAATCTTGCTACCTTTGACTACGTCAAACTCTTCCAGGACTTTCCCAGGAACGAACTTGATTTTGCTTTTTGATTTACTTTCGGATTTTTTCATAAGCATTCGCCGTTTTCAATATCTTCTCTTCCTGCAAATGGTCTCCAATAATGTGCAGGCCCACTGGCAGCTTGCCGACAAAGCCGCAAGGCACGCTAATCATGGGTAGCCCAGCAAGGTTTGCAGGCACAGTCAAAACGTCGCTCTGATATTGTTCTGCCAGTGTCATCTTGCTAATGTCTGAAAATTTCGGCGGCAAAACAGGCATGGTTGGCGCACAAAGAACATCCACGTTTTTGAATGCATGCTTGAAGTCATTGATTATCATCGTGCGTACTTTCAGCGCTTTCATGTAGTAAGCGTCTCGATAACCGGCCATGCGCGCGAACGTGCCAAGCATGATGCGGCGCTTGGCTTCTGGACCAAAGCCCTTGCTACGAACACTGGAAAAATACTCGTCAAATCCGCCTTTCAATTGTAAGTGAAGTCCGTATCGCATGCCGCAGTACTTGGCTAAATTAGTGGACGCTTCCGCTGTCGCTATAATATAGTACGATGCTAAGGCATACTTTGTATTTGGCAAAGAAACATTAATGACTTTTGCGCCTTCTTTTTCTATTTCTCCAATAGCGTTTCTTACGCAATTTTCGACGCTTTCATCAATGTTCTTGAAGTATTCCTTTGGAATGCCTATCTTCATGCCTTTCAGCGAGCCGCTCAACGATTTCGTATAATCTTTTTTAGGAACGTTTAGCGTTGTTTGGTCCCTTGGGTCGTGCCCGGCAATAATAGACAGCATGAACGCTACGTCGTAAACGCATTTGCCCATAGGACCAATCTTGTCCAGGGAATTTGCATAATCTATCAAGCCGTAACGGGAAACTAAACCGTACGTAGGCGTCAAACCAACGATTCCGCAGAATGATGCAGGACAGCTGATTGAACCGCCGGTGCTCTGTCCCAATGCGATGTGCGGTACGTCTAGCGCCTGCGTTATGCAACCTGCTCCGCCGCTAGAACCGCCGCACGCACGCTCGTTGTCAAAAGGATTTTTAGGAATGTCATATGCACTGTTCGTGCAGAACGTGCCGAAACCAAACTCGTCTTGATTTGTTTTACACAAAACGCGGCCGCCGATTTCCTTGATCCTGGATATCGCGGTTGCATCAAACGTTGGCTTGTATCCCTGCAAAATCTTTGAACCCGCGCAGGACTCAACGCCTTTCACGCATATACAGTCCTTGACGCTGATAGGCAATCCGTACAGCGTCTTGGATGCAGAAACGCGCTTGTTAAAGTCCGCTCCACCGCGTATGAAAAGCAGTTTTTTGTTTTTTCCTTCCATCTCTCGCATGGCGTGCGCGACAAAGTCCGTGTAGTCCACGTTTCCGTTCGAGCTCTCTGCCAGAAATTCCTGTACAGAAATATTATATTGCCTTATCATGCTAAACAGCCTTTGGTCCCTTGAAGAATCCCTTCTCGCTGTGCTTGGTGTTCTGCAGCGCTTTCGCTTGCGGATACGTCTCTTCCAAAACGTCTTCACGGACGACATTCCTTACGCTAACAGGCTGGAATGTCGGCTCGCAGCGCGGCGACGCCTTGTCAATTATTTTGAAAGCATCCATAATACCGGACAAATCTTTTTGCATCTGCACAAACTCTTTTTCGCTCAGCTCCAGGCGGGCGTTTGCAGCAACATGCTCTAATGTTTTCTCGTCTAGCTTAGTCATACAACCACATTATAGAATAATTGTTATAGTTTTTAAAATAGTCCTCCAAACTTTTATATAAAAGTATGATTCAATAATTATGATGTTCAATGAGAAATTTATGCGGCTGGCAATAAAAGAAGGAAAAAAAGGGGATTTTCCATTTGGGGCGATAATAGTCAAGAATAACAGAATTCTTTCTGCAGCGCACAACACCGCAAAGTCCGATTCAACTGCGCATGCTGAAATAAATGCTATAAGAAAAGCATGCAAAAAACTTGGAAATACAAACTTGAGCGGCTGCACGCTATATTCAACCTGCGAGCCATGTCCCATGTGTTTTACAGCAGCGTGGTGGTCAAGGATTTCAAAGATTGTTTATGGAGCAGAAGGAAAGGATGTTCCTGAAGATGAATGGAAGATTGATGTCAGCTGCGCATATTTGAATAGAAAATCCGGCAGTAAAATAAATATCAAAGGCGGATTTCTTAGGGATGAATGCAAAAAGCTGTTTGAATAGAAATAGCTCTTTTAGTTTTCATCTGCTGTTAAGCCGGAGAGTGATTTTCGCTGTCATATGTGATCGCGCCCCTTCTGAATTCCTTGAGAACATTCTCGCCGTTTATGCTCAGACAGCATGTGAGCATGGTTGTCGAAAGCCTTGAATAATCAACAGCTGTCTTGTGGCGCGTGCCTCTATAATGCTCTTCGTGCTCACTGCCGTTGATAAAAGGCGGCGGTATGAGCAGTACATTGCAGTCCAGCACGCGCGATGTGTCGTCGTCTATTATTATGGCCCCGTCATGGAATGGACTGGATTTATCTGAAATTTCCAATAACACCCTGCTTAGTTCTTCTGGGTCTTTTGCATAAACCCTTCCAAGGTCTGGCCTTTCTTCGTTCAATATTTCCGCGAGAGGTAGTTTGCCTTTGTTGCCAAAAATATTTGCGACAACGACAAGCGTGCCTGTATGCTTTCCAGGAATGCTGTCTTTCATCGCCGACAATAGCGCCTCGTGAGCAATGCCTGACGTGTCGAAATCAGAGCGGCTGTCGTGACAAAGCACGTCAGAATAATCGATTGATTTGTACTCCACTGGCCCGTCCGGCACGAATACGCTGCCATTGAAAACATATTGTCTCATATGTCTCGCCTAAAAAATAGTCTCGCTTCTAAGCGAGCAAAAGAACTAGCGGCCTCGGCTTCTCGCCGTTTCAGCCGCCTCGTCCTTGGGGTGTGGTCAGACTGTTCCGCACAAACGTGCGGAACTCCTTGAGAAAGGAGTGAGATCCTATGATGTTTCGAAAATCTCTGATTTTCAAAACTTTCTAATTACTTCAATGCCCAGGTCGTCTTTTGATTTCGTGGCAGATTCCTTGCCTGGCCCGAGTATGTACGGAGACTTTACGCCGGTTATGATGGTTATAACATGAATCTTGCCTTCAAACTCCGGCAAGACGCGTGCGCCCCAGATAATCTGAGACTGCGGGTCCAGGAACGCATTAACGCTTTCGCCAATGCTGTTTATCTCTTCCAGCTTCATGTCCTCGCCGCCGATTATCTGTATCAGAGCGCCTGTGGCGCCCTTGTAGTCTACCTCAAGCAACGGGTGATGCAGTGCACGCATGACTGCTTCCTGCGCCCTCTGTGGTGAGTCGCTCTCGCCTATACCAATAGCAGCAACACCGCCGGATTTCATTACAGCTTTGACATCAGCGTAGTCTAAGTTAACTAGCGACGGTTCGTTTATCGTTTCAGTGATACCTTTCATCATCGTAGAAATCAGTTCATCTGCAACGCCGAACGCCTTCTTCAGCGGCATGTCGCCTGCGAACTTCAATAACTTTTGGTTTTCAATAACAATGACTGTGTCGCATGCACCGCGCAACTCAGCCAAGCCTTCCTCGGCTTTGACAATGCGCGCGCCTTCTATCTTGAACGGTAATGTTACAACAGCAATGACAATTGCGCCGGATTCCTTTGCCAGGTGTGCGATAACAGGTATTGCGCCAGTGCCTGTCCCGCCTCCAAGCCCGCATGTCAGAAAAACCAGATCCGCGCCTTTTAACTCGTGCTTAATCTCCTCTTTCGTTTCCTTGGCAGCCTCCCTGCCGACTTCAGGATATCCGCCTGCGCCCAAACCTTTTGTAAGGTCCCGGCCAATAAGTATACGCTTGTCTGCTTTCGTGTTCATAAGATGTTTTGCATCAGTGTTTATAGCGTATGTCAGCGCACCCTTGATGCCTTTCTCAGCCAGGCGATTTATGCAATTATTTCCAGCACCGCCAACGCCCATTACGATAATGCGCGCTTTTGAAAATTCAATGCCGAACTGTTCTTTGAGCTCGTCGTGTTCTGTCTTGTTTTCAGTATTAGTCTCATTTTCAACAAGCGGCCGCGCTTTTATCATCGTGTCCATTGGCTCTGGCTTTGGTATGTCCATGCTCACTTCTTCGTCAATCATTTTTTTCACATAACCCATATGCTTGAAAATATATGTTGTGGGAACATGAGCCTTTATATACTCACAACGCATATCCTTATCTAGAATTAAGCAAATTCCAAGTCCATTAGTCCAATCATATTTCAGATGTCCAGTCCGAAATTGATTATGTTTGAAACAAAAACCTTGTCCAAAGGTCTTTGAGTTACTAATTCTTTATTTGTCTTTACTTCTATATAAAGGTTTTCGGCATTTAAGGTTTTGGCCGAATGAAAAAAAGAAAGAATAGATTCTGTAGTGTGCGCGAACAACGAGATAAAGCTAGCTATAAAAAACATCGGCTCTGAAACGATCCTACCAGGCGAGATCGCCATATATTTCAATGCCACGTTCAACGACACGAACAAAGCAGATATTTTACCGGGCCGCGTCTCTGAATTCCGCGGAGCTGCAGACTGCGCGACAGTCAGCCGCGTCAAGATTACAGACCCTGCAGGCCAGGCAATAGAGCGCAATGTCTAGTTCTTGAATAGATAATAAAAATAAGAGAAAAAGTTCTGGAAATGATTATTCGTCTTCGTCGCTGAAATCGTCGTCATCAAAATCTTCAGCAGGCTTTTTTCGCATGAGCTTCCTTGCCCGCTTTGGTTCTGAAAGCACGGCCATGGTCGCACCTCCAAACGCTTCTGCACAACTTAATGTGCTGTCTTGAGCAAAGCCCAGGACAAGAATGTAGAAGCGCCTGCGGATTTAAGCTTTAGCGCTATTTAAACGTTTCGTCAGCGCAGATAACCGCTTTGCTTCAGGGTTTGTATTACAGTTGGATTATTTTCCGCACCAGATTTTATGACCCTGCCATTTTTATACCACAATTGGCGTGATACATCTCTGAAAGCGGAATATATCATTCTATGTACGGAAGATGATTGTGTGCTACACCATGGTTGGCACGCTACATCTCTGAGAGGGCAGGTTGTTTCACAAATATTACGCGTATCATTACGCATAGCACGACAATATGAGCGAAATGCATTAAGAAAGTATTCCTCTGAATAAGTTTTAGCAGGCGCAGGAGTTTCCTGCCTTGCACCAGCACATGCCGATAGTTTTTGTGGCTGTGCTCGTTCTCTTGCTTCTCCAGTAACGCGAAAATTTCCCTCATTATCTTTCGCGAATAAGCCTTCTTTGACCAGCTGCTGTAGAGCAGCACGGTCAGCAGCCCTTTTCCTTCTCAATGATTTCGCCATGTTATTGCCTGATTTTTGATAGGCTGTAGGTTTTAAATGCGTTTCTGCGAATTTTATTGTCATGTCCGTATACGAATTTATCGGCGTATTGCGCTGTCCATACCGCGATAATTGCGGCCCGGATTCTGAGCAGACAGCTTTCGAATTTAGAGACGAAGATACCGATGCATTCGAGGACGTATGCTATACACGCCGGCACCGCGAATGCGATCAATTTAAAATGAAACGCGCACAGGAACAAAGAACAAAGCCACGCCTGGACAAGAGGGCATTTCGCCTTCTGCTGCGGTGTTTTACAGGCTACAGGGTTGATTAATAAAAATATATACTCTTTTTTCAATTATGCTAATTCTAATTTAAGCTTTTATCTGCCGGTAATTTCATGGCTCGCAAGAAAAGACCACTGGATTATGATAACATGGACTGGTGTAATGCAGAAAGCTCTGCTGTTTCTATACAGTATGCTTTGCAACGCTTAGAATTAGAACACTTGACACAAAATGGAGTAATCTTAGACATAGGCTGTGGTGATGGCAAATTATCAGCCAAAATTGCCAAGCGCTACCCTGATGCAAAAGTCTGCGGATTTGATTATTCAGTAGATACTGCAAAGAAGAATTATCCTAGAGGTGATTTTAGGGAAGGCGACATCGCTCACATGCCATTTGATAGTAGCACGATTACTATTGCGACAGCGAACAATATCTTTGATTATGCAGCAGAAAGTAAAGACCTTATTGATGCTCACGGTACATTAAGCAGGGTAAAACCAGTAACATTCAAAATAGCAGAGCTAGAAAACGAAGCTAGGAGAGTTCTTGTTCTCAGCGGGTTGCTTATACTTTTCGAAGAAAATATTGTTAATTACTTATCTCCGGATGAGTGGGCGTTATTTGACCAGCATTTCGAATCTCTTCACCCCTTTAAAACGGATTGCCTAAAGTTATACAAAAAGTTGTTCTAAAATCACATTTTCTTCCCGCATAAGGTATTTTAACGATTCGTGGAATAATTATCTAATGAAACTAACGCTCCTGCTCATAGTTATCTGTATTATCGCATTTTTCTTCACAGCCATACAGCCAGCAGAAACGCGCGAATCCATTCTACAGGACTACGGATTTTCCGGTCAGAATCTTGCGGCAAGGCCTTGGACTTTGGTCACGTCGATTTTCCTGCACGCAGATTTATCGCATTTGCTTTCCAACATGTTAATATTATTATTCTTCGGCATCGCCGTGGAGCACGAGATGAAAGCAGCAAAATTTTTGGCAATATTCTTTCTCGCGGCGTTTGCAGGAGACCTCTTCTCCATGCTCGTATACGCGCCTGATGTCATAGGCATAGGCGCGTCCGCAGCCATATTCGGGCTAGTAGGCGCAGGCATGCTGGTCAGACCGGCAAGCATGTCATTTGCCCCGTACGTCATGCCCGTGCCCCTAGGCATACTGGGCATAATGTATATCGTGTATAACGCCTATGGATTCCTTGTGGCGCCTGCTGGAGAAATATCCTACATAGCCCATTTCGGCGGTTTATTTGTTGGTTTATTGTTTGGATTCAAGGAGCGCGGCTTCAAAAAAGGGCTCAAAATCCTTATCCTGTCATTGCTCGCGCTGATAGCGTTGATAGCAGTGCTGCTCCTAATCATAGGGTTTATAAGTTTTTAGCAATGCTTTGAACAAAGACAAATTCTGCATAGGCTTTAATATTTTAGTATATTAGCTAAATCTATGAAAAAAGCAGTTAAGTCATTGTCACTAGTTATTCTTTTGCTGTTCATAATAGCCATGATCGTGATTTTGTATGCAATAGCAAGCCTGAACATCACAGGCCAGGTTACTGGCGACAATGATACCACGACAACGATTCCTGAAATTAATGAGACAACCACGACCATCAATGGAACTATCCCGAGCACCACGACAACCGTCAATCAGACACACTACTACTACGGTGGCGGCGGAGGTGGTGGAGGCGGTGGCGGAGGCGGCGGAACAACAACCGTGGCAACAACCACGACTGTCACAACAACTACGACCATACTGCCTGACGAGGATTTGATACTGGACATGAGTTTTGATGCTGGAGATGCCAAGGATTATTCAAGATATGAAAACAATGCAAGCGCCCACAACGTAAACTGGACTCCTGGCAAGCAGGGAATAGCAGCCGGATTTGACGGTAATATCACCCACATTGAAACAAACCTGTCAGAAAACCTCTGTCTTGAGAATAGAAGCTTTACTGCCATGGCGTGGTTCAATCCAATAAATATAACTGACGTGTCTGGCTCTAGCGAAGTCATTTCAACAAATGGCGAGTGGGCTGTAAGGATATACAGGAATAAACTGTTGTTCTCATTCGACTCATGGACCCCGCGCAACGGAACCATTATAACGCTCAATACCGACGACCTGTTCAATGCCTGGCATTTCGTGGCAGTAAGATATGACAAAGATACTGGCAAAATAGCCGTGTTCTTTGACGGGAATTATACAGAAATGGAAACAGTGGGCACGACATTAGGATGGTGCAACATAAACAATATGAGCTTTGTTTCTGTCGGAAACATCAAGCCAATGACCAGAGTATTTAACGGAACCATTGACGAGGTTGAGGTCTGGCGCAGGGCCCTGACGCTGGCTGAAATCGCGGGAAAATACGGCATTAATGTGAGTGATGTGAACATCACGAAATTGCCAAGCATATTATTCATAGATCCGACGCCGGTAAACACGGCAAACGTGACAACCAACAGCGTGGACATAAAAGCAAGGATATCAGCGCAGGAATTGGATACGTTCGTTTGGAACTGGAACAACACTGCTGCAAACCTGTATGATGATTCATTGGTATTGATGTATAACTTTGACAACGTTGCTTCAATAGGCGACAGCGCAACGCACGTCACTGATGTCAGTAAATATGGCAATCACGGAACCGTTCTAGATGCCGACATAAACAACGCAGACGGAAACGCGCCAGCATATTATGATCAAGGCAGGTACGGCCAAGGCATGAAATTCGACGGCAACGACGATTACATAGACGCCGGCAACGACGTGAGCTTGAACCCAACCAATGAAATCACGCTAGAAGCCTGGGTCAACTCAGCAAAATTCGGCTATGGAAGGAACAAGCACGTCATAGCAAAAGGATACAGCTACGATTTATCCGTGGTCCACGACGGCTATCAGGGCAATACCAGAACATCTGGCGAAGGGCTCACGTTCTGGATTTATTCAAACGGCTGGTATCACACAGACGCCCTTACCACACAGCCAACAAACGACACATGGCATCATCTTGTCGGCACATTCAATGGCACGACCATGCTGCTTTATGTAGACGGCAATCTGACATCAAGCTACAATTTCACTTCACAGGTCAACATCACTGTTACAGGCAATCACACGATTGTCGGCGCAACCGATGTTAATAACATCAAGGAATTCTTCAACAAGACCATAGATGAAGCCCGTATATACAATCGCGCGCTAAGCGCCGCGGAAGTCGCGCAGCATTATAATTCAAGCCTGAACAAATACGATCCAACGCACTGGTATTTCTACAGCAACCAGCCTCTTCTCAACGGAACCTATGTATATTCTGGCTTTGTAAAAGAGGCGTCAGAAAACACCTATTCAGAAACCAGGACACTGACAAAAATCTAGCGCATTCTTTTTATATTCCTGGATAAATAATCATTTCATATGGCAAAAGCCATCAGCGCCGTAGTGTCAGTAATACTGTTGCTATTGATAACAATAGCCATAGCAGGCCTGGCTTTCACGTTCTTCATAAAAGCATTCTCAGAGACAGGCGACAAGGCAGGAGACCAAACTGCCTGGCAGACGCAAGAAATGGAAAAGCTCACTGCAATAGAAAACGTACATAATAATGATATTTACCTGCGCAACATCGGAAAGCATGACCTGAAAGAAAATGACTTTTCTGTTTACATAGACGGCTTCAGGGCAGAGATAATCTTTCCTGACACGCGGCCAAACCAGATAGGCGCATTGAGCATAGAACAGGAGATCTCCAGCAACAATGCTGTCAGGATTGTCGGCCC
>JBDRKV010000048.1:0-40420 GCA_043813745.1 Candidatus Aenigmatarchaeota archaeon | reverse complement strand
GCGAAGTTTTTCAAAATACTAAAACCCCCAGAACGCTGGGAAGAGCATGAAGACCCAGTAGTTTTCTTTAAAGTAACTACTTATCACGACAAGCCGGCTGTCTTCAGTCTTAAGTTTTCTGTGTATGGCCAAAGGGACTCTCTTATGGTATTAAGAGCAAGCTTTGATGGCAGGGACTATACTGTTGACAGTTCTTCTCTAAATATTGACAGTCCTTCTCCAGATAAAATGCCAGAAATAATTGTTACAGATCATACAGTACAACCGCCTGCCAGGCATCTGATGGATGAGTCGGATTTTGAAATATTGCGCGGCGCTTTAACAGAGCAGATGACTTATTTTGAATATGCTTCGGTCTTTGGAACGCCATTGGCAATACACAGCAGTAAACGGCTGGAATTAAAAGGTCGCGCCCGAGACGACATGAATGAATTTTTTTCAAAGGCATTTCCGCATGCAGCGCCAAAGCAAAACCAGCACGGATAATCTATTTAGAATACCTTAAAGGTATTCTAATATATTTAATTAAGAGCTTAATTAAATCTATTTAAATTTTTCATCGAATAATTGCAGAGTGATGATCTGCAACTGAATGCATTGCATTCGTTGAGATTTTCATCGGAGATGAAAATATGAAAATAGTCCTCTTAGCTGCAGAAGCAGCCTTTCTTTGTAAAGAAAGGCTCCTTGGAATCCAAAGAAACATATGGTTGATACAAAATATTAAGGAAGGTTTTTTTCAATGAAAGTCGTTCTCTTAGCTGCTGGAAAGGGCACGCGCATGATGCCTCTTACGGCTACGATACCAAAGCCGCTCATACCTGTAGCCGGCAAGCCGTTCCTATATTGGTTACTACACAACCTTAAGACTGCCGGCGCGACTGACGTGGGCATTGTTGTAAATTACAAGAAAGAAATGATGGAGGACTGGGTAAAGAAGAACAAGCACTATTTTGACATGAAAATATCTTTCATCAACCAGCCAGAGCCAAGAGGCACAGGCGATGCTGTGAAAGCTGCGGAAGACTTCGTTGCCGGGCAAAACTTTGTAATGGTCAACGGCGATGACTTGTATTCGCCGGATGACATGGCTCGGTTCAAGAAAGTTATTAACGACGACGTTTGCTATGGCATGGGCTATCGTGCAATGGACCCCACAAAATACGCTGTACTTTCGACAGACCAGCAGGGATGGCTGCGCAGGATTGTTGAAAAGCCGTCTGCTGGTGAGATCAAGGAGTTCTATCAAGACAAGCTTGTTAACGCGAACTTGTGGAAGTTCACGCCTGACATCTTTGAGGCGCTGAAAAAAATAAAACGCTCAGAGCGCGGAGAATACGAAATCACGTCTGCTGTGCAGCTGCTCGCAGATGCGCACAAAGTTCGCATCGTGCCGGCGAAGAGTTATTGGGTACCGTTCGGAAATCCGAATGAACTAATCTATCTGGAACGGTTCATACAGGAGAATTTTTAGGAATAATTTTTATCTGCAAAGAGCATGCGAAAACTGTGGACTAAAGTCCACAGATGAGCTCTTTGAGATGCTGTTGCACAAGGAAACCGCGGGCTTTAGCCTGCGGATATCAGTGCAACATCATAAAATTAAAAATTAGTTTCGTCTTTTCCATGAGCGCCTTGGGGCGCTGGAATAATCACGACTGCCACTGCTTTCTCTTCCATAACCCCTTCCACCACGGCTACTGCCGCTTCTTCCGCCGCGCCCGCCGCCATATGTTCTTCTTTTTTCAATCCATCTCACGTAAACTCGGTTTATAACAGGGACAGGCAACCTTTCTATCTCCAGTTTGCGGTCTTTGAGCACTTCCCTGAAATTATCATAATCTCTTGGCGCAAGAATGCTTACTGCTTTTCCCTTTTTTCCGGCTCTGGCTGTTCTGCCAATTCTATGTATGTAAGCTTTTGAATCGCTTGGTATGTCATAGTTGTAAACATGGGAAACTTCTTTAATGTCCAGACCTCTGGCCGCAACATCCGTGCAGACTAGAACTGAAATATTTTGGCTGTGAAATTTTTCCATTACATGGCTTCTCTGTTCCTGTGAAAATCCGCCATGAATCGCCAATGCATTTATTCCCAACTCCTTCAGATTATTGGCAACGAAATCTGTATTTCTTTTGGTGTTGCAGAAAACCATAACCAGCTTGGAATCCTCATTTTTCAACAAATGAACCAGCAACGAGAACTTCTCGATGTCAGAGACATTATAGTAAGACTGGGTTAACTTGCTCTGGTCTATGTACGATTCTACTAATACTTTTACCGGATTTTTCATGTAATTTTTTGACAGGCGCCGGATATCTTCTGATATTGTAGCAGAAAACATCATGGTTTGCCTTTTTTCCGGGCAGTGTCTTATTATTTTTTCAACGTCATATATGAATCCCATATCCAGCATCCTGTCGGCTTCATCTAAAACTAGGATTTTGACATGGCTTATATCGATGGTATTTCTTTGCATGTGATCAAGAATTCTTCCAGGCGTGCCTACCACCACATCAGCATGTTGCAATTTTCTAATCTGCGGTCCAATGGCGACTCCCCCGTATACAGCTTCTATTTTCAAGCCCTGCTTCGAAAATGTTCCAATGGTTTTTGAAACTTGTTCTGCTAGTTCCCTTGTCGGAACCATGACCAAAGCTTGGATTTTTTTCATTGCCTTGCAATTATGAATAATTCCTGCTCCAAAAACTAGAGTTTTTCCCGAGCCAGTCGCAGAACCGGCTATGACATCAATACCCTGCAAAACTGAGGGGATTGTTTTTTCCTGAACTTCAGTCGGCTCGGTAAATCCTAATTTTTCCAATGTTTTTAAAATGGTTTCGTTAAGACCAAGTTTTTTTAAATTTTTCATAAACTTTATTCTTCCGTAATATTTCGAATACATAAACAACTAGATTTATTGTTTATAAATTCGTTAAAATCAGCCTTTATTCACGCTTCTTGCGCGGACATGTTGGTAATCATTCTTTAGTCTTCTGCTTTTTATACAACTTTTCTATGGTCGCAATCGTGTCAGCGTCCTCTGGACGCTTCTCGTCTGTGCGGAAGCGAAGCAAACGCGGGAAACGCAATGCAAATCCAGATGGATATTTTGGTGATTTCTGGATTTCTTCGTAGCCGACTTCCACAACAATGCGCGGCTTGACCACAACTGACGTTCCGCTTTCGCTAACAATGTCTTTTTTCAAAATATCCGTGAGCTCTGAAATAGTGAACGTGCTTTCGCTTTCTTTTTCGCGCAGGCCGGAGCCGAGCATGCCTGTCGCGATGAACTCCTTGCCATTCTTTACGCCAAGTAGGATTGAACCGATCTGCTTTGCACGCTTACCCTCGGACCACGTGCCGCCTATGATTACTAGGTCGAGCGGCTCCATGATTTCCTTGACTTTCAGCCAATAACCAGCGCGCTTGCCTGGCTGGTAATGCGCGTCCAAGTTCTTCCCAATCAAGCCTTCCTGGCCTTCTGCTAACGACTCTTTCAAGAATTTTTCTGCGATCTTCCTGTCATCGGTTTCAATGTGCTCAGCGAGCTTGAAAGCGCGCGTTTCTTTGACGACCTGCTTTAGTTTGTGCCAGCGCTCTTTCAGCGGTTTTTCCATGTAGTTCTCGCCATTTGCATACAACAAATCAAACAGATTAACTTGGATTGGGATTTCCTGTATCATTTGCTCTATATCATACTTGCGGTGTATGCGGCGCGACAATACTTGGAATGGACGCGGTGCGCCGGTTTTTTTGTCTGTGGCAAATGTTTCGCCGTCGACGATGCAGGATTTTGCTTTAAGATTTTCTCTAGCAAGCTTAACGATGTCTGGAAATTGATGCGTCACATCGTCTAATCTTCTGGAAAAGATTGTAATCTTATTGCCGTCTTTATGCACGAACGTGCGAAAGCCATCGTACTTGACTTCTAATGCGATGTTCTTGAACCGCTCAAAAACTTCATCCAAACCCTTGGAGCGATCTGCGAGCATGGGGCGCACGGGCGAGCCGACTTCCAGGCGAGAAGTTGTTAATTTATTTTCCTTTGCCAAGACAGCGACTTCGCCATAATCACCGATGTATGAATAAGATTTTTCCACGAGCTTTGGTTCTTTGTTAAATGCGTGCGCTATCGCACTGTTGACAACACCCTCGGCAACGCCAATGCGTAATGTTTCGACGGCTGTGCGAGCGATATATTTTGCTTCTAACGGCGTTGCGTAAACTAATAACTCTTGTAACAATACCAGCTTTTTTTCTTGGCTGCCTTTTCCGGTAATGTCTGGCAGACGCTGCAGGTTGTCCATGATATGTTGTACTGTTAATACGCGATGGACCAGTGAGTGTTGTTTTTTATTTTTTGCAAAATGCTCGGCTGTCAGGCCGACGTCGCCTGTTTTCTTGAATACGGACTCGACTTCTTTTTCGCTTACGCCATAGGACTTTTCGATGGCGGCGAGCATCATGTTTGTTGCTATACCGAGCTCTTTGCCGCCTTTAGGGAAGACCATGCCCTGTGATAAAAGAACAATGATTGGCAACAACTCGTTGGGTGTTTCCTTGTATAATCTTGCCAAGATATCGCGCTTTTCCAGTTTCTTTGTAGTGGCTTCCAATGACTGATACGTTTTGACGAGCTCGCGGTATTGCATGAATATGTTTTCTTGACAGATTTAATAAACGTTTCACTGGCTTGACTGCCTAATCTTAGGCAAGACAATGATTGGTTGAATCACCCTTTAGAACTTCTACTGACTTTCTACCACTTACTTAAACTATTATCGCTCTTCCTAGAACAAGGTTTGAATCAGATCTCTTATCTGGTTTCGGATTGCGCAGATTCCTTCGTAAGATTTGCCTTTTCCGTCAGGCACATCCCAGTATGTCATCTTTGGGGAACCATGCAGGTACCACGGCACATCGCCAAAACTTGTCATTACCACTACTTTATTTGCTTCATCCACCATTTGAGGCGTGAGTTGTTTTCTGCGGCTTCCTGACAAATCATAACCAAGTTCTTTCATGCATCTGACGACTTCATCTGCCAACGGCTTGCCTTCATTTTCCAAAACATGCGTGCCAGCACTCATAGCTTCGTATTCACCGCCTTCTCTGGCAAAAGTCCTGAAGAGGGCTTCTGCCATCTGGCTGCGGTCGACGTTTGCGTGGCAGACGAATAGTATTTTCACGGGGTTCATGGTTTTATTTTCACCCTCAGGTTTTTAAGGGTTTAAGCGTTTCTTCCTGTTAATATATGGATTGTCCTTACCTATCATCAGATACGGATTCTTCTCGTCGTCCTTGATGTATGTGAAACCAACATGATCGTGTTCTTCGTCTGACTGGGTTTCGTAAGCGCGCTCTCTGCTCATGCCTGTTTGTATTGCGAACTTTATGCGCTCTTCTTTACTGTTGAAATTCACACCCATTATTGTCGACTGGCCAAGGCTGCTTGTCTGGAACGACCACAATTTCTTCCTGTCTGTTGTGTCAATAGCATACATGTTGCCGTCCCAGGAGCCGAAATATATTGTTTTTCCCTCAATGTTTGCTGAGCCAAGAATTATTCCGCCTGTGTGGAACGCCCATTTGAACTGTCCGGTTTCCTTGTCAAGCGCATACATGTTCTGGTCGCATGAGCCTGCTAACACAAGATTATCTATTATCAATGGCGCGGTTGCAGCGCCCTGGCCAGTCTTGTATTTCCAGAGCAGCTTGCCGTCAATGGACAGGCAGTAAATATTGCCGTCAAAGCACGTGAAATACGCCCTTCCATTTTCAGCGCATGCGGATGAAAGATTTATCATGTTTCCGGCAAAAAAACTCCAGACCTTTTCACCATCAAAATTCAGGCAGGAGAAATTCCCGGCGCGGTCTCCGATGAATATGAGGCCGTCCTTTGCGACAACTGGCTCCTTTTTGATGGAATTCGCTAGCATATTCCCTTTCCTGTCGGTTATGCAGGGCGTTGTGTTCGCCTTGAGGTGCATGTAAAACTTCCATTTGACTTCCGTTGTTTCTGCGTCAATACAATACAGATTCCTGTCATAACACGTGAATAATAGGTTTCCATTTAGGAACGTAGGGCACGAAGAGCTCCCGTACGTGCAAAAGTATTTCCATACAAGCTCCCCGTTTTCTGCATCCAGACAATACACATAGTTGTCCAGGCCTCCAAAATACAACTTTCTTTTATATATCATTGGGGAAGATTCTATCTCGTTATTAGTTCTGAAGCTCCAGATTGTCTCGCCTGTTTTTGCATCCAGCGCGTACATATTCTTGTCAAACGAACCGAACATCACCATGTTCTTGTAAATCAATGGAGACGATAGGGTTACCTGCCCTCCGACTGGCCTTCTCCATACAAGCTCGCCGTTCCTTTTGTCCAGGCAGTAAAAGTTTTTATTGCAGGAACCGAAGAACAACCTGTTGTTGGCGATAGCAGGAATATTTCCTATGCTGCAGCCTTCGCTGATTTCAACCATGGGCTTGTCGTCTGGCAGCAGTGCTCGTATCCTTTCCAGCTTTTCATCAACGTCTTCATCGATTTTTTTCGGCTTGTCCTCGAACTCCGACATAGAAATTTATTGATTATTAAAAAATATAAGTGCAAATCTATCTGTGGTCATATGTCTACTTTCACGCCGAAACCGCTAAACATGCAGCAGGTCGCGCAATATTACAACAACGAAGAGCTGCTTAACCGGATGGTTGCGGACGCGCAAGAGCGAGAGGTTGCTGGCGCGTACTGGGACGGACGCTACGACAAGCGGCCTAATATCGTTCAGTACGCGAGCGACATCAAAAATATGGCTAACAAAGGGATAACTTCGTTTCACTTTAGCGTTGAAAGATGGAGCAATGCGATGATGTTAGCCAGCGCGACGCAGGAGAAACAAAACGAGCTGCGCACTGGATTTGATTTTGTCCTGGACATGGACAGTAAGATAGGCATAGACGGCGCAAAGGCCTGTGCTTTGGAAATTTTGCGGCTGTTTGAAAAATACGGGATTAAGAATTACGGCATGAAGTTTTCTGGCTCAAGAGGCTTTCACTTGGTTATTCCGTGGAATGCTTTTCCAAAGGAGATAGATTATAAACCTACGGCAAAACGATACCCGGAGATACCGAAAATTCTGGCTAATTTCATTGCAAACGAAATAAGCGAATCATTGATGCATGCGCTCATCAAGCTGAAAACATACAAAAAGCTAAGCGATTTGTTGGACGAGCCTGCCAGCACGCTTGAGCCGTTCTATTTCGTTGACCTGGAGCGCGGGTGGAGCAACAGACACATGTTTCGCGCGCCTTTCTCCTTGAATGAGAAGAAGTGGCTAGCATCGATTCCTCTAACAAAACAAACGCTTGAAGCATTTGATATGATAATGGCGCTGCCAGAACATGTTGGAAGACATTTGAAAACTCCCTTTTTCAAAAGCACTGACGACGTTGAAATAGAAAACCTGCTTTTGGATGCCATAGACTGGAATGCGCGCCAGAAGAAAGAGGAAATAAAAGTCGTGAAGAAAGTTCCTAGAAATCCCATTACACAAAAGATGCTGGAAAGCGACTTTCCGCCTTGCATCAAACTAATCCTAAACGGTCTGGCTGACGGCAGAAAGCGCTCAATGTTCACGCTCATAAACTTCCTGAATCGGATGAATTGGACTACCGAGGAAATCATAGAACGCGTGCAGCAATGGAATGAAAATAATCCGCGGCCGCTGCCGCGCTCGCTTCTGATAGGGCAGTTGCGATATCATGTCGGCGGCGAGACGCTGCCCGCAAACTGCTACAACGAGGCTTTCTACAAATCTATTGGCAACGGCATTTGCAGGCCGGATGAGATGTGCATAAGCAGGAAAATAAGGAATCCCATAACATACCCGTTCAAGAAGTTCGAATCACGCCTGGAGAAACAAAAAGATGACGCTGCGCTTGGAAACGTCTACAAGTGCAACAAGTGCGACAAGGCGTTTTCCAACATGAAGTCGCTGAACAGGCATTATGGCAGGATGCATGGTAGTGTTTAAAGTGTCCATAAAGAACACTTTAAAATTTAACTGAGCTGTCTCTATCTATGTCTGAAATAATTCCTGTTACTGCTGAAAGCATAGCTGAGGCTATAGTGGACGGACCAGTGAAAATAAATAAATCAGGCTGGTTTGGAAAAGGGATTGATGTTGTCCAGCCAACACGTAGTTTCTGGCAGTGGGCTCATGATAATCACATGGCATTGGCAGGCGCGGCTGCCGGTTTGGCGCTTATTGGCACTTGCGCTGCATCTGCGAGCGCTCTCGCAGAAGGGCAGGGCACGTATGGCATTGAAGCGATGAGCGAATTTCAACACAGCGAACCGCATGATTACCAACATTTCGGATTTTCCCTATTTGAAAGAGATGGGAAAGGCAACCTTGTATATGGAGACAGGGTCAGATTTCTACGGGACGAGCTATCTAGCGGTATGGTGAGAACGAATGTTGGTGTGAGACTGCCCTTTGATTTTGGCTATAAAGGAGATTTCATGGCTTATGGGCTTGATGCTTCACGCGATGAAAAAGGAAACAAAGACGATGGCGCAGGCGTAAGAGTTTTCGGTTCTGTGAACGATTGGTTGTTGAATGGCGTTTTTGAAAGAGCAGAGCTTGGCGGAAAGAACATGGGGCTTGAGGGGCTTGGTATTGGAAGGGTATTTCACGTCCTGCCTTGCGGGGATACGAGGATTGAATTGTGGCAATATCACAAATCTATAGACGGTGATGACGAAATAATTAGGAACCTCTTTGCTCTGCAGAACTTTCCTGACAAGTATTCGCTGGCGCTTAGTCTTACTGATGGAGAAAAAGTTGATGACCTGATGCTTGCTTTTGGAAGGGGCGCGCCAAAAGGCGGGACAGGCTGGAGGGTTTATGGAAGAACTGCTTTGGATGGTGGAAAAACATTTTCATTAGGCACGGATGTATCCGTGGGCTCAAGAGAACTTGTTTTCATACCATCGTCATACGGCTTGCTGAATACAGAAAGCGGGGCCGCGAGCCAGTCGTTATGGAAGCATGCGATGGGTTTCTATCCTGATATAAGACCTTTTGAAAGGGCGCACGCCTTTTTTAGTGCAAATTACACGCATAATAAATCTTCTGATACATTCACTACGAGAGCTACTGTCAGCCCGTTCGCATTGATGGAATCAGAATCTGAGTTGCTGCGCGGCGTGCATTTTGACGGCGCATATATACTGGATGACACCGGAGACGACAGAAACACGTCCACTACATTCGGTGCAGGCATGACATATAAGGGATTTGACGCTTTCGTTGAAAAAACCAGGGATCAAAAACCATTATTCCTTATCCAGTACAGGAAGGATTTCTAATTTTCTCACAGTTTAAAGATTTTCTGTTAATTCTATATTTATGATAACGTTTGAAACGCTACGCGAGCTGGAGCGCGCAGAGCTCAGCCAGCGCGGGCTTCAACGGTTGCCACAGAACTTTTTCGAGGATTTGAAGGACTATCTGCAGAGGAAGCTGGAAAAAAGCGACGGAACGTTAGAAGACAAGCGCGATATTGACAATATAAGGAATACAATCAAGCGCCTGCTGGAACTGCGCGAGCGCAAGCTCATGGATATGGCACTTGTCTCGGCGCGTACGGGCGTGCCTGTAGACGGGTTATCTGGAACAGAACAAACCGTCTTTACGTCTATTGTTGAACAGATAAACAATTACAGGTCCGATCTCCTTGGCTTGCTTGAGCAGCAAAAATCCGTTGCGGATGCGAGCGAAAAGCCTGATGAAGCTGCAACAAGCCAGGATATAAGCATTAAAAATACGAAAATAGAGAAAAAGTACAGGGTCGTGCGCGATACGCCCCAATTCGTGGGGCCGGATTTGAAGACGTATGAGCTGAAAAAAGACCAGATACTCAGCGATGGAGACGTTCCAAAAGTTATAAATGATTTGCTGTTGAAGAAAGGAGTAATTGTTGAAGTTAAGTGATAAACGATATTGGCTCAATGACTTTCCGAAGCTTTGCTTCGGGCGGTTCTGTGCCTAAACTTAAGTAAGAATCGGGTGAGCTAGTTGGGATATATGTTGGGAGGCTTCTTCTGACTGTATCTACTCTTACCAAAAAATATCAGGTGATTTATATGAAAATCTTCAGCTGAACAAGTTCGCTGAGATTTTCATCTTCAATATAGAGGTAATTCAGATGAAAATGCCTAAGAAGCAAAAAAGATATTGCAAGTTTTGTGGGAAGCATAGTATGCATAGCGTGAGCGAGGCAAAGCGACACACGCGTAGAGAGACGACTAAAAGTCAACGGCGCTTCCGCAGGAAGCTTAAGGGTTATGGTTCGTTCCCTAAAGAGAATCCTAAGGGACGTGAAAAGCCGACGCGCAAAAAGGACTTGCGATATACGTGCGAGGTGTGCAAAAAAACGCATGTCATGGGCACTGGTTTTCGTGTAAAGAAATTCGAGCTGACAAAGCCAGAGACAAAGCAATAGTTGTGGTGGAAAAAACAAGATGTTGGATATTATACTAGGTTTTTTGACAGGGTTTCATCCTGTTATTTCTATCTTTATGTTTTCTATCATAATCTTGGTAATCATCAATATCTGCTACAAGTTCCTTATAAAGCAGGACGAAATAGCCGCGATGAAACGGGTGTCCAAGGAGCTCAATAGGAAGATGAAGAAATCCAGGAAAGAGAACAACACGGACGAAACCAAAAAACTAATGAGCGAGTCCATGAAAGTGAGCAACCAGATGATGAAAAAGACTATGAAGCCCATGATTGTTTCACTGATTGTCGTCGCATTACTGCTTCCATGGGCTCACGCACATTACAATGACGTTTATATTGCCAAAAACCAGAGCTCGATCATGCTGGACGGCGAGGAAATAAATGTAGCATCGCTAAGCATACCAGCTGAGAAAATCGTTATTGCGGGCAATATATGGAATATTTTTGAAGTAGACGATAAGATACAATTCCAGCGCGTGGTTGCTGCTCTGCCCATAAGTCTGCCGATGTTCGGCGACGATCTGGGCTGGCTGGGATGGTATTTCATAGTATCTATACCGTTCATGTTCATAATCAGAAAACTAATGGGCATTCAGATATGATGAAAAGCGGATTTATAGTTCGGACAGCGGATGTTCCATCTGGAACTAGTCCTTCTTCTAAAGCAATAAGCGAGATACTGAAAAATGGTTTTTTGGTTCTAGACAAACCGGCAGGGCCAACGTCGCAAGACACGGTTGCGACCGTGAAAAAAATGCTTGGCTTGAAGAAAGCGGGCCAATCCGGGACGCTAGACCCTGAAACTTCGGGCGTGCTGTTGATAACGACAGAGAACGCGTGCAAGGTCATGCCATTGCTGAATGGATTAGACAAGGAATACGTGTGCGTGATGCACGCGCATAGGGACGTTGATGACAAAAAACTTGTAAGCACTCTAAAAGAGTTTGTTGGCACGATAAAACAAAAACCGCCTGTGAAGTCTGCTGTGAAGCGCGTTGAACGTTTCAGAAATGTCTACAAGATAGAAATCCTTGACCGTGTTGACAAAGACGTTTGCTTGCAAATAGCGTGTGCGGCTGGAACATACATAAGAAAACTGGTGCATGACATCGGCGAAAAAATCGGCGGGGCGCACATGAAAGAGCTTCGTCGTGTGCGCGTTGGGCCTTTTACTGAAAGTGAATCACATACGTTGCAGGAGCTGAAAGATAGTTTTGTTTTCTGGCGCGAGAACGGAGATGAAAATATACGCGAAATCGTTTTGCCGATAGAATACTGCCTGAGGGCTGCCAAAATCGTCGTGATAAAGGACAGCGCGATAAAGAACGTGCGCAACGGTTCTGCGCTCTACGCCGGAGGCGTGAGCCGCGTACAATCGAATATTATAAACAACGACGTTGTTGCCCTGGTTTCGTTGAACGGAGCGCTTATAGCGCTGGGCAATGTGCAGATGGACGCGAGCGAGATGATTAAGAGCAAGGGCGCGGCTGTGAAGGTTGACAGGGTTTTATAAGCAGCTTTTTCTTTTCATCTGCTTATTTAAGAAATCAAACTTTCGCAATCTTGTTTTCCATGATTATTATTTTGCAGGTCGTGGGCAGCTTGTGTCGCGCTGCTTTCAGCGCGCCTTTGGCGACATCGATGTTATTCTTGTCTACTGAGACTTCTAAAATTGTCTGGCCGATCTTGACGCGGGCAGCTGTGCCTATAGGTTTTCCGAAAGATAGGCGCATGCCCTGCTGGAAGCGGTCTGCGCCTGCACCGGTTGCTAGCGCGTTCTCGCGCAGGACCTGGTGAGGATATGGCCTGAGGCGCAGGAAAAACGTGGCGCCCTTGCTTATTTTTTTCTCCAGATGCTGTACAGTAGCGATACGACTTGATTCCAGGGAATTATGGCGTATTTGCACGTTCTGCTTTGACACCAAGTGCAATGTATTTGAATAATTCTTTTTCTTACCCATCTCAAAGCTGCTTATACCATGGCGCGGCACGCCCTTTATGTAGCTTTTGCGTGGCTTGCGCTGAGACTGGCGCGTAAACGCGCGTTGCATTTTCCTATAACACTTGCCTGGACGAAGTCCCATTTTGAATCACTACCCTGTTCTTCTTAGAACAGTCTTTGTGAAGACATCAAAGATGTCTTCCAAATCTAAAAGGCTTTCTTTGAAAGCCTTTTCAGATAGATCATATTATGATTTTAATGTAGTCTTTAGTTCTTCATAGGAGTTTTTAAATATATATTGAACATCAAGCGCCGCGAAAGAGATTCGAACTCTTGCAACACCGAAGTGTTACTAGCTTTCCAGGCTAGCGCATTAGGCCTCTCTGCCATCGCGGCATGTTAGATTTTTTATCAAGCATCATTTAAAAACGACAAACCCTACCCTGATGCTTTTGCATCAGTCTTTGTGAAGACATCTCGGATGTCTTCAAAATCTAGAAGGTATCTAAATGATACCTTCTCAGATAGACCATATTAAATAAGGTCAGCCCTACCAAATGAAAAAGGTTAAAAACAGTTCTTTTTCACAGTATTAACATGCCAGAGGTATTGAATAAGGAGTCGTTCAAGGCGCTTTCCAACGAAACACGCCAAGAAATTGCTAAGCTTTTAAACGAACGGCCGTATACGGCTTCTGAGCTTGCCGGCAAGCTGGGCAAGCATGTAACGACTGTAACCGAACATTTGAGTGTCTTAGAGAAGAGCGGAATCGTTGTCAGGAAGGAAAATGGCAACAAGTGGAAATACTACACTCTGACGTCCACTGGCACAAAGCTGTTCAAGCCGAAGTTCTATTCATTCGTGATAACGCTGTCGCTTTCTGCGATTGCATTGATTGTCGGCGTGTATCAGACGACAAAATCTGCGTTATATGCTGCAGCGTCTGCAACACGCGACCAGGCTGCTGAGAAACTTGCTACTGTGGCTGGTGCCGGCAACCAGACGACAACGACTGTTGCACAACCCATAACTACCACATTGCCAGCTGAGTTAATCATCGGCGTTATACTGATTATTGTATCGTTCGTTGGGTTTGGATATTTGTTGTGGAAGCAGAAAAAGAATTAACTGAAAACGAAACCCACGTACGAAACAAAGGAGTGATTTGGGTAAGCCCTTTAAGAAAGCGCTTGCGGAAAACGTGCGTGCTTCGCAGCGCACAATCCCTTGGAAACCCTAACTAAACACGAAACCCACGTACGAAACAAAGGAGTGATTTGGGTAAACGTCGTAACTTGTTGCGTAGTCGATTGTCTGGCCCTGCTTGGCTCCGAGCTTTTCCATGAGCAGCATGAAGAGCGTTATTGCGCGGTAGCCGCACACTGTATACTCTTTTTTCTCGATTTCTTCAAAAAATTCTTTTGCTTTCAGATTGCATATTAATTCTGCAAGCTTTCGGTCAATGTTCTTGACCCATTTCAGCTGGTCCTGCTGGCCTGGACCGGCTTCAGAAGGCACGTAGTTGTAGTTCGGGCCGAAATGGATGAAATCGCTGCTTGCTATATAGAAATGGTCGCTTGTCATCAGCTGCTTTGCAAGCTGCTTTAGTTCGTCGAAGGTGTTCGGACCTACAACTAATGGAACAAAACTAAAGTCGTTGTATAGTTTCTGCAATATGGGCAGCTGGACTTCAATGCTATGTTCTAACGTCGAATCTTGTTTGATATTCAATTTCTTTATGAAGTCGTTGTCCAACTTCAACTTGTCCAATGGCGTGCGCCATTCTCCATTATCTATCAGCGTGTCGTGTCCCATGTGGTTCGGACCCATGATTATGAAACGATGATTCTTGGTTTTCGCAGCCTTCAACGTTTTCGCAGCAAGCATGCCTGAGAAAGGGTAGCCTGCGTGCGGAACGATTGCGCCCAGTGCATCCTGCACGGGCTTGACGTCTTGTTCTAGAAAAGACGTTACTTGCTTTTCCAGCTTTTCCGGGTCGACAGGATAGAAACCAAGTGCTCTCATATAAGACACCTATCCTGATTCCTTCGGAATCAGTCTAGCACCATATTACTTCTACTCATCCGCTTCCTAATATATTATTTGTAAGAACAAGATTTTATTCTTTAGTTTTGTCTCTCTTTTTCATCTTTGCTTCTTTTCGTTTTTCCTGTTCTATCAATTCTTCCGGCTTTTCAGTGCTTTCCACGTTTTCATCCATGACCGTTTCCCTGCCTTCTTCTTTAGGAGGCGTGAAGTCTTCCAATTTCGCACTGAATTGCTTGCCTTGCAGGTTGTTGATTTCGCGCGCAAGCAGGAACAGAATCAATCCAATGGAATTCTTGCTCTTGTTGTTGCATGGAATTATAAGGTCAATGTAGGATGTGGACGAGAACGTGTCTGCCAGCGCTATGATTGGTATGCGCATCTGCGTTGCCTCGCCTATTGCCTGGCGGTCGCTTGCCGTGTCCACGGTGAACAGGATATCCGGCTCAAAGAAAGCCTTGTAAGTAGGATTCGTTAATGATCCTGGCATGAATCTTCCTTTCATTGCAATAGCGCCTATTGCGCGCGCGAATGCTATTATTGCCTTGTGTCCGCCTTCCTTTCTTGAGACAACCAGCACTTTTTTCGCTTTTGAAAGCATGCTGGCTGCATTGTGGATGCGCTCGTCAAGCATGGACAGATTAAGAACAGAAAGCCCGTTAGGACGGATCTTATATATGAAACGCTTCATATCCTTGGTTTTGTAAATCAGGCCGATATGGCATCCGCTAGACAAATACTCTTCTCTTGGTATCAACAAGCTTTCTTTTCTAATAACGCATCCACCTTGTTAAAATTATTGCACATAAAGATATTAGTGCAACATCATGCTACGGGCTTTCCGAGCCTTTTCGGCTCGCGCATGCTGGCTGTTATAGGCAAAACGCCTTTTTCAAATTCGAGCAGCGTGATATCCTTTGGATCCTGCAAGTCTGTCTTGACAAGAATAGGCGCACCCATTGATATTTGCAAAGCCCTGGCACTGATTATCCGCGTTTTTTCAAATCTGGTCAGTTCATCCATAATCATCAACACCTCTTAATCCTTTCATACTTTAATAAACAGTTAACTTTTTATCCGATGTATTTCATCTGCTCCTTGCTCTCTGGCTTGGACGTGTCCTCAAGCATCTTCCTGTGGATGTGCTCGGTTTTCTTTATCTGCTCGTTCATCTCCTTGACTGCCTTTTCCAGTTTTTTCAAATCCACGTTTAGTTTCAGCATGCTCTTCAACGTTTGCAGCACACGGTCGGCTGCCTTTGGGTCTGTTATCAGCGGAAAGCCAATGGTTTCGCCCATCAGGCATATCCCATCCATTTTGTAATCTTTTGCCATGCCACAAAATAGCCCGGACGCTCCTACGATCGTGCCGACTGGATGTGATTTACCAAACGTGATGTTGAATTTCTTGTATTTGTTCAAAAGACTTTTTTCAGAGACTGCGCCTACTACTTTTGACGGTTGCTCGGTGACAAAACCGCCTATGGTTATGACCTGCTTCACGCCCAGACTTTTCGCGAATTCCAAAGCAGTATGGGCTATTTCATAATGGCCTTCGCCGCTTATGCTCTGGCTGTCTCCTGTGAGTATTATGAGACTCTGCTTCTTTGACTTGCAGTAATAGAATTCGTTCTTCAGCACGTGCGTTACTGAGTTGCTGTCCAGCACGACTAGCGGCAGAAAGTGCGGCGAAACGAGCTCTGCGAATTTTTCCGCTTTCAGCTCGCTTATTAGGTATCCAGCGCATACCCTGCCTACGTTGCCTACGCCTGGAAGCCCTTCTATTAGAATCGGGTTCTTCATCTTTGGCAACTTCTTCAAGATTTTGATTTCGGTCTTCATATACCCTATTCCTCCTGAAATAGTCTCTGCAAAGGCATTCATAGAATACCTTTGAGATGCCAAAGGAATTCATTCCTTTGAGCATATACCATATTATGATACAAACTAACCCTATTCCTCTCAATCTATTATTTATTAATGATTCATTCTGCGGTTTTAATAAGCTTTGCAATGCGCCTGTACTTTCCGTGCCGGTCTTCTGGCGAAAACTTCGCCGGGTGCGGATTTGATGTTTTTGATTCACAGGATGGGCATTTCTCGGACAGCGAATAGCTGTTGCATTTTGTACATTTCTTCATGATTTTAGGCATTTCTCACTACCTACTCACCAATTACTTTAATATATTGTAGGACGCTTCTATGTTTACCTTCTTGGCATCCTTCACAGCGTTTTCCAACAATTCCTTGAACTTAGACTCGGCTATCTTCGCGTTTTTCGCCTTGTATGCCAGCCTATAGCTCGGGGCTGTTATGTACGACACGCTGGTGCTTTTACCAATGTTTTGCAATACGGCTTTGATGCGTTCTATGCCATCTGGCTCGAATGTTTTCAATATCAGATCTGCCCTGAACAGGAATTCTTTCTGCACGATGCTCTTCTCGGCAATTTCTTTTATCACGGTAACCCATGATGTTGATACGCCGCGCTTTTCCAGGGATTCCGGCTTTTTTAGGCAGGTCTCAAATGCCTTGAATAATGAGCCGAATTTTTCCTGCAGCGCATAGCCGACTTCTTCATACGCCTGGTCTAAGTTCTTGCCAAGCTTTGTGGCAGCCATTTCCAGCATCTTTTCGGCTTTGTTGTCCAGGTCATACTCTTTCTGCTTGTCTGTCATCTGCTTCTGGTTTATGTTTTTCATGGACAGACCCATGCCACGTTCGCCTACGGATATCACTTTCGCAATGTGCATCTGGTCCGGCTTTAGGTATTTTCTAATGTCCCTTATCCAGCCGCTCGCCACTTCTGAGATGTGTATCATGCCTTCAAGGTTGTATTCCAAGAGACGAACGCTAGCAGAATTAGGGTTTACCACGGTTACCTTTATCACCACAAATTCGCCTTTATTCGGTACACCACGTTTTCGCACTATTTCAATCACCTATTTAATACGATAAAAATTAGTCTACGCTATGCAGGACCTTGGTCTTGACATCAGCCTTTCCGCCGGTTGGCTCGGCTATTACGGACTCGCAAACCAGGCACTTTACAGTGCTTGATGCCTTATTGAATATTACCTGCTCATTCTTGCATTTGTTGCACTTCACGCGCAGGAACTTGCTTGTTGGTTCGTTCATATATGAGACACCTTCGGTTTCTGTATCACTCAAAACCACTTCTAAATCAATGTTTAAATATCTTGTGTAAGACATAATTAACACTACCCTATTCCCCTTGGAATAGTCTAGACCATATTATAATAAATATAATAAAATCTAAAAATCAAATGAGGTGAAAAAAATGGCCGATGATTCAAAAGTTTTAGAAGCTATTGAGATAGCCAGGGAAACCGGGAAGATACGCCGTGGAATAAATGAAGCTACAAAGGCCGTTGAAAGAGGCAAGGCCAAGCTTGTTGTCGCTGCCACTGATGTTGAACCAAAAGAAATCATAATGCATCTACCGGCTCTCTGCGAGGAAAAGAACATACCATACACGACTGTGGAGAAAAAGGCAGAGCTAGGCAGAGCGTCTGGTATACAAGTCGCTACTTCTGCTGTCGCGATTGTTGAAGCAGGCGACGCAAATTTGTCTAAAGTTGTTTCCAAAAATAGCGAATAATGGTGTTTACAATGGTTGAAGCAGTGTCGAGCGAGGTCATACGCGTGCTTGGAAGGAGCGGAGCCAAGGGAGTTAATGTCGTGAAATGCAAGGTCATGGATGGACCGGACAAGGGAAAGATATTAACGCGTAATATCATAGGCCCGGTTCGCAACGGCGACATATTGATGTTGCTCGAAACCGAGATGGAATCCGCAGCTCGCATTGGTCGATAATTTACGGAGTGATTTTACATGAAATGTTCGTTTTGTAGCCGCGAGTTGCCGAAAGGCAAGGGTATGATGTTCGTTCAGCCTAATGGCAAGACTTTTTATTTCTGCTCGCACAAGTGCGAAAAGAATTTATTGAAGCTTGGACGCGATTCGAGGAAGTTCAAGTGGGCTAGCGCTTGATTTTTTACTCCAGCCCAATTAATGCATTAATTATATCTGTGCGTGTAACAATGCCTGCTAGACGGCCATTTTTTACGACAGGCAGGCGGTTTATATTTTTCTTGTTCATCAAACGTACTGCAACATAAGCGTCTTCGTTGATATCGACGGAGACAACGCGCTTTTTCATGAATTCATTCACGCACATCTTCAAGATTTTCTTCATGTTTGCTTTGACGTTTTCGAATTTTTCTCCGCCCTGCATTATGCTTATCAAAATCGGCATCAAACTGCTTTCTGACTTCTGGACGCCGTGATAAACGTCTATGATGTTTACTATGTCGGTTTCTGAGACGACACCTACGAGACGCTTCTTGCTGTTCACAACTGGGAAGCCGCTCATGCGGTGCTTTTTGAAAAGCGCAAGCGTGTGTTTCATTGTGTTGTTCGGCTTTAGCACGACGACATTCTTGCTCATTATTTCGGAAATCCGCATGAAATATATTTCTTTTTTTTCTATATAAAACGTGGGTTTCGGTTCAACCAGCAAAAAAGCAGATTTATAAAGGTTTAAATGGAATTACTTAAAACTATATATTTTAACCGTAGACGCAGGTGTCTGATTTGACTAAAAAGCCAAAAGATGAATCAAAGAATGAAGCGAAAGTAGATAAAGCTAGAGGAACTGACGCACAAAGTGCGTCGAAATCATCCAAATCCGTTGAAAGCGGAGAAGCAAAAAAGAAGGCGCCTAAAATAGGCCCGCGAGAAGCTGCGCCAGCAGCCAAAAAGTACAGGATACGCGGCGGCATAGTACGCATACTTTCTACTGACATAGACAGCAGCTTTTCTGTGGTACGCGCGCTGAATGAGATAAAAGGCATTGGCTTTCATACTGCTGATATTGTAGCGAAGCTGTCCGGAATTGATGCCAGGAAAAAGATATCAGAATTGACGCAGGAAGATATCAAGAAGCTGGAGGAAACGATACGAAACAGCCAGTTTCCAAAATGGATGGTAAACTCCACGGACAAACATTTGATTGGTGGTAGCATAGATTTGAAGAAAAGAACGGATATAAATCTTCTGCAAAAGATACGCGCTTACAAGGGCATACGCCATGAACGCGGTCTGCCTGTGCGTGGCCAAAGGACGCGCTCGACTTCGCGCAAGAACAAGACAGTCGGCGTGATAAAAAAGAAGGCGATGGCTGCCAAGACAGGAAAGAAATAGTTTTAATATTTAAGTGAGATGAAAAACATGCAACTGAAATTGACATTTCGTTGAGATTTTTCATATTTAAGTGAGATGAAAAACATGGGACATCCTAAGATGCAACGAAGGGCGTACAGCAGACCAAAGAGCCCGTTTAGCAAGGAGCGCCTGGAAGAGGAGCGCAAGCTAATGGACGAGTTCGGGCTTAGGCGCAAGAAGGAGCTCTGGCGTGCAGAGACCATGCTTAGGAACATACGCGGTCGTGCAAGAGACTTGCAGGCATCTACAAATGAGCAAAAAAAGAAGGAGCTTATTGACAAGCTGTACAGGATTGGGCTGGTTGAAAAAGAGGCGCAGCTGGATGACGTGCTGGACCTTAAACTGAAAAGCCTGCTCAGAAGGCGGTTACAGTCATACGTATTTGAAAAGGGCCTTGCGGGCTCTATAAAGCATGCCAGACAAGCTATATTACATAAGCATGTGCTAATTGGCAGTAGACGTGCGAACAAGCCCAGTTTAATAGTTACCAGGGACATTGAAGATAAGATTAAAGTTTTAATGCCAGCTAAAAAAGAGAAGGCTGTTGAAAAAGTTGAAGATGCTGAAAGCGACAAACCTGTTGTAGAAAAGGTCGTAGAAGAGGTGAAGCAGGATGGAAGCTAAGGAAAAATGGGGAATTGTTAATATTTACGCATCCCAGAATAATACGATAGTTCACATAACAGACATAACAGGCTCTGAGACGATTGCGCGCATTTCAGGCGGCATGGTCACGCAGCGCGGCAGCCACAAGGGCAAGGCATTTGCTGCAATGCAGGCGACCCAAAAAGCTGCTGAAAAAGCCCGAGATGCAGGCATAACACACGTCCACATAAGGGTTCGCGCGCCTGGCGGGAACAAGGCCAAGATACCAGGAGCTGGCGCCCAGCCAGCCATACGCTCGCTTGCGCGCACCGGAATGAGGATAGGCAGCATTGAGGACGTGACCCCGGTTCCACATGACTCGATAAAAGAGAAGGGCGGAAGAAGGGGGAGGAGAATGTAATGAAACTTTTAGGAAAGCGCTCGCGGAAAACGAGATGATTTTTATGAAAATACATGTGCAAAAAAAGTCCAAAGAGAAGATGACATTTGTACTGGAGGAGAGTAATCCTGCTTTTGCAAATGCATTGAGGCGTTACATGATGACAGGCGTGTCCACGATGGCGATTAAAGAGGTTTATTTCGAAAAAAACAATTCAGGCTTATTCGACGAGATCATAGCGCACAGATTAGGTTTGATACCATTGACGTTTGATGAAAAGGTTTTCAAACAACGTGACAAGTGCAAATGTAAGGATGGTTGCAGTCATTGCCAGGTTACGCTCGTGCTAGATAAAACCGGGCCGTGCATTGTGCATGGAGAGGACATGAAATCAACTGACGGCAGCGTCAAGCCGGCTGCTGCAGGCGTGCCGATAATAGAACTGCTTGAAGGGCAGCAGATAAAGTTCGAAGCAACTGCAGAACTCGGCTGTGGCAGCTCGCATGCAAAGCACCAGGCAGCTGTGGTCGGGTACAAATACAACCCAAAAGTGTCGCTCACAGACGAGGGCGAACCCGAGGAAGCGATGAGCATGTGCCCTAAAAATGTCTTTTCAAAAAGAGACGGGAAGATAGTTGTCACGAACAACGACCGCTGCAACATGTGTATGAAATGCGTTGCATCCGGCGCGACGAAAGTCAGCGGAGACGACAGCAAATTTTTGTTTACAGCCGAGAGCATATCCGGCAAGCCCATTGAATACGTCCTGATGGCAGCGCTGGATGGTATGAAGGCGGATGCCAAAGAGTTCGAGAAAGAACTGAAGAAAAGTGTTAAATAAGCCCTTTAGGAAAGCGCTTGCGGAAAAACCACGGATACTTCGTATCCATGTATCCCTTGGAAACCCCAACCAAGCCCTTTAAAACATGGCTTGCGGAAAACTGCAAGCAGGAATACAAATCAACAAATGTTTAATAAATCCCGTTTCCATGATTAGACTAGGCCGGGGTACCCAAGTCTGGTCAACGGGGCAGGACTTAAGAAGCAGCCTTTCTTTAAAAAGAAAGGCTCCTTGGAATCCAAAGAAAAGTGGGTTGATATAAAATATTAACCTGGATTTAAGAAATCCTGTGACTTAGTGTCTTCGTGAGTTCAAATCTCACCCCCGGCATAAGCTCACAGGATTAATATAAAGATTTGAACGGAGTTCATCCGCGACTGAGCAAAGCTCGTCGGGAACTGAAAAGACTCACGGTCTTTTCCAGTAATCTCACCCCCGGCATAAGCCCCTTTTCTTTGTAAAGAAAAGGCCCTTGGGTTCAAAAGAAACAATATGGTGAATACCATGGAAAAAAGAAAATTGATTGAAAAGTTTTGTGGAATGAGGAAGCCCATGTGCAAGGAAATAGCCCGCAGGCTGAAGAGTGATTTGGACATCGGGCTGACAAAGATAGATGCGATTGCGAAGGAAAATGAAACAATCATCGTTCCGGGCAAGGTGCTTGACGGAAACATTACTAAACCTGTTACGATATATGCTTACGGATTTTCCAAAAAAGCGTCTGACAAGTTGGTGAAGGCGAGTGGAAAGGCGATCAGTATTGAAAAGCTTATTGGCAGTGAAATTAGCGGAAGGATAATAATCTAGGTGATGACATGATAGTAGACGGAACAAATGCGGTTCTTGGAAGACTGGCTGTGGGTGTTGTGAAGGAATTGAAAACTGGAGAAGCAGTAGACATAATCAATGCTGAGAAAATCATAATCACAGGCGATCCCAAAAGCACGACGAACTTCTATTTTCAAAGGCGCAGAAAGGGCTCGCGGTTTCACGGACCATTCTTTCCGAAGACGTCGAATGGCATCGTATTGCGTGCTGTGCGTGGAATGATTGACTACAAATCAAAGAAAGGAAAGGAATTGATATCGCGCCTGAAGGTGCATCTTGGCGTTCCAAAAGAGTTTGAAGGGAAACCAGTTACAACATTAGGAAAGAAAGAGGTAAAGTGCAAGTACATAACCATAGGCAAATTATCAAAATCACTGGGTGGTAAATAGATTTACAACTGAAATCTTATGATTTCGTTGAGATTTTTCATGAAAAGAGATAAAAAAATGGCAACAAAGAAAAAAATAATTATCGGTATGGGCAAGAGGAAAAAAGCAATAGCCCGGGCTTTCGTGCTTCCGGGCAAGGGTAATGTGCGCATAAATTCAAAACCCATTAATAGCGTGTGGAGAGGATATGTACTCATGCGCGCAATGGAGCCGCTAGTCCTAGCTGGAAATCCGAATGATATTGACATAAACGTGGACGTGCGTGGCGGAGGCGTTTGGGGGCAGGCTGATGCTGTACGGACAGCAATCGGAAATGCTTTGCTCGCGCGACTCGGCCGCGGCAAGAATAAGGCTTTAAAAGACATATTCCTGAAATACGATAGGAGCATACTGATATCGGATGCCAGGCGTACGGAAAGACACAAACCATCCCGTTCGTCTGCCGGACCGAGAAGGACAAAACAGCAATCAAAACGTTAATCAGGAAAAAGGTGATTGAAATTATTATACCCGTGAGATGCATGACATGTGGCCGCGTCTTGAGCGGCTCGTGGGAAGAGTACAGCAAACGCGTGCAAGAAGGCGAAGCGCCTGTCAAAGTTCTGGACGAGCTGGGCATAACCAAATACTGCTGCAGGGCGCTATTCATGACGCACGTGGACATGCTTAAAGAAGTCGGGAAGTTCAGGGTTTGATGATGGAACTAAATAAAAGACTGGACCAATTTTTTCTCAATAATTCACGGATTTTGGAAAAAGAAGTTGAGCTTGCTGAGCTTGATAAAAATGAAACAGTCCTGGAGATAGGCGCCGGCGACGGACGATTGACGAGATTGCTTTCTAAACATTCGAATGTCGTGGCGATAGAGATTGATAGAAGATTTGCCCCGTTGCTTGGCAAGATAAGTTGCAAAACAATTTACGGGGATGCTTTGAAAATAATACCCAAGCTTGATTTTGACAAGGTTGTTTCCAATATACCGTACTCGTTGTCGCAGCCGATATTGATGGCATTGCTGAAGAAAAAATGGAAAATTGCGGTTTTGATTGTGCAGAAAGAGTTTGCTCAAAAGCTGCTAGAGCCCGGGGACAAGCTTTATCTGGTTGTTAATGATTGCTGTAATGTTGCTAAAATAATGGATGTGCCTGCTGGCGAGTTTGAGCCGACTGCTATAGACTCTATGATGATACTACTGGAACAAAAGAAAACAATGGATGATAACTTCTGGATGTTTCTGACGAGCCTATTCAGGCACAAGAACAAGGTTATCAAATCTTTAGGCAAGAGGCCGCGGCATCTCACTGTTGAAGAAGCAATGACGCTCTTTGATAAAACGATTTAAAGCTTTTTGGTGTATGGTAAATTATGACAACTGAAAGTTATGTTGATGAAGCAAAAAAGGCACTGTATGGGACATTCGGCAACTCAACGACGGTTGCGAGGATGCCGGCTACTTTTGTAGATAATTCTATTGGATCCGGGGATACTAGAAATGATTTGGGGTATTATGTTGAACAATTCAGAAAACGATCTGGCGAATTGGCAAGCTACCTTGGCTTAAAAGAATATTATGACGGTTCTGTGCCTGTAGGATTAGAAGATTTGGATATGTACGGGGCTGCTGGAGTCACGCGCTTTGAATTGTGCGGCAATAAAGTTAGAGCCAGGGACGTTAAATTACACACAAAGCTGGCAGAGGCTGCAAAAAGAAAAGGTTCTGCTGCTGCTTACATGCAGCGCGTTGCTGACCACGAACTCATGCACGTCTTGAGCGCTGATCTGCTACAGTATGCTGACGTTGATCAGAAGACTGCTACTGCGATAATAGAGAGCCTTCCTGAATGGGGCATGTATGCGTTTCATTTGGAAAAAGGTGAAACTACCAAAGCCGAGATGATAAGGCGCACGACTCCATACAAGGGCGCATTCCAGCTCGGTGCAATGGCAGACCGATTCTACGAAAGCAGAAGCGGCCGCGGTTACAGAGCATTCATAGAAGACATACAGAAGCATGAGTCCATGGGCGCTGCAATGGGTCAGTTGAATAGGTGCATGATAAAGGCTGGGTGTAGGGTAAGCGCTCCAAGGTGCGCTTATGGAAAAGCAGCTTAGACGTTTCTGATGAACTCGCACGCAGGCAAGGTAAATGTTCCATCAAATCAGTGCTCTACTAGGTTGATGCCTTTTCAACGATTTCTTTCAATAATATATTGTTTGGTATTATTATGTGTTTTCCTTCTGATTCCAGCGTTGTAAACAGAGCGTCAATACTTGTTATCTTACCGCTCCTGCCTAATATGGTTATGAAATCGCCTTCATTGTAGCGCTTCTGCAGGTTTATGCCTGCTGAGAAGTTCGGGATTATGTCCTTTATTGCTATGACGAACACCACGAACATGCACAGGACTGCTATGATGTATGTTGCGTCCAGTATGATGCTGGATAATCCGAGGATGTTCAATGCAATTATTATTATGACAAGGTAGAGGACGACCTCCACGAGGTTTGCCAGTATGTCTGAAAGAGAAACGATGTTCTTATCTCTCTGCCTGTCGGTCCTCATCGTGAGCATGACCTTCACGCTTGTTGAAACCATTCCAGTGACAACAGCTCCGACAATTACGATTATTATTGCCGCTATCAGCCTTGGCAGGAATATACCTATCTGCTGGAAAATCAATACAAGCGTCTGTATGTTCAGTACTTCTGCTATCATTGCCAGTGTTATCAGGTAAACAAGTATCTTTACCAGGTCTCCTATCAATGTCACGGCTGTTCCTTTGTAGCTCGCCCTTTTCAGCATGCTGTCAAATCCGCTTGTGGCAGTCACTCTTGCCATGCCAAAGCGTTGGAGGAGTTTTATAGTGGCCTTTCGCAGGAACTTCGCGACGAATATTCCGACTACTAGTATGATTATTGCAAGAAAGATGTTTGGCAGCATGTTGTACACTGCAACCAATGACGATTGTACTGTTTCAGACGCTTTTGAGTAAATAAGCTCCAGTGGTTCCATGAATTCTACTTGACAATAAAAGTTATAAGTGTATAGAAGCTCTGCTTCCATCTGAAGATATCAGCGCGACATCATGTTTTATAATTTTCCGATAAAATTAATCCATGCTAGTGGAGAAATACAGGCCACGGACGATTGGTGAGTTTGTTGGAAATAAACCGCGGATTCTTGAGATAAAGAAATGGATTTCTGGCTGGAAAAAAGGAACGGCTTTGATGCTCCACGGTCCAGAAGGTTGCGGAAAAAATCTTGCAATGGAGCTGATCGCCACAGAAAGCGGACGCGAGCTGGTTTATTACGATGGTTCGCATGAGGTTGCTGTACAGAGAAGCCTTTTTGCCAAAAACAAATTAATTATCGCAGACGAGCCTGGAAAAGCTAAAGGACTTCCTGAGCTTATCAGCAAGAGCTCTTTTCCTGTTGTGATACTGACTACGGAACCGTACAAGCAGGCTTACAGGACGCTGCGTACCAAATGCAAGCTTATGAAGCTTGAAAAAATACCAATCAGCGAGATTGCTAATTTTCTGGAGCGCGTATGCACAAGTGAAAAAACATCTTATGAAAAAAACGCGCTTATGCAGGTCGCATTCGCGAGCAATGGGGACATGCGCGCGGCGTTGAATGACCTTGAGACTTTGCACGCTGTTGACAGCAGCTCGGTTTTGCTCATCGGCAACAGGGAGCGCGTTGAAAACATATTCACGACATTAAAAACTATCTTCAAGACAAAAGATATTGGTGTGATGAGAAAAGCAATTGACGACTCTGAAAAGCCCATGGACGAGCTGTACTGGTGGATTGAAAACAACGTATTCAAAGAGTTCTCTGGCAAGGATCTTGCGCTTGTATACGAATACCTGGCCATTGCCGAGCTTTACAACACGCGCGTAATCAAGCGCCAGAAACAATCGTTGATGAAATACTTGGTAAGTGTTGGCATACTTAGCATTGCTGTTTCTGGAAATTCAAAAGGCTATGGATTCTATTCATTTCCCAGGCGGTTCTATAGAAAAGACAAGTCAATGGACGAGCTTATTGCTGCCGTATGCAGGGGTACGCACACCACGACGAAAGAGGCTGAGACCTACCTGCCACTGATAAAATCGCTTGCTGAAAAGGATAAAGATGCGTGCAAACGGACGTTCGGTTTGCTAGAGGATTTCAGCTTTTAGAAATAGACATCTTGTCGCTCTCTACTGCTATGTTGTAATCCTGGATAGCGCAGCCACTTTTTTCGTACGTTATCTCAACATAATAGCCCAGCTCGCTATACTTTTTTTCCGCAAAGCTCCTGAAATTTTCCAGGTTTGTTTCCAGGTCAGGACATATTTCGTTACCGTCATCATCCTGCTGCACGGATGAGCGGGCTGCTGCAAGGAGTTGCTCATTAAGGTTCTTGTAGATGAATGCCTCGTCTGCTCCGGCCAGCCTGCTGGCGTCTATGCCCAGATAGGAGCTATAGGTAGTTGATATTGTCAGAAACACGCCGGAAATTACCACTGCTGCGATGAGAAACCATTGTCCTTTACGCCTAGAACTTGACGACTTGCGCATGCGGTACACCACTGACTGTAAGTATGTTATCCCTGCTTATTAACTCTTTTTTCAACATCAACGCGATAACGTTTTTTCCCACGGCGTTTATGATGGTCGCATTTTTCATTTCCCGGACGACGCTTTTTTCATCGCAGCTCTTATCGCAGTAAAAGTTTTTTGGCACTGACAAAATGAGCTCGTCCTGCTCGAAATCCTTGCCTAGTAGGTTTTTGTCAGCAACTGCTAGAAGAACGTTACCATCTTGTTTGAATATCTTGTAACTAAACCCTGTCCTTTTGCTTCGCAAAAGTCCAGACCATTTTACATTTTTTGGCTTTGCCATTAAAAGCTCTCCATGGTCTTTTTAGCCCCGCATGCCTCGCACTTTATCATAACTATCCTGCCTTCGTGCTCAATTTGTGTATCTACTTTACCGCACTCGTGACAACAGACGTATTCCTTTATGAAGCTGTCAAGGCGTTTTGCTATTATTTCCCTGCCGATGCTGCCGTTCAATACAAGGGTTTCGCCAGTGATTGCGCCAGGAACTCCGAGCTCCTTGAAGAGGTATTTGGCTATGTCCTTCGGCTCTCGACGTATATGTTTCGCGATTTCAGAAAAATTCTTGACAATAGTGGTTTTGCCATGCGTTTCTATCAAAGGTTGCTTGGGCTCGAACCTTACGGCGTTGTCCACTTTTTTAGGCAATGATTCCCTTGCTTTTTTCAGCATCTCATTATAATTCATAGTTCATGCACCCTGTTTCATTTATTTACGGCTTACTGAATATTGTCAGGTCCTTTATACCCAGGTATTTTTTTTGGGCGCTTTTTATCGTGCCTGTGACGCCTAAGACTTTGACTATGACCTTTATCTCGTCTATAATGTTTATTAATGTTAATATCACGCGCATCTCCTCGACATGTTTCAGGCTGCATTTTATCACTCCGCGCTGCTTTTCTGCATCGTACATGTTTTCAATGACCCACATGCCCATGCGGCTCGCGCCTAATTCGCCCACGACTTCAAACATCTTGCTCCACACTGCGCTGACGAAACCGGAATAACTCACAGGATGTTCTGCTATTATCGCGAACACCATGTATCTTTTCGGTGTTCTCAAACTTGGAGGCAATATCTTTGGTCCGTTTTCCATAATTCATCACTACCTGATACTACGTATACTACTTAATTTCAACGCCTTCCCACATGTTTCCAGCAAGCTTCTTCCTGTTTGTGTTTACAATGGTCTCTGGAATCGTGCTCACGCCTGCAACAGCGTCAACCAGTTCCATGCCCAGCACGTGCGCCAGCGAAGCTAACTGACGGCCGGCGCGCATCTGCCATCTTGAAACTGCTGCTGATGTCATGATAACATGCGTGCCATATTTTCTGCACAAAAATACGTTCCTTTTTAGATAGGAAAGCGCGTACACGCGATGGCGCTTGTATGTCTCTAATATCTCCCGGAAATTGATTTCAATGGCTACGTTGTTGTCTCTTGCCATCTTAACGGTTATGTGATCCATGCCGCTGTCCCTGCGTCCGAGTTCTGGGTGGCATAATATATCGACAGCGCCCAGCTCGCAGGCCCGGCGGTTTATGGCGTAGTCGCCTCCGTGCACCATCAGCAAATCAACTTTATCGCGCACAGCGCGAATCGCGTTTTCCAGATCTGCAACGCCGGCTGCCTTGATTATCACGGCCTTGACTATGTCTATGTCGTCGTACTGCGGCCAGTCAAAGCTCATATCTGTCGTGTAATAGCGCGCCAAACCTATTCCAGCCAGGTCAAGCTGCTTTGCTGTTTTCACAATATCGTCCACGCTGTCCTCGCCTATGCTATCATTGGCGTGCACGTGCAAGTCGTAAAAGAACATAGTAATAACTGGATTCCCAAATTTTTAAATAAGATGATGTTGGGCTGGTTGAATTATTTTAATGTTTGAATCTTATTCGTCTGCCAGGATGGTCCTGTTCAGAAGGGACATACAAAGAAAACCTGCCTGGATAGCATCTATCGCCAAATACAAACGTACCATCGTCTGTATCATCAACATGTTTGTAAACCATTCCTTGCCATTTAACAGTTTCACGAACTTTGAATGTATCATGGGTCGCAAAAGCGGCAGCGTCTCTTCCAGTTAATTCTATTTTTTTAGTTTCTTGGTGGTGTTGGTCATCAGTAAATTCTCTACACACCACTTCATGAGAATACCTATTTAATGTAACAGCCTTTAACACTACCACTCGTGCTCGTCTTTCATTAGGCATAGATAACAAAAGACGGTTAATCTTATAAATGTTTTAGAAAATCAACTACGAGATTTCTTACCAGCTGACGTAAGTCCGCGGTGCGCGCGGCCGTGGCTGCGCTGCAAGAAAGCGTATTTTTTGTTCTTCGCTATCTGCGGGTGATTCGGATCGATCAATATGACTTCGTAATAATGATACTGGCCGTCCTCACCGATCTTGTAAGAATTCAGGACTTCTAGATTAGGAAAATGCTTGGCAACGCGCCCCTCTAATATTCTCTGGCGTAGCATGTGCGGCGTGAAGTGTACAAGACCCATGTTTCCTGGATTGCGGCCTTTGTCAGGCTTTGGCCTGTGGCGACCGCCTTTTCGCATGCGGCCTTGAACGATGACGAAGCCCTGCTTTGCGCGATAGCCTAACGCGTGCGCGCGCACTGGATTGAACGGTTTGCTGACGCGTTTTGTTGCAGAACGGCGCCATTTTTGTATGTACTTCTTTGCGGGTTTCCTGATATTCTTCTTGAAAAGCTTTGCGAATGACATAATCTTACATCATCATCCATACTTTTAAATAGGGTACTAAGTACAATTCTATCATATTATCTATTTAAAAATATTGTTCTTCAATATAGGATTGGTGAAAAGATGCATCCAGCAATAAAACTAATAATCGGGCTGATAATCTTCATAGCCGGTATAGTATGGTACGCTGAAGGGCTGCTTTTCGGACAGCACAACATAGCAAACTTCCTTTTGGGGTTTGAAGCTGTGCACACAACGTTCCAAGCCTTTGCAGTTGTATTTACCGGCGTGTTCGGTCTGGTGCTGATATTCTTCGGCCTAATCGTTGCATGGATTGAATACGAAGACCTAAAATGGGAGCGCAGGGAAAAGAAAGCCAAGGCAGCTCCGGCACAAGTGACTGTAGCGATTGAAGAGCCAGCTCATAAGAAAAAGTAATTTTCTTTTTTTGTTCTCATTTTCATTAATTAATTTGTTACTATGTAAATTATTCGTTTTAAAGATTTACTGATAACGCAGAATCATGAAACCCGAGCTTATTGTTTCTGACTGGAACGGCACGCTTATTACAGATCTTGATGACAAAGCTGTCCTGAAACAGATAGGCATGGATGAACTGAAGCACTCTGCGCTCAGGCCACGGCGATGGGGCAGGGTCAAGCATCTTTTTGATACTAAAAAACAACTTGAAACACTGGTTGCGAAATATAGAAGCGATAGGCAAGCAAAGGGCGACTTGCTAAGGGATACCCTGGAAATCTATAATAGAGAAGTAATAGACGGCATGCCGATGCGCAGGATATCGATATCATTGGACAGATATGCTGCAAAAGCTGTGGAACGACTGGATGCGGCTTTTCTGGAATTCTGCGATGCTGCCAATTGTTTACAGGAGGCTTCGATATTGACATCAGCATACGAATCTGGTGTAAGGGCTGTTGTGCATATAGCTGGTCATCGCTATCCCAATTCATTATTCTTAAAACAACCACTGTTTATCAGCGGCAGTGTTATGTTGACAACAGATTGGACAGGAGATGTTGCAAAGGGCTTAGAGCTTCGAAATTACCATGACAAAACCGAACCCTTGCTCGCATTGCTTACTGGGACTTGTTACACTCCACGAACACGTCCAGAGGCAGTTGTTTACATGGGTGATGATTATAGGGATGAGCCGTGCGCTGAAATTGTAGGCAGGTTCGTTGTCGCGCCACTTGCAACAGACGAATATCGCCAGCATATGGCACAGAGATTTGGCAGCAAAGTCAGGACACCGTCTCGCATATATGGCGAGGTTTACAAAGCTCTGACAATGGATTAATTCTATTATTTTAGTTTTACAGACAAATTATTTCCATGCTAGAGCCTTTTGAGAAAAGCCTCGGGAAAATATCTACATTATGCATAAGGTGTAAGGGCAAAAATCTCTGCGGCAAGCCGTGTCCAATACTTGAACGATTGAACGTGCATAAAGTGGAAATAGCCAGGCTGAAGGAAAACTTTAACGCTTCCGGAGTTTCGCCGTTTGTCGGGCGCGCGGGCTATCCGGAAATTAATATCGGGCTGCTCTCTCCTGCCAGCGTAAGCAGCGATGCCTGGAAGCTTGATGCGCCGACTTTCTGGTATGAAAAGAGCTATGGCTTGGAAGACATTATGGATGCGCGCACGCAGCTCATTCATTCACGCGAGCGCACCAGCGTGCGCTCGGAAACAAAGACGCTGGAAGTAGCGCAGGAGATCGCGATGGCGGCGAAGCCGCCATCTACGGAATTCTTTCTGAAGAAAAAGCCTTATGTTGCGATGCAACTGGATTTAACAACGCCGCCGATTGGAGCGCCTGCTATATTAAAAGCAGTGAAGCTGGAGGAAAATCCGCACGTGCTGACGAAAGTAGACAAAATTGTCAGCGACGAGCTGAAAGCTGTAGAAGCAATGAACGAACTCTATGGATATGGTATTGACGTCAACCAATTAATGCGCATACTTTCCGTAGGCTTGCTCGGGCTTAAGTCGCAGAAAAAACTGGTTCCAACGCGCTGGTCGATTACAGCGACGGATGACATGCTTGCTAAGAGCATGCTCAAAGAGATACGCAGGTTTGATACGATAAATACATTTGAGCTATATGTCAATGAATATCTTGGAAACAAGTTCTACATACTGTTTATGCCTGGTACGTGGACGTTTGAACTGATAGAACTGTGGTACGGAAACTCATTATGGAATCCTACGGCTGCGCCGGCTGTGTCTACGGACTATGAAAACTTCTTCGGCCGCAAAAACTATGCAAGCAACTGCGAGGGCGGGTACTATGCTGTAAGGTTTGCTGTGGCTGAATATCTAAGCAGGATTCGTCGGCAGGCAAGCGTGCTTGTGTTGCGCGAGGTCATGCCTGAATACTCTGTTCCTGTAGGCGTGTGGGAATGCAGGGAGAACGTTAGAAGCAGCTTTTCTTGTAAGAAACGCTCCTTGGAATCTAAAGAACATGGGGCTGACGGTATTACTATTTTTCCATATAAAGAAACGTTTGCAACGCTAGACGAGGCGCTGAAACATGTGCGCATGCAAACTAAAAAATCAATTGATAGCTTGCTGAAGGCAAGCAATGTGCTTGGAGCGTACAGACAGCAGCGGACGCTGCGCGCTTGGTTTTAATCTATACAGTGCTAGTTTTGTTGGTTGTCTTTTCTAATTCAGCCTGCGCGGCTGCGAGTCGCGCGATAGGCACGCGGTATGGAGAACAGGAAACGTAATCAAAACCGTTGTTGGCGCAGAATTTGACGCTGTCCGGGTCTCCGCCGTGCTCTCCGCAGATTCCGACCTTGAGATTCGGGCGGGTTTTGCGGCCTTTTTCAATTGCAATCTTTATCAACTGGCCCACGCCATTTGTGTCTAATGTCTGGAACGGGTCTTTTTCCAGGACGCCTTTTTCAATATAATCCGGCATGAACTTGCCTACATCGTCGCGTGAGAACCCGAATGTCATCTGCGTCAAATCGTTGGTTCCGAATGAAAAGAACTCTGCTTCTTTTGCGACCTCGTCTGCTGTTATCGCTGCGCGGGGCACTTCTATCATGGTGCCGATGCTGTAATCTAACTTAATCTTCTGTTCGTCCATGACTTTCTTGACGGTCTCCTCGACAATATCCTTGACATGTACGAACTCCTTGACATGACCAACTAGCGGTATCATGATTTCTGGATGGACGTCCTTGCCCTCTTTTTTTATCTTTGCAGCTGCCTCGATTATCGCGCGCGTCTGCATCACAGCGATTTCAGGATATGTTATGCACAGCCTGCAGCCGCGGTGCCCGAGCATTGGATTGAACTCATGCAGCGACGAACTAACTTCGCGCAAAACTTTTTCGTTAATATTCATAATCTTGGAAAGCTCTTTCACGTCTTTGTCCTCTTTTGGCAGGAATTCGTGCAATGGCGGGTCAATGAGACGTATGGTCATCGGACGGCCATCTAACGCTTTGTACATTTCATAAAAATCATTTCTTTGCATAGGTAATAATTTTGCCAATGCTTTTTCTCGGCCGGCGACGTCACGCGAGAGAATCATTTCACGCACTGCTCTAATACGATCCCCTTCAAAGAACATGTGCTCTGTTCGGCATAGGCCGATGCCTTCTGCGCCGAAACCAACTGCGACTTTTGTGTCGCGCGGCGTGTCTGCATTTGTGCGTACGCCTATTTTCCTGAACGAGTCAGACCATTTCATAAGTGTTGCGAAATCTCCGGAAATATTAGGCTCTACTGTAGGCAGCGTTCCCACGAATACCTCGCCTGCTGAGCCGTCCAGCGTTATCTCGTCTCCTTCTTTCACGACAATGTCGCCTACACGGAATTTTTTTGCCTTTACATCAATAATAATGTCTCCTGCTCCTGATACACAACACTTACCCATGCCGCGCGCCACGACTGCTGCATGGGATGTGAGCCCGCCTGTTGCTGTTAGTATTCCTTGCGCAACATTCATGCCTTCTATGTCTTCTGGCGACGTTTCCGGGCGAACAAGAATGACTTTATCACCTTTCTTTGTCTGTATGACAGCGTCTTCTGCAGTGAACACAACGTTGCCTACTGCTGCGCCCGGCGAGGCTGCAAGCCCCTTTGTCAAAATTTTTGATTTCTTTTTTGCGATTTCATCAATGCGCTTGTGCAGTAACTGATCTAACTGCGACGGTTCGACGCGCATGATCGCTTCTTTTTCTGTAATTAATTTTTCTTTTACCATGTCCACTGCTATCTTAACAGCAGCAGGACCTGTACGCTTGCCGTTGCGCGTCTGCAGCATGAATAATTTTCCATTTTCAATCGTGAATTCAACGTCCTGCATTTCGCGATAATGCTTTTCCAGTTTATCACGTATAGCAACTAATTCGCTGTAAATCTTGGGCATTTCTTTTTTCAGCTCGGTTATTGGTTTTGGAGTTCTTATTCCGGCTACGACATCTTCGCCCTGGGCGTTCATCAAATACTCGCCGTAGAATATGTTGTCGCCTGTTGAGGGATTGCGCGTGAATGCAACGCCTGTGCCGCATGACTGGCCCATGTTGCCGAACACCATTGTCTGGATGTTTACTGCTGTGCCGATCAAGCCGGTGATATTGTAAATCCGGCGATACGTGATAGCGCGCTTGTTCATCCATGAGCCAAAGACCGCGTCAATGGACATTTTTAGTTGTTCTTTAGCATCCTGCGGAAAGTCTTTCTTGGCTTCTTTTTTAATCAGCTTCTTGTACTCATCGACGACGTTTTTGAGGTCTTTTGCATCTAAATCAGTATCGTATTCAACGCCTTTTGTCTCTTTCTTTTTTGACAATATTTCTTCGAAGTGCTTGTGCTCCACGCCCATCACGACGTCTCCGAACATCTGCAAAAGACGGCGATAAGCATCCCATACAAAGCGTTCATTGCCGCTCTTCTTTGCAAAATCCATGACGTTCTTGTCGTTCAGTCCTAGATTCAAAATAGTGTCCATCATACCTGGCATGGATGCTGCTGCTCCGGAACGGACGGAAACTAATAAATCCACGCCTAATTTCTTGCCCATTTTCTGCTCTAATTTCTTCAAGTTATCATCTATTTGCTTTTGCAGCTCTGACGGGTATTTTTTGTTATTATCATAGAAGTATTTGCATGCCTCGGTTGTTATCGTAAAGCCGGGCGGAACAGGAATTCCTATGTTTGTCATCTCGCCTAAATTGGCTCCTTTCCCACCTAGGACGTCTTTGTGGGTCTTTGAGTCCTTCATCTCGCCGAAAAAATAAACATATTGTTTCATTGCAATCACGGATTTTGTTATCTTTCAATATGAATGCTTAAAAAGGTTTTGGGCATAGCTTAAATCAGATTCGTATGCTAGACGATAGTAGAAGTAGAAAGGTATGTCATTGTATTGGGAATAATGGTAGTGAGCAAGGAACGTTCGAGAAGGATAAACTGACATACACTTGCTGCTTGCTTAGTGCTCATAAGACTGAAGGAATGCGTCCAGATTTTCATTGTCCTAATTTGCGTTACAGCATGCCAGAAGTACTTGTTAATAACGAACTTTATATGATGTGCGGCTTAATTAGAACTGCTTCGGCCATACCTGAATAAATTTCTAGTTATTAAATTTACAAATCCATGAAATAAGCATGAACAAATTCTTTCCGTTCTCTCAGGTGCGCGAAGGCCAGAAACAATTCATGGAGGACGTTGCTCTAGCTGTAAACGAACGAAAGCATCTGCTTGCAGACGCGCCTGCTGGCATTGGCAAGACAGCTGCTGTGCTTTCTGCGACGCTGGAATACGCGCTTGAGCATAACAAGACTGTTTTCTTTGTGACGCCCAGGCACTCGCAGCATAGGATGGCTATAGACACGCTGAAACAGATTGCCAAAACCTCTGGCACGGATATCACTGCTGTGGACATAATCGGCAAGAAGTGGCTGTGCTCCCAGCCAGTATATGAATATTTATCGTCTTCTGATTTCAGCGAATTCTGCAAGTCAAAACGTAAAAAACATGAATGCGCGTTTTACAACCGGACAAAAGACGGAACAAAACTAACGCCAGGCGCGTTCGGATGCTTATCTGTCGTGCGCGCCCAAGGACCGCTGCACGCAGAGCAACTAAAAGAGCTAACGCAGCGTTTCTGCACATTTGAAATGGCTGTCCGCCTTATCAGCGAAGCAGACGTCGTGGTGTCTGATTATTATCATATTTTTTCTTCTGCGCGCGAGCAGCTTCTGGGCAAGGCTGAAAAAAAACTTGACGATGTTATACTTGTCGTGGACGAGGCGCATAATCTTCCGAACAGGATAATAAAGCTGCTTTCAAGGCGGCTCACGAGCATTGGCTTGCGCGCCGCGTACAAGGAATCAATCGCGTATGCGCCCGAGGTAGCTGATTATATGCAACAATTGAACAGCGTATTGCAAGGCATCTATACGAAAGAAGAACGTTTCGTAGAAAAGAGCGAGCTGGTTGAAGAATTGCATGATTACGACGAACTGGTCGTGCAGATGCAGGACATTGGGGAAGAGATACGCGCCAAGAAACAGAAATCATCAATCGGCTCTGTTGGAGATTTCCTGGACATGTGGCGCAAGGACTTCAACGGGTTCACGCGTATTGTGAGTGAAGACAGGGGGAGGAGCAACAGACCGTATATAGCATTGAGCTATGACTGTCTGGATCCTGCACTGCTCTCGAGAGACATACTTGATTCTGTTCATGCATGCATATGCATGTCAGGCACGCTGAAGCCCGCGCAGATGTACATAGATTTGCTCGGATTTGACAAATCCAGGACGCGATGTGCTGAATACACGTCGCCGTTTCCTACTAAAAACAGGCTGGACTTGCTTATACCAGACGTGACAACCAAGTATGAAAACCGCTGCACGGACGAGTATATGAAATTCGGCGATTATATCAGCAGATGCGTGAATGCTATTCGCGGGAATGTGGCTGTGTTCTTTCCCTCGTATAGGATGCTCGGCGACATCGTGCATTACGTGCGCACTGAAAAGACCATGTTTATAGAAGAGCCTGAGATGAGCAAAAGCCAAAAGGCTGATTTCTACGATAATTTCGTGAAAAACCAAAACGCTGTGCTTGCCGGCGTGCAGGCGGGCTCGTTTGGCGAAGGCGTGGACTTTCCAGGACTAAACCTGAATGGCGTCATAATAGTAGGTTTGTCGCTTGAACGTCCAACGCTAAAGACCAAGTCATTGATAAGCTATTATGACGGCAAATTCGGCAGGGGCTGGGAATACGCTTACTCGTATCCGGCTGTTCAAAGGGCCATACAGTCTGCTGGACGCTGCATACGTTCTGAAATAGATAGGGGCGTGTGCGTGTTCATGGACAAGCGTTTTGGCTGGCTGAATTACAAGAGGATCCTGCCAGTCAACATGCAGATAAAGGCGACCACTGAGCCTGAGAAACATATTAAGGAGTTTTTCAGTGTTGATAAGTAGTGAGGGGTTTTGGTCTTTTCTCACCATTTGCTATGCATCCCAGCGTGTATGATAAGTCAACTCTAATCCTCACCAACTCTTTCCTTAGCTGATGAATATCGAACTCTTCCTTTGCCATAACATTTACTATGCCATTTGGATGCTCATAAAATTCAAACTTTACTCTACAAATTAAAACGTTTTTAAGCTTTGCTTCCAATTAGACAATACAAAACAAAAGGAGTTGAAAGATAAAAATGGTAGAATTTGAGACAATCAAATCCGAAGAGCTCAAGTTTGGCGAGAACAAATTCGTTGAAGTAGCCAAAAAGAAAGCTTTGACAGAAGAAGGCGAGAACGTTTTCATCTCTATCAGCCGTGGTTTCTTCACGACTGAGGGTGACAGGCGTTACAAGAAATCCTTTAGCCTGCCTTTGGATCAAGCAGTTGTCGATTTCGTTGCACAGAAAATAAAAGAAGTCATGGAATAAATTTTCAAAGTGTATCGACTAAATGCAATTTAAACTTTTTTTTAAGTTTATCTTCTTATTTAATACTATGTCGTTTTTCAGTAACGTGTATGACAGCTGGAAGCAGATACAATTTGAAAAGTATAAACAAATGCTACCTATGTTGCAGGAAATGAATTTAGCCAGCACGCTGGATGTGGGCGCGGGAAGCGGTTTCTTTGAAGAGTTTCTGGAAGAAAATGGCTTTTCCACAGGCGGATTTGTGTGCGTGGAGCCTGACAAGAAGATGTTCAAAGCCTGCGGCTTTAGGAACAAGATATTATGCAGCGCAGAAAAGCTGCCGTTTGAAAACGAGCGCTTTGATTCTTTGGTATGCCTGGATACGATACATCTCATAACGGACGCCAAAGACATGTCTCGCGTTTTGAAAAATAATGGCAAGATGCTTGTTTCGCTGTTCTGCAACAAGGACAACGTGGATGAAAAGGAAAAAATGATTCTGGAAAAATTGAAAGGGTTCAAGGTGCTGGAAAAAAAGCTTGTTCCTGGAAAAGAACTGGAACTTGTTATGCTTGTGGAGAAGCGCTAAAGACATTGTTGCTTGACATGAAATCCGGCAGCATGCTGATGGATTGCAGCACTCTTTCTGGCCGGACGCCGGCTTTGATGAAATCTTCCCTGTTTGACAATCCTGACGTCACTGCTATGAACGGCACGCCTGCATCGCGCGCTGCTGGCCAGTCTTTTTCATGGTTGTCTCCTACGTAACAGAAATCTCCTTTCACAACGTCTCTCACGTGCTTGAAGACCAGCGGGTCTGGCTTGTGGACGTGGCAATCGTCTTCTGTAATGACAAACGAAAAAAGCTTTTCCGGTATGCCTGATGTCTCAAACATGTGGGGCATGCTATGACAATCGCGGGATGTCAATATGCCAAGCGCGTGGTTTTTTTCCAGCTTTTTTAATGTCTCAATTGTGCCTTCTACTGGTGAGTAGGGCGGTATTGATAAGGCATGCTTTTTGAGCAGGGCGATAAATTCTCCTACGGTTATTTCCCAGTATTTTTTCGTTAAATATTCAAACGGAGCACCATATTCCTTTCTGTATGTTCCTGGCGGCAAGGGCTTCAACCCGGCTTGCACTGACAGTTCTTCTGCGACGTGGCGGTTTATTTCCCAGGATTTTACCAGGACATCGTCAAAATCAAACACGATAGTGTTTCTTAGCATCATGCTTTCTTAGCTGCTTTATTTTTAAGCATTTGGTTCAGAATCAGTGTTATCGGGTTCTGTGCTTGTTTGCGTGTCATCTGCTGTAGCAGGCTGTTCATTGGTTTTTTTCACTTCTCCGCTTTTTACTGCCTTTTCAGCGGCTTCTTTGGTTTCTGCTGCTTCTTTTTTAGCAGCTTCGCTTTCTGCTGCTTCTTTTTCACCAGGTTTTTCCTTGAAGAACGAACCCAGTTTCGCAGCAATGCCGACTATCAAGATTATGACGGTAAGGACGACGATTATCATGAGGTTTGTAGGCGACACGATAATATTTCCTGCAAGGTTGCTGGAAATATTTTTCTGTTTATCTAGCTCTGCTGAAAGCATGGACTGCAGGTCTGCCTTTTCCTGGTTTGCCATGGCTATTCGTGCCACGACTTCGCTAGTCTGGTTTTCAATGCCTGCTATCTCTGCCTCTGCTTCTTGCAGCTCGTTTTCTGCATTCATCTTTTTCTCGGCAGCCAGCGCTCTTTTTGCTTCTAGTTCGGATAATTTTTGCACATCCTGGACGAATATTATTATGCGTTCGTTTGGCTGCGACGGGTTGACTACTTCCTTCATTATTATCTCGTAGGTTATGTTGTCTTGGACGACGAAACTGTCATTGACTATGTTCTCTGGGTTGAGCGGAAGCACGCCTGCGTATGCTGTTCCGGCTAGGAGCATGCATGCGACTGCCATGAATATTTTACTGATCATTTGTCTCACCATTGTTTTTTTCTTCGACGTTTTCAGGGCTTTTTTCTTTCGGGCTGCTGAAAAACACAGCCTGGATCGTGAAGATTATTATAGCTACTATCACTATGACACCGAATATCGCGCTTATCGGCGATAGAATAACATTTCCCGTGGCAGCTGATTCCAGGTGTTCCCTTGACTGTTTCATGCTATTGAGTTGGTCAACCAGTTTCTTGCTCTCTTCCAGCGTTCTATTTAATTCATTAAGCGCTTCTGTGCCATTCTTTTCAACATCGTCCCTGCCGGCGACGAGTTCCCTTGCTCTGGCTGCGAACTCTGCGGCTTTTGTATTCATGTTTTCTATGCTTGCCGCGCTATCCTCAATCATAGTGGTGTCTTCTGC
>JBDRKV010000047.1:0-2990 GCA_043813745.1 Candidatus Aenigmatarchaeota archaeon | reverse complement strand
CTTGGCGTTTCCTATCCTAGTAGCGGCAGTTTTGGATTATCTGCAACAGAAAGCTTAAGCTTTCGTCGAGATATTGAAAACTTTGTTTTTCACATATGTTAAGGAAAAGAAGTAATAGAAAAATCAGAACAAATATTCTGGAGGAACATTGCAATCCAGTCGCCTTCTTCCGCCATCAGTTACCTCATCCATTATGGCAGCACAATGTTCCCTAGCATCTGGACTTTTCCTAACTACTTGTCTATGTCTATCTGCAACTTTCAGTGCAACATAGTTTCTTGCAAGACAGCCACCTGCAGGCGGCTGGCCATCAGGCGATCCCCTGAATTCACCTTTGCGAGAAGATTTGTATTTCATAACCAAGAAAGTGTTGGAATGAACATAAAAAGCTTTAGCATTTTGGTGGGCATTGTTCCACCAGGTGCACAATTTAGTAATTTAAATTGAATAAAATAAGTGATAATCATGGACGCGTGGAAAAAATTCGTAGACGAAGTCAAAAGCGTTAGCGGCAAGAGTCATGTCGAACAGCCGCCCAAAGAAATCGACGCTGATTTATCCATACCTTGTTATGGCACCAAGCCTGAAGACGTCAAAAAGTTAGCAGAACAAGTAAAAAAGAAACTGCCGAAAAAATCCCTAATAGCAAACGTAGTCGCCGTAGGCCCTTACATGAACTTTTATCTCAATTACAGTTTGTTCAATGACGACGTTATGAAACAGATTTTAAAGGAAAAAGAACGCTTTGGCGCAGGCGCGCCAAAGAAAGAGAAAATCATGGTTGAATTCTGCCACGCAAACACGCACAAGGCATTCCACATAGGACATACCAGGAATATTTCTTTGGGAGAATCAATAGCCAGGCTTCTGGAAAAGAACGGCTCCACAGTCGTGCGAGCGAATTACCAGGGCGACGTGGGCATGCATGTCGCGAAGACAATGTGGGGCATGCTGAACCTCAAGAAATTAGGGCTGAAAGAACCTGAAAAAGACAAAGGCAAGTGGCTGGGCACCGTGTATGCAAAAGCCAGCACTGCGGGAAAAGATGAAAAAATAGCCAAGGAAGTAAATGAAATAAACCAAAAACTATATGCAGGCGACAAAAAGCTGCTTGAATTATGGAAGAAGACGCGCCAATGGAGCATAGATTATTTTGAAAAAACGATTTATCCTGATTTTGGCGTAAAGTTTGACAGATTTTATTTCGAAAGCCAAGTCGAGAAAAAAGGCGTGGAGATTGTAAAGTCGCTTCTTGAAAAAGGCATTGCCAAAAAAAGCGAAGGAGCCGTAGTCATGGACTTAAAAAAGTCCAGTTTAGGCATATTCCTATTGCTGAAATCAGACGGCACGCCGCTATATTCCACTAAAGACCTGTATCTGGCAGAGCTGGAAAACAAAGAGTACAAGCCGGACATGATTCTACACGTCGTGGGCTCAGAACAAACACTATATTTCAGACAATTAATAAAAACATTCGAACTTTCGAACCCGAAGATAGCAAAAAAGGAAAAGCATATTTCTTACGAGCTTGTTATACTGCCGACTGGAAAAATGGCGTCCAGGGAAGGCGTTGTTGTTCTCTATGACGATACGCTGAAGAAGCTAATGGAACTAGCTGAGCACGAGATCAAAAAACGGTACAAAAAGATATCCGACAAGGAACTTGAATTGCGCGCAAGGCAGATAGCCATCGGAGCAGTAAAATACTCAATGCTGTCGCAAAATCCGAACAGGACCATAGTCTTCAATGAGCAGGAAGTCGTCCAGTTCGAAGGCGATACCGGGCCGTATCTGCAATACACGCACGCCCGCGCAAAATCCATTTTACGCAAGTCACGCCATGCGTCAGGAACAAGCGAATTCAGTAAATTAGACGAAAATCTGGAAAAACAACTAATAAAAAAATTATCCTTGTTTCCAAGCGTCGTAGAAACCGCTGGCGCGCAATATCATCCGCATCTCATAGCTACGTACTTGAACGAGCTCGCTGCCGCGTTCAATGAATACTACCACAGCATAAAAGTCATAGACGAGCCAAACGAACCGCAACGCTTGGCACTCGTGGAAGCAGTAGCAGTAGTTTTAAAAAATGGCTTATGGTTGCTAGGAATTGAAGCTCCAGAGAAGATGTAGGTATAATTTGCATCAGCCACCTATTATTTTAGGGTTCTCCAAGGCGTTTTCTTTTCAAGAAAAAGCATTGGACCCGTATTAATATTTTTAGCGACATATTATTATGCGGTGTGGACGTGACGCGTGCTGTAGAACTTGGATTAATATCGCTGACAGCAGTGGTGCTGTTATTCGTTCTCCTTAATCCGGTATTGATAATGGAATCAGTCTTCGGGAGCAGGCTGACAAACGACACGCAAGATAGCGTCGTTATATTACAGCCAAGCGTATTTGAAAAAACCATGGCGAATTACCACACCCAGAACAGCCGCCTGCTAAAGGTCTATTACGTGACTAATCCTTCCAACCAGACCGTCCAGGAACAGGTCGTGATTGAAGAGAAAAACGTCGTCAGAAACGTTACATTGCTTGCCAACGAAACATGGACATATGCCATTGTGGACGATTATCTTATTGTGCCGGAAACCATGATGCTTATCGGCCCAAGGACCTCATACTATCCAAGCGAGAACCAGCTGAGAATAGAGCTGGACACTGAAAATCCTGGAACCATATCTGTTTACGCGAACGCTATCCCCAGCCGTGTATATTCAAACGCCACCTCAATAAATTGGGGCTATAAAGATGGTATAGTTTACGTCCATTCGTCATTTGGCTCCAAGTACATTATAGTCATAGATTGGACAAATTACGCGTCTGACTCAAGAATAACGTTTGCAGAAGACACCACTATGATTGAGGATAGCGCGGCAAGCATAGAAAACATGAATACAAAAGCCGCAGAGTTCGCAGCCAGAGCAAGGGAACTCGTCGCCGGCAGGGACGATGTTGAAAAGAATGGCACAGAAGCGCTTAAT
>JBDRKV010000046.1:0-3620 GCA_043813745.1 Candidatus Aenigmatarchaeota archaeon | reverse complement strand
CCCATATCCGTTGAACAGGAACATGCGCGTGAACATCGAGTTCTCCAGTTCAGGCGGTATGAATATCGCGGTCTGCTTGTCAAAAGAAACCCATATAGTTCCCTTTATCTCAGCATCCGGCGTCTGTAAAAAGTATGACTTGCCCTTGGAATCAACAGCAAACACCTTCTCCACTTTCAAGAACGTATTCTGTTGAACAAAGAACGGTTGTAGCGTGTCATTCCTATCGTATATAACGAACGAGCGCCCGTCACCAACGTCATATGTATAGCTTATGGCATTTTCAGCAAGCAGTGGCTTGGTTTCCGTTAGGTAGACAATTGCGTAGGACATCATCTTGCCCTTTGTGACAGGTTCCCATGTCGCAAAATAAGTCCACCAAACAGCTTTTGAAAGCAAATCAGCAGAAGCTATAAAATATAACGGATCACTGCAATTTTCAAATTTATACCGCTCCAATATTTCAACCGCTAAATCCTCGTCGTCCGTATAGAGCACAGTAGCAATATCTTGTATCCTTGAGTAGACGGTTTCATTGCCGTTTGCATCTGTTATCGTGCGGAAAGCGCCCTGCGACGTGCCGTCAAACACAACCGCCCTGTTAGCAATACCTGTTATGAAGTGTCCTGGGTCCCAGTATGTAGCGACAACGCTGCAGCTCGCCGTGTTATTCTTTATCCAATTCAACGCATTCCACCAGTTATCATTCAAGACCGTCCCGGACTGCTGCGATATGGCATAGCTGTTGTCGAACGGTGCTTTTAGCAGCCACAACGTTATTATGGCAACGATGAATATCACAATATATCTGTAATTTAGTTTCATGCAATCACCCAAACAAACTCGGCACTCCCTTTACTATGAAAATTATTATAATTATGTACTTCACGATGTCCGGTACAGGCACGTTTCCAACGAACAGCAGCAATGCTGCTAAGAGGTCAACAATGCCATACACCTTGCATATGATACTAGCCATGTAAAAATCCTCCATTGATTACTCCAATATTGCTTTGTCCTCTCCGAGAGCCAGGCGCCACGCTTTTGCGAGTATTATGCTCGTTCCAATGACAACCGGCGGCGCAAGTATCGATGAAAACCGTATAGCAGCCATGGCGGCAATGAGCGGTCCCACGGTCCATAAAATTATCAGCAGCACTGTGTCCAGGTGTCGCTTTGTGGTTATGTAGGATAACACCAAGTACGGCAGCGCGAAAATAAACGTTAGTATGAAAAACTCAGTGCCGACGCGCTGAGCTACATCACTGAACGAGCCGCCTGACTGCAACTCGGCAACAGACACGTATACATTAGGCACGTCTCTTCCTTCTTCTGTCTTGAACTCTCCACCGCCATAAAACCCAAGCATCTGAAACGGTGTTGTAAATGTGTCTACCACAAACCCAAGCTTGAACCACGGAGCGATGAGCGCTGAGTATGCAATGAGTATTATTACGAACGAATACACAACAAGCTTGTTCGCCTTTACAGTATGTCTGGCGCGCTCTGAAATGCTTCCTTTGGTCATGACAAAGTCAAGCACTATCTTGAGTATGATAAATCCAAGGATAAGCACTGGTATATGCCACGCACCAGCCCACGTGTACGCATATATCGCTAAAACAATTCCTGCCAATATCGAATAAATGACGGTTTTCTTGGTTAATTTGTTTCCAATGCTCTTGTATGCTACCAGGAACGCTGCCATGCTTACAAGCGTGAGCAGCATGGATATCGCGTCTGTATCCGGGTCTCCTCCAAGAGTCCTCGCAGTAATAGCAGGCACGAACACCATTAGAAACGCGGCAATCACGCCGGCCTTTTTGTCATAGAGTAGTTTGCCTATATAGTATGCGGGTATTACCATTAACGCGCCGAGAATTGCCGGCAGATATATCATTGATTCCCAGAACTGCAGGCCAGGATCAAACAATTTTAAGAATGAATAACTTAGTGCGCCAAGATATTGATATGGATAGAGTTGCGTATTTTTTATTTCGCCTTCAGGCGCGAGCTTGAGTGTATCCACAGCAGGCATGACCCAGTTGTTGTCAAGGATCATCTGCATCTCTCTCGTGAGCGCGTATGAGTCGATATTGCGCAGGTATGGCCAGCGATAAGTCCCGTCAGGCATGACAATGCCAGACAGGCGCATGTTGTACGCCATGATAAAGATAACCAAAAGAAGTATTGGAACCCAGTATTTCTTTGCGAATTTCATTGCCTTCTGCTTGGTGATATATTTTGAGAATTTATCGCCAAATTCAGTGCTTTTTCCAGAAGGCAGCAACGTCAAACCTGTTTTTTCCTCAGGGTTTTCATGCGGTCTTTCATCTGGTTTTTCATCTTGGGTTTCATCAGAACTTTGTTCATCCACAATTACCACAAAAACCATTTACAGAAAGAATTTAAAAGCATATTGATTTTCAAAGGATTGCTCTCATAATGACTACAGGCATCCTTAACGACGCTGAAACAAGCTTTGTCCTGGATAAGTTCTTGCGTTGCTCGAGTAGGTTATCGTAATCCACGTGCCTGAACGACTCGATATCACTTTTGAAAGTATTGAACAGCTTTTCCATAGTTTTGTTGCCCATTCTTGAATATACCTTCCTGAAAAATAATTGCTGTTTGATCATCGTGCCGATGTCATTGCGCCAGTTTCGTTCATAATCACCCAAACAATCAAGGCTGTTTTTTTCCAAAAAAGAACATATTGCGTCCCTTGCATGCTTTGCGCACGTCATGGAGAAGATTATGCCTCCGCCTGTCAAAGGCTTTGTTTGCGAAGCAGCATCGCCTACGAGCAATGTCCTATGAGCAAAGCTCTTTGCAAAGCCAATGGGTATTGGCGCTGCCTGTATTTGCACATCCTGGTCGCCAAGCATATCCTGCTTCAGTGCACTCAAACCAACGTCAATGTTGTTTTCGGCAAGCAAGCCGTATTCATTGTTTTGCGGTATGTGCCACGCGAACCCATCCTGTGAGTAATTCTTGTTAAGAAAAACAGTTACGTCCGTGGGCTCGCTTTTTTCAGTCCTCGCAATAACGCCATGCACGCATTTCAAGTCTGGCAAACCCGCCTGCTTCCTAACAAATGAATGGCAGCCGTCGCAGCCAACAACCATCTTACATTCATAGTCGTTCTTGTCAGTCCACACATGGCAGTGGTCATTGAAATAATCTATTTTCCATGGTTTTTCATAAATAATGTCTAAATTTTTACGCAGGCTCTCCTCAAATTGCCTTCTCTTTAGTATTAGCGCAAACGGCTCATCCGTCTCTAGCGTCGTCGTATTCTTTTCCGGAGAAACAAAACACATGCGTCTTATCTCGTCCTTGATGAAATGCCTTGCAACATTTCCATCGAAAAAATTAAACAGCCGCGTGGAAACGAGCCCGCTGTCTTTTACGAGAACATCCTTGCTTTTTTCTATCACCAACGCATCTATGCCCTGTTTTTGCAGTAGTTTGGCAAGACACGACCCGGCCACGCCAGCCCCGATTATTATAACGCCACGCTGCTCCATGGCCAATCCTTGCTTCTAAATTTTTTAAACCAAAGTCTAAGAAGGTATTGGAAAATACCTTCTAGATCTCAAAGGCATTTCTAATGCCTT
>JBDRKV010000045.1:0-4967 GCA_043813745.1 Candidatus Aenigmatarchaeota archaeon | reverse complement strand
GCCTTCAAGAATGAACTCTAAACGACGAATCCGTTCCTGGAGCTTTTGGTTCTGCTTCTGCAACTCTAATGTGGCGCACCATAGCTGAGCAGTCTTGACTTCATCAGCATTCTTGTATGCTGGTCTGTATGCAGCTACGCGCTCTAGAAGCTCGTTCAACGCCTTTTCGTCTGCTATTGAAAGAAAACCTTTCCATTCACTTGTTCTTGTGAACAACATAGAAAACTAGACAGTAGCAAATCTTTTAAACCTATAGACAATGACAGCCACTATAACAACCAATAAAAATATTATCAGGGCGTTGTTTGGGTTTTCGGTTATCAGCCCGGTTATGTCGCTTGCTTCGCCGTTGTTCCAGTCATTTAAAAAAGCGTTTGAGAAGTATTTGGCTGCGCTGCCTTCTATGAGCACGCCGGCCTCGCGGTTGTTTGTCGCAGAGTTCCTGTTCCAGTTGATGCTTGATACGAACGCGGTTTTTTCGTCCACTATAACGCCTTTGATATGAAACTTCACCACGTCAAGCTTCACTGCATCGGCTAATTTTGCTTCAAGTCTGAGATTTTCTGCTCCTGCTATTTCATTCAGATAGCTTATTGTGTTGATATTGCTGTTCTTGTCTGCTTTGTCCAGATTGTAATATGTACTGTCCAATAGAATTTTTACGACAACGCCTTTCCTTGCCTTGTTCAAAATCGCGTCAAGGAATGGATTAATGCCAACGCCCCAGTACTTGTAGATGTAGAACTGCTCCACATAGATGGACTTTTCTGCTGAGTTTATCAGTTTGAGGATATCGCTTGTCGCGTCTGGCGCGAAGACCGCACGCACTGACTGTCCATTGTAAACATCGTACACAATGGTTGTAGGAGTAGTAATAGAATTATATGCTGTTTGGCTGCAGATGAATGGTTTTGAATTCTTCAAATCTTCCTGGAATATCCTGCTGAATTCTTTTGAAATAGCTTCATCGTCAACGATTACCGACCAGCCGCGGTTGCCTTGGCCATCGCTAGGATAGCCGTCGTCCCCGAGATTCTCCGTGGACACCAAGACGCTATCTGATTTTACGATATATTTTGCATGATGATAGTTCAAAGGACCAGTGTAGAGGTAGACGGATATGTTATTTTCGAGCAGTTGGCAGAAAATGTTGTTGGATATTTCAGGAAACCCACCTACCGGGCTTGCGTCTGCTATTATCGTTATGTTGGCATGCAGGGAGAGGAGCATATTTGCTATAGCTTGGCTTGTGAACGTGTACGTAGCTATTTTTAGCTCGTTTGAATTTGCTATGAATGACTGGAGATGTGAATAACTGTCTGTTGGATTAATGAACGGAACGACGTCCGTTGCGTGCACTGCTGGAAACAGTAACAACATACATAGCATGACAACGAATATGTGCCGCATAAGAATTATTCTGCTGCTTAATTAAAATGTTTTAAACGTTTGTTTTGATGTATCTTGTTGGTTGAAATGGAGAAAGGCGATATAGTATTGATAGAATTCGTTGCAAGGCTTGAAGACGGAGAAATATTCGACCTGACTAGCGAGGAGATTGCAAAGAAGGAAAATATATATAATAGCAGGATGACGTATGGACCAGTGCCTATCATACTTGGCTCCGAGCTCTCGCTACCTGGACTTGAAAAGGCCCTGACTGAAATGAAAGCCGGCGAGGAAAAGGACATTATTATTTCACCAGAAGATGGCTTTGGTACAAGGAATCCCAAACTTATGAAGATAATTCCTGAAAAGGTTTTCCAGAGAAAAAGACCAATGACCGGGATGATTGTTGATTTTTCGGGCGTAAAGGGGCGCATACAATCAACACTTGGCGGGCGCATACGCGTGGACTTCAATCACCCGCTTGCCGGCAAAAAATTGCTCTACCACTTGAAGATCGTTGAGCATGTTACCGAAACAAAGAAGAAAATAGAATCAATACTGAAGATGTTCACGATAACAGCCGACGAGTTGGAGGTCGCCGAGAACAAGGCAAAGATAACCATGCTCAAAATAAATTCTATATTCGAGGAAAAAATTAGAGAACTAATTAAAACCTATGCAAATGCCACCACGGACTTTATTTGGAAAGAACCACAGGCGCATGATAATAAAGGCTGAGCTTACATCTCGGACACAACACGGGTTGTTTTTCTTTCTTGGTTATCCATACATGCTCGCAGTGACTACATTTTAACTTCATGACTTCACATCCTGTCAAATTTACTGGAAACTGTCTAATCTATTACTACTATTACTCCTACTATTATATATAAATACCCGCTGCTTGCTGGCAAAAACCACTAATCACATACTTAAATATTTTTAGAGACAATGATACAATAATCAAAAGCTGAACGTGATTCAATGACCAAGAGAAATACTGCTGACGAAGAGTTCAAACGGATTCTTAATGACAGGAAAGCCAAAATAAAAGTTGTTGGAAGTGGCGGCGGCGGCAACAATACGATAACTAGGCTGATGCAGGTTGGTATCGTGGGCGCAGAAGCTGTTGCGATAAACACCGATGCGCAGGACTTGCTTTATTCTGATGCGGATATCAAGGTTCTTATTGGAAAAGAGATAACAGGCGGGCTTGGAGCCGGCGCAGACCCGAAGATCGGGGAAGAGGCTGCGAAAGAAAGCAAGAACGAGATAAAGTCTGCGCTTGAAAACAGCGACATGGTATTTGTCACGTGCGGGCTCGGCGGCGGAACCGGGACTGGAAGCGCGCCAGTAATCGCCGACATCGCAAAAAAGCTCGGCGCACTGACTGTCGGTATTGTTACATTACCATTTACAATGGAAGGCATGCAGAGAATGGAGAACGCAAAAGAAGGATTGCGCAAGCTGGAATCTGTGGTGGATACATTAATCGTGATACCGAATGATAAGTTGTTACAGATAGTTCCTGATGTTTCAATAACCGTCGCGTTCAAGGTTGCTGACGAGATACTGGTAAATGCTGTGAAAGGTATTGCAGAACTCATAACAAGGCCTGGACTGGTCAACCTAGACTTTGCAGACATACGCGCGGTCATGGTCAATGGTGGGCTTGCAATGATAGGCATGGGTGATTCTGATACTGATAACAGAGCGTTAGAGGCCGTCGAGCGGGCGTTGAACAATCCGTTGCTTGATGTCGACATAGACGGCGCGAAAGGTGCACTGATTAACGTGTCTGGCGGAACAGACATCTCGCTGAATGAATGCAGGGAAATCGTTGAAGCTGTGACTGCACGGTTAGATAAGAACGCGAAAATAATATGGGGAGCACAGATAATCAAGGAGCTAGGCGACAGCATACGCGCGATGATGATAGTAACCGGCGTCGAATCGCCGCAGATATACGGGCCCATAAAGACATTCACCAAGGAAAAGAAGAAAGAAATTGAAAACGTCCTGGGCATTGATTTCATTGAAGAGGACTGATTGGGCTTTCTAATCGTGTTTTTAAACCTTTCACGACATTAATTAAATATTCTTCCCGGTTATCATTTTTACTCGTTTAGGGGAGAGCCGAGATAATAGAATGGTAATGGAAAAAATCAAGAACTTCATCCGACAGTCCAGGCGCGTGCTCATGGTTTCGAGCAAGCCAGACAAGGATGAATACAAGCTCAGTGTGAAAATAACAGGCGCTGGAATTCTCATAGTGGGCGTAATAGGATTTGTAATATTTCTGATAGTCAAGGCACTTGGTGGTGTATAATGAGCGAAGAAACTGTTGAGCATGACGAAACCGCAGAAGCCGAGGAGGCTGTGCCGTTTGTCGAGGAAAAATCTATAATAGTGGCTGTAAGGACGACGACTGGTAGAGAAAACGTTGTGGTAGAATCACTCATAACAGCCATAAAAAATCCGAAGAACCCGATAAATGTGAAAGCTGTGTTCCATCCTGAAGAACTAAAAGGATACATATTCATTGAGGGCCCTCTTTCTGCAATAGAAGCCGCGATAAGGAACGTCCCACACATACGCGGCATCGTGAACAAAAATGTCGATATGAAAGATCTTGAGAGATTCCTGATTCCGGAGAAGAGTGAGATAAAAGTAGAGGTCGGAGACATAGTTGAAATCATAGGCGGCCCGTTCAAGGGCGAGAACGCCAAGGTAACGCGCGTTGACGAGACGAAGAATGAAATAACCGTGGAACTCTTGGAAGCTGCAATACCCATACCTGTGACAATATCCACGAATTCTGTGAGGATACACGAAAAGGTTAAAAAGTAGCGGCCTTTCTTTATTTAAAATTTCAGGTATAAGCTTATTGCATGGTATCCAAAGACATGATAATACAAAGGATGATTGATGCTGGTTTCTTGCGCGAGGAAATAGAGGCAAAATTGGTGGAAAAGAAGAAGGACATGCCTGATATTTCCGAGGACGGTGTAGCCGTGATTGTTGCCAGAGAGCTTGGGGTTAGCATCATGCAACCGCTTATCAAGGAGCTGAAGATAGGTTCGATTATTCCCAATATGCGCAACATAACATTCTATGGAAAGATTGTTGACAAACAGCCTGTGCGCGAGTTCGAGACCGAGCGCGGCTCTGGCCGGGTACAAAATGTGCTGCTAGCTGACGAAACCGGACGCATACGAATGTCATTATGGAACGATGAGATAAAAAAAGCGGAATCACTTGGAGTCGGCGATGTCGCCAAGCTGAGTAATTGCATAACGAAAAAAGATAACCTAGAAAATCCTGAGGTCAGGCTTGGATATAGCGGCGATATGGAAAAAGCAGATATGAAAGTTGAGACGCAACCCGCGAAATCAACGCTGAGCGATGTGGTTGTCGGAGACGACGTAGAGGTAAGCGCTACGCTACTGGAAATCTTCGAAAGGCCCATTCTTTACCAGTTCTGCCCGCAGTGCCGTAGCAAATTATTTAACGGCGTGTGCGCTGAGCACGGTGTTATTGACGAAGCGAACGTCAACAAAACGCTCATTATGGCTGGG
>JBDRKV010000044.1:0-3503 GCA_043813745.1 Candidatus Aenigmatarchaeota archaeon | reverse complement strand
GGACTATTCGGGAATTAATATATTCTTTGGAAGGTTCGGAATTTTTTGAGGCCTTGAACCCTTTATTAAATAGTAAGAGAGAAAACCTTTTCAGATTTGATTGGTGTCTTATATGAACGAATTAATCGCGTTACTGAGTGTTGTTGTTGTAAGTTTGATATCGCTTGTGGGCGTTGCAACGCTATCGCTCGGCCTGGACAAGCTGAAAAAGATTTTGTTGTTCTTGGTAAGCTTTGCTGCTGGCGGGCTGCTCGGCGATGCGTTCATACACTTGCTACCAGAAACTGCGAAGCAGATGGGGTTTGGATTCAGCGCTTCTGTGCTTGTTTTATCAGGCATTGTTGTATCGTTCGTTGCCGAGAAATTCCTGTGCTGGAGGCACTGCCACACCCCGACTTCAAGCGAGCATCCGCATCCATTTGCTTTTGTTAATTTGTTCGGTGATGCCATACATAATTTTATCGACGGCATCATCATAGGAGCGAGCTATCTTGTAAGCGTGCCGATTGGTTTGACTACTACGTTAGCTGTGTTGCTGCACGAAATACCGCAGGAGATAGGCGACTTTGGCATATTGATACACGGCGGATTCAGCGCAAGGAAAGCCGTATTCTTCAATTTCTTGACTGCGCTCACTGCCATACTTGGCGTCATTGTTGTCATTGTTTTCGGAGCAATCGTTGCGAACATATCTGTGTACCTGCTGCCGTTTGCAGCAGGGTCGTTCATCTATCTGGCTACCGCAGATTTGATACCCGAGCTGCATAAGGAAACAAAGCCGACCAAATCCGCGCTGCAACTGCTGATGTTCATTGTCGGGCTTGCGCTCATGACTGGGTTGCTATTTTTTGGATGAAAAGAGCCTACAACACTCTATGGTTGAATAATTTCTAAACAGGCGGCAAATTTAATATTTAAATACGTTTGTGTAAATACTAATAACAAGATTTAGCACAAATTCTGATAACTTTATCGGGTGTTTTGATGGACGAAAATGTAAAAAAAGGCACGACTACTATTGGCATAAAGTGCACTGATGCTGTGATTTTGGCGAGCGAAAGTAAATCAACTTTGGGCAGCCTGATCGCGAGCAAGGTCGCCAAGAAGGTTTATCAGGTTGACGATAAAATAGCCGTGACTACGGCTGGCGGAGCTGGAGACGCTCAACAGCTTGTCCGCGTGCTCAAGGCAGAGATAAATTTGTACAAGCTGAGCAGGAACAACGAGATCACGGTTCGCGCTGTCAATACATTGCTTTCTAATGTTTTGCAGGGCAACCGCTACTATCCTATAATGGCCATGCTCATACTAGGCGGGCATGACAGGAGCGGATATCATGTATACTCACTGGATCCTGTAGGCGGCGGAGACGAAGATGACTACGTGTCAACGGGTTCTGGCTCGCCTTTTGCATACGGCGTGCTTGAGGACAGATACAAGAAAGGCATGAAAAAAGAAGACGGCATCAAGCTGGCAATAGACGCCATAAAGGCTGCCAAGGAGCGCGACATATTTTCAGGCGGCATAAAGATACAGGTCTGCGTCATAGACGAAAAGGGCATGAAATTTTTGAATGAAGAGGAAATAAAGTCTTTTGTATAATTCATGAACAGAATGTTTTTCTGATATTGTTTTTCCTATACTGAGGTGCAGATATGAAAATAATAGATAAAATAAAATCCGAGCTTCCCAGTGATGCGATGATAACAGACGTGTCGTACGAAGGGAGCGAGATAATACTTTATACGCAGAACAAGGAGTTCTTCAGGAGCAACACTACGCTCATCAAGAGCATAGTGGACAAAATAAAAAAGCGCATAGAAGTACGAGCGGATCCGTCTGTGCTCAAGACCGAGGAAATGGTGAAGGAGTTCATCAACAAGAACGTACCAAAGGATGCGGGAATAAAGGACATTTATTTCGAGCCGGAGTTTGCAAAAGTCGTCATCCACGCGTCCAAGCCCGGGCTCGTGATAGGAAGGGGCGGCATGACGCTGAACGAGATAAAAAACAACACGATGTGGACACCGGAGATAAAGCGCGCGCCTGTGATTGACTCGGAAATCATACGTATGATAAGGAAAATGCTGCATTCAGAAGCAGGCCATCGTAAGAAATTTTTGAACACACTGGGCGAGAAAATATACGTAGACGAGAAGAAGAACGTTGAATGGATCAGGATGACATCATTGGGTGGGTTCAGAGAAGTCGGGCGTTCGTGCGTGCTAGTGCAAACGCCCCAGACAAACCTGTTGCTTGATTGCGGGCTCTCTGTGAAAAAGGATATAGAACCTTATCCGCACCTGGACGCGCCGGAGTTCAAGATACAAGAGCTGGACGCGGTAATAGTTTCGCACGCGCACATGGATCACGGCGGCTTAGTGCCATACCTGTATCATTATGGATTCAAGGGGCCGTTATATTGCACAGCGCCAACGCGCGACACGATGACCATGCTGCAGCTTGACTACATAAAAATTAACAAGCGTGAAGGCGAGAAACCGTTGTACAGCACGAAAGACATGGAAGAGATGCTCAAGCATTGTATTGTACTTAATTACGGAGAAGTCAGCGATATTGCCCCGGACATGCGACTGACATTGCAGAATGCGGGACATATTCTTGGTTCATCAAGCGTACATATACATATAGGAGAAGGGCTGCATAATCTGCTTTATACCGGAGACATGAAATACGGCAGGACGAAATTGTTCGAGCAGGCGTCCACGAATTTCACGCGCGTGGAGTCATTGATTATAGAGTCCACGTATGGAACAGAAATACAGCCGCCATACGACGAGGCTGAAAAAAAGCTGGTCAGCGTCATAAAAGAAACCATTGCAAATGGCGGCAAAGTCTTAATCCCGTCTTTTGCTGTGGGCAGGTCGCAGGACGTCATACTTGCTCTATCTGAGACGGACTTGAATATACCCATATATCTGGATGGCATGCTGTGGGACGCCACGGCCATACACACCGCATATCCGGAGTTCATGTCAAGGGACGTACAGAATAAAATCCTGCACCGCGGAAACAATCCATTTTTAGACGCTAGACTAAAAGGCATTGGCAGTGCCGTGGAGCGCAAGGCAGTCATAGCAGAAGCCAAGCCTTCTGTAATAATCTCAACAAGCGGCATGCTGGTTGGCGGACCTATAATGGAATATCTAACCGCTTTCGCGCATGATCCGAAAAACTGCATGATATTCGTCGGGTATCAAGGCGAGGGCACGCTTGGTCGTCGTATACAAAAGGGCTGGAAGATGGTACCTATTGAAAACAAGGAACGCGGGCTTGAAATGAAGCTGCGCGTTGAAACCGTTGAGGGATTCAGCGACCATAGCGACCAGAATCAGCTGGTGCACTTCGTGGAGGCCTTGCGCACAAAGCCCAGAAGAATAATAGTCAACCATGGCGAGAGCACGAAATGCATTGAGCTGGCAAAGATGTTCCACAAGATGTTTAGGTGCAGGACCGAGGCGCCGCGTAATCTTGAAACAATA
>JBDRKV010000043.1:0-8860 GCA_043813745.1 Candidatus Aenigmatarchaeota archaeon | reverse complement strand
ACACCGGATATATTCAATGACGGTGCAATTGTTGTCGTCGGCAGGCATGCGCCATAAGAACATCCATCAGGACACTTGTATATGGTAGTCCTGATATACACCCCTTCGCAATATGTTTCCAGAACTGAATCGCCGCTTGATAAATCGCAGCGATCTCCTGAACAGCATGCATCTGGGTACGAACTATATTCGCCACCAAACATCCCGTACGCTATTCCTTTAGTATAATAGTTCAATCCGCCGTCAGAATCAATGCACACAGCAGGAATAGTTGTCATTATGGTCGTTGATGTTGGCGGGCAGTCCTTAGGGCAATTGCATTCATTTTCCCCTGGACCACATATGTCATTACCACATTTGGCGCATACCGGATAGCTAGCTGGATATGTATGACACAAATCTCCCTGCTTCAAACTGTATGGAATCTCCACTAGTCCTGGACAACAAACATCATTAATAGACGACTTGCTATATCCTTCTTTGGTACAACTCATAATTGTCGTAGTCGTGCTGACCGCGTTGTATTCATCATTCATTTCCTGAAAGCTCAGTGCCCTTTTCCAAATCTTGACTTCGTCAATCGTGCCGTTGAAAACCCTGTTTCCTGCGTAGATGTTTCCAATCCTAACATTATCACTAGGAACCCAGCCCGAGGTTGTTCCGGTTGTAAGCATTTCATTATACAAGCCGTCCAGGAAAAGCGAGATCTTTCTTGTGTTTTTATTATACGTAGCAATCATGAAATGCCAGTCATTGAGCAAATTTTTGCTTATAGTTAACGTGGTGTTAATAGAAGCGCGCCACGCATCAAAAGAGAAGATAATTTGACTTGTTGTTATCCTAATAGTCCACTCGCCATTTCTGGAAACTATTTCGCTTGAACTACCTTTGAAAACATTGACAGGCCTGAACCAGGCAGAAACGCTAAAGCTCTCGTCTCTGAAGCTTAATGATGTTGAAGAAGGCGTTGCTATCGAGCTGTTTTGACCGTTGAAAACAAATGCGCCGTTCTTCTTGCCTGTGGACGTCCAGATAACATTAGAAAGAACTCCGGTATTCCCATTGCCAGAAACATCCTGAGCAGTTACGTCGTTAAAATTCACATCAAGAACCAAGCCGTCGCTACCAGTTACCTGGCCTGTAGGCACGCCGAACAAGAACGTGTAAATATCCTCAAGAATCCCGGCATGAGCAGTGGCTGCGCATAAAGAAAATACGACTACAGATACAACAAGCAAACTCAAAGCTTTATTCATGGAATCACTTAAGCCTGTTAATTATATTCAAATATGGTATATATAAGTTACTGTCCATTAGGCAGCATGTCTGCATCTATCAGCGTCCTCGTGATCGCGGACAGCAAGCTGTCCTGCTCGCCAGCATCCTGTTCAGAGCCGTAAGAACCAGAAAGCGCCGACAAAATCGTTGTCTCTGTCGTCAATGGAATATTGACATCAAACGAGCTGCACCAGTCCGTGATTTCTTGCGCGCCCAGGGCGCGGCTGTATATACGGACTTCATCAAGCGTGCCGTTGAAGTTCTTGCCGATGTAAAGCTTGTTCGTTGAATCGTATGTTTTTATTTTTCCCTGGAACGTGCCCATGGCAACAAGCTTCCCGTCTCTGTATATTCTTGCGTTATCGGTCGCGACATTGCTGTCATACGTCGCAGCCACGCAGTCCCATCTGCCAGAAGTGTAATAGAGTGAATTTCTATAAGGAATAGAAAGCGTGAATACGTCGTTGTCAGAGTTTTCTATGGAAAATTTGTACCTGTGCGCCAGGCTTATGTCAGAGCCATGGTCAAAGCTCTGCAAAACATATGGCCTGCCCATGAACCCTTCTTCGTTGATTGAACCTGTGATATAACCGTATGACTGAAAAGGTGAGTCGTGTTTGACCCAGGCCATGAGCGTTATGGCGTCCGTGATGTGAAATAACTTGTTTGCAGGAGAAGCTGTTTCAAACCTTATGTTTGACGAGTAGCCTGAATTGAAATAATAACCATTTCCCTTTGTCCCGTCAACAAGGCCTATCTTGTAGCGGAAGAAGCTATAGATGCCGAAGTCAGGCATGCCATAGTCCCTATCCAGGCTCATGTACAGCTCTAAATTCTTTTCAGAAATCAGCCCGCCCGAGGGCGCGCCGAAGAAAATCCTGTAAAAATCATCCAGCATGCCTGCAGAAATGATAACAATGCATAATGAAAACAAGACCAAAGCCAACGCAAGCAATGCTAGAAGTTTTTTCATAAGTATCTCTAATTAGATTATTCAGAATCTATGTATATAAGTTTTATCCATTGGTTTCTTGCATTTATTTGATATGACTTCATGCTCTGCCAGCTTATTTTTTATATATATATTTTAGCCATAATTTTTTAAAGAAAGGGAGGGTTAAAGTAGATAACATAAAACCGACAGCAGGCACGATTGCATTTAACCAAGGTTGTGAAATATTTACCACATTTAGATACAGTCCGATTGCAAGATAAGTGAATATGAAAAGTATTATTCTTCTAGTATAACTAGTTTCCCAGAATTTATCTGACTCTACTCTTTTATTTCTTTCTTCTATGTCTTTTACTCTTTTATCTAATTTAGTTATTGAAACCATATAATCACTTAATTTAGAGATTTATTAATTTCTCGAGTGACTTTTAGCAGTTCGTCGGCGCTGCATCATAGATGTACGCAACGCATTCCGTAGCCACTGTTGCCCTCTTAAATTGCTCGCAGCTGTCTATGACGCCGGATGTTTCAAAATCCGTTTCCTTGGTTTCAGCACGGTTGAAACCCGGGACAGGCAGTGCTGTGAGTAATGTAGCGTTTTCATCCATATTATTGACCATGAGCGAAGCCTTTATGGTCATGTTGTCCTTTCTGCCAGTATTCGTCACGAGAACGCGGCTCTCCTTGCCTGGATTCAGGTAGACGGAATTTATATCAATGTCAGCGACAGAGCAGTCAATTACCTGCCCGGCTGTTGCTGAAGTCATTTCTGTTTTGTCCTTCATCATGTCAGTGGCCCATACAGTAACAGCAAGAGCCATCCCGACAGCAACAGCAATCAATACAACTTCAGCTACAAGTGCAGACACCATAAATATACCTTCTTACTGGCAATTAATATAATTAACATCCCTGCCCATGAAGCTGTCATACCCGCGCTCAGGGCAGTTATTGCTGTTTATCACGACCTTGTCTACGTCCATGTCGCTACAGCTCGCTTGCGCGTTTGCGCTCGCGCTAGTCAGGCTACCGCTGGATATATCTGTTTGCTGAAAAACAAAATCAAACAATTTTCCGGCATTGTTTATGGCATAGAACTTGCTTATCTTCAAGAGCACGTTCCCGTTGTTCTTGATAATCGCTGTTGCCGTGACCGTGCCAGAGCAGTCATTACAGTTTATCGTAACGTTTCTTATGTACAAATCCGCGTACGCGCAACTCAGTGCCTCTTCAGTCTCTGAAGCAATGCCGCCAGCATGCTCGCGTCCGAACCCAAATGACCAGTTCGATAGTATGCCTGCAATGGAAATAACGATAACTACGAGAACAACGCTGGAAACAAGCGTGGAAATAGCCTTAGCCATAAATAATTATTACCCAGTTTATATAATAATAAATTTAGAAAGCTGCTTAAGGAACCGTAACATCCCTTGGATATTTCGGGCAATTAGCAGCCACAACGCGCACGGACTTCGGCTTTGTAGCAGATGTTTTTACTATGGTCTGCGTGTTGCCAGGCTCTAACGTCGCGATTCCAGAATCAAGATTTTCCTGGTTTGCAGCAGGATCAGTATAATATAATGATATCTTCAGGCTCGTTAGTGCCAATTTGTCGTTGAAATTGCTCACGCGCACGCTTAACGTCGTTCCAGTATAGCTCGGCAAATCAACATCCAGCGCGCCGATGCATTGAACCTCGCTGGTCACGTCAGATGTCGTTGTAGTGACAAACGTCGTCGCCCAGTTTGCGACAATGAAAGCAATGCTTATGGTAAAAGCTATCAACACGACAGACGCCACTAAGGGGGATAATGCTTTTGACATGAAATTATATCGCAAGGGCTATTTATATAATTTTTCAATATCTGAAAAGGTATATTACCTTTTAGATATGAAAGGAATTTGTTCCTTTCAATAAAAGGAAAAGATTTATATACCACCCAAATGATAATTTATCAAGTGATTGTATGAAAGCTATAACACCTGTAATTTCAGTAATTCTATTGTTGCTGATAACTATAGCAATCATCGGGATTGCATTCGGCTGGTTCATAGGCATATTCGGCACGACCACGACCGATGTCGGCGATGACATTACGCATACAGTGGACCGCATGCAGAAAACATCCAGGATAGACAGCGCGGTTTGTACAGACACGACAGGAGACACGCTTGTTACAAAAGGCACGTTAAAAATATGGGTAAAGGCAACCGGAAGCGCGGATCTCAAGGCAAAGGAAGTCGCTGTATACTTCAACAACGCGAAGAAAGGCGAGAACACGGCGGACATTCCAAGCGGCTCTGTAGGTGAGATAGTAATAACCGGCACAGAAAACTGGTGCGCTGCTGGAACGCTGGAAATAAAGGACCCTGCTGGCGTGGGCGACACAAAGATTCTTTCTTAATTTTTTATTATATTTTTATTCAATCGACATCAACCACTAAAAAATCTGCTCCAGAATACAGCGTGTAATAAACCGTATGCTCTATTCCATTCATGCTAACGTACGCAACGACCCTGCAGCGCGGCAAACTCTTGCCTTGGCTTTGCAGCTCCACGAACCCGCTGCCAGCAAGTTTCTCGCCATTAACAAAAACTGGGCTGTCAAGCATCCGCACAGTCTGGTTGTTCGTTTTCTCGTTCAATAATATTATTAGGTTTTCCGTGTCAACCGTGCCTTCAGCGTTTCTCATAGCAACCCGTAGATGATTATTCTCCATTATTAGTTCGTCAGCTGTGCTATAGCATTGTGCATTTGAGCTACCGTAGAGCACAAGATTTCTGTGGAATGCGCGCGAGTCATACTCAAGATAATTGCCTATGACATAAAATTGCAGTGCGTCCTCTTCTGGCAACGTTTCATAGCCGTCAGCGTTTGCCGTAAAGACAATCGCTCTAGAAGAGCCATTGCCTTCTGCAGCAACAGCCAATATTGCATTGTCTATGCGTTCGAGCAGCTTTTCAGCATTCTCTAGACCAGACGCAGTTATTGTATTGGTTATGAGCGGGTTCCCGACCTGGAGCACGATGCCTATGCTCACGATGCCAATAAACATGAGTAAAACAAACGAGAGTAGATGGTTCATTTTCTTACCTCCACATCAGGAAAATGTAAAATAGAACTCGTTTTCATTTTAATCATTTTCTTACCTCCACATCAGGAAAATGTAGATGAACTGCGTTCAATCTCATCATTTTCTCACCTCAAAAAAATTCTTCTCCCTTGAAAATCCCGTCCTGCCATGGACAGCAATGTCATAGAACACGGCGCTGTTCGAATTCACTGCGTCCAGTTCAAAGCGTTCCGCGTCATCGCCGTATGTTATGTCAATATTCTCACCACTTTCAAGAGTGCGCCTTACAGTCTGGCCATCCTCGATCACTCCAAGATAATTGTCATTGAGCGTTGCATTGGTGTCCACGCCGAGGAAATTCCCGACAATGACAGTGTATGAATCCTTTCCCTTGTAGACGTACAAATAAAATATCTCCACGTCTACGTTGGCCCTGACATAAGATGAAAAATCGTCGAAATAATCCTCATAGTTCTGCAAGTCCGTGATAACAGCGATGTTATTGAACTCCACTGCAATGTTGCCCAGGACATCCGACTCGAGGAGCGATTGCTCTTCCAGCACGCGGTGCACGTCCATGATGCCGCGCAAGGAAATAATCCCTACAATGACTATTATCGCGCCTATGATAAACATCTGTCCCTTGCTTGCACTCATGAATTCTTCCTCCATGCATATATCCTGAGCATCCTCGCTTCGTAGCGCTCAATGCCTGAAAAATAATATTGCACAGTAGCCACGTTGTTGGCATCGATATTTTTATCACAGTCCACGCACGCGTCTATTTCAATGCCTGGCAGCATGTCTGACAGCCGCTGTATGATGACATCTGCGTTGTCGTCAAAAACAAGCTGCCTCAAATCCGTTGTGTACATATAATCAACAGCCCAGAGCAGCTTCTGCTTCATCAACGTTATCTCCGTATTTGGCCTATCAGGCGGAGACCTGAACAGGAACACCGCGACAACTATTATTATCGCTACCACAATGAGCACCTCAATGGTATACAAATAACCTTTCTTTTTCATCGAATCACATCCATGTTGAAATGAAAAATCTCAACGAAATATCAATTTCAGTTGCAGATCTCATTCAATCACCATACACTCACAGTAAGCTGTGCAAACCCAAGCCCGGCATTTTCTTTCTGGTAAAGCACAGGCATTGCAATCGAGACGATGTCGCCCTCCACAGGCACGGTTGCACCATATTCGAATGCATCCAATTTTATGTGGAAATCTCTGACATTAAGTCGTGACTTCAATTGTTCGTAGTTCATTGACAATAAAGAACTGATTTTGTTATACTGAACAATTCTAACAGGCACAGCAGAATAGACCATTTCCTCTATCTTGTCATCTCCAGTATACGAAACCGCGTGCGAAGAGAAAGAACTATCATCGTCAAAATAAACGTAAAATCTTTTCGTCTCGCCGTTCTTTATTGAATATGAGAATATTTTTGTCGTTGAGCCCGCCAATATCATGCTGCTGCGCGTTTCCGGGTCGTAGAGCGAAAAGGAATTGTAGTCTGCATTATATTTCGAAACATCGAAAACCGCGAGCTCGTTGTTGCTGGTCTTTTTGCCGTTAGCAACAACATCAATCCTGTACGCTGTCGTCGACAAGCTGAAATCACTATCAATGCTGTGCAATAGCCCAAGAATATGGTTTGTATCATCCCTCAGGGACAATATCTCCATATTCTCCGTGGACAGGGAAAAGTAATTGTTTGCAGCGCCGACAACTATCATGAATATGGTGATGAATACTGCAACCGCGACGATAAAATCTATTTCAATCATTGCTAGCCCTCCGACTCCATCCTGAAAACACTCCCATCAGCTCCTCTTTCCATGGTTAGTTTGATGTTTCCGCCTTCTGTATAGCCCGAGCACGCGAAACCATAGTTAAGCGGGCATTCCAGAGCATAAACACTAGACGTTATGTTGAGCAAGCAGTCGACTTCAAGCCTGGCCTCGTAATCAATTGCCCCAAGCCTCTTTGGCAGGCGAATGTCCCTGGACGAAACAATAGTATTTGTCTTCACATCATACGTAGCTAGCGAGCTACTCATGTCGCCTGCGTTCAGCCTTACCAGACCACACACCTGGTGCATCTCTTCTTGTGCAATGAACGTGCTATAATTATTGTGAATACCGGCGAACGCTATGGAAATTATGGCAAGTATCACAGCAGCAAAGCCGATTAACATTGAGTGCGACACAAAAGGCGCGAGTGCTTTCATTGGTCATAAACCCCCATCACTATTTTCGGTTCCAATACACTGCCTATATTTCTTATCACAAGCGAATGGAATCCACTTCCCCAGAAGAGCCTGCTTACAATGTCTATGTCATTATATTCTAGCCTCACATGTGTCTTTGAACTGCCTGGAACCGTAACTTTGACGTTGCCAAAATATTTCGTGCTCGGAACAGGCGGCTTTGATGCAATGTCGCCATGGTTTGCGTTTGTAAAGATTAGTATGAACCTACCTGATGCCTGGCTCGCGCCAAGCAATACAGAATCCCCGTCAACATTAGCATCGTATTGAGCGTTGTGTTGAGCATCGGTTACAGCGATAAGCGCGACAATGCTGTTATTGCCGGCAGACGCAAACCCGTCGTCTAAAGCAACAGCATTATGCATGCTGAACCCGAGCTGCATCGAGGCCCTGCCCTGCATTGCAAGCCCGTAGGCAGCAGTAACACATACAATAAAAACAATTAAGATAATCAAGAGTTTCATCATTGTATCACCCTCACCTTCAGGCTCACGAAGTCCTGGCCTGCGCCAAGAGTGAATATCGCGTCATATCCATCATCTATATGTATCACTATGCTGTTGCTCACAGCCATTGTATGAGAAACGATTTCAGTATACCCGGTTTCTTTCTTTGGAGAAGAACCGTCTATTTCAATGTCCAGCTCCGATTCCACAATCGCTCCAGTATACTTGTTTTTTATCATTGAAATCACGGACTTCATGTCTATCTTGTCGTGCTCGTCAGCGCTCCCTATTTTTTCAACAGCAAAAACAACTGCACTATTTTCAAGTACGAACTCGTCTTCGTTGTCTCCGTCAACGTCTCCTTCATACGCCAACGATTGCGGACCGCTGCTTATTATCATCCCGTTTTCATATTTCTGCGTGCCTGGCTCTATGACATTCATTGCTTGGGTAACGAATTTTATTTCGCTCGTCTTCCCAGATACAATGAAGTAGCCGTTTACATTGTCCTTTACGATTGTTCTCTTTCCGTCTGCCTCAAGAATGAGCGAATCCATCGCGCTGTTTATGGAGGACATGACCTGCTTGGCAGTGCCCAGTGAATACATGCCCATGGTCTTTTGCAAAGAGCTGCCTATGTTTGTGTTGACAAGTATCGCAGAGGCCGCAACAATCGCAAGTATGACAACAGCAACGAGTAGTGTATTCATTTTTGAAAACACCTCGTGAAGCTGTGTTTTCGAAAAGACATTCCCATAGTTTTTTCCATGAATTTCATTTCTCGCTCACCATGATTGCTCCATTATTTTTGGCGATATTGATG
>JBDRKV010000042.1:0-7437 GCA_043813745.1 Candidatus Aenigmatarchaeota archaeon | reverse complement strand
CAACATCCTATGGGCCCTGGTTGTAGGAGCCATCGTAATATTCGGCACGTTCTTGAAACTCAAGATGAAGGCAAAGCCGTTGATAGGACAGATAATTCTATCGTGGTTCATCGGCCTGATACTTATTAACATCTCGCCGATAGGCGGGCTTATTGCCGCGATATTCCTCAGGGTCTTCCTTACTGGGCTGGTATTGCTGCTCAAGAGCGTTAATCTTTCTGAATTGAATAAAAAAGAAGAAAACAACGGCAAGGACATTGACATCAAGCTCAAGCTTCCTGTTGTAGGCATGGGGCTGAAAATCATAGTCGGCGCGATTGCTGCATTAATTATTCTAGGCTTGCTGGCTGTTGTATTCATACCGCCTGTGCTGATGGAGGCGTACGATGTAAAAGACGTCAGCATAGAAAAACTGGGCGCAGCGAGCGTTGCCAGTATTGACAGCGTCACATGGGACGACGTGAAACACAACAGGCTTGTCTCGCAAGAGTACGCGCTGCAGATACCAAAGACAATGGTCACTGAAACCGGATGGAGGCTTTCGGACGATTGGGACGGGGTATATCCGATCAAGGACAAGAACGGCGTAAACAGGCAGACATGGATAATGGCTTACGAGCCAGATAAACTAATTAATTTAGCAGAGCCTTCGCCTGCGTACATACGCGTGAATGCAGAGAATCCTGCTGACAGGGAAAAGATAACCGAGAGCATTCCTTATTCAGAGGAGCGTGGCGGAATCATAGGCATATTGTACCAGGTACTCACAGGCAAGATAAGGGATGTTAAATTCTTGATGTGGCTCAGGTATCCGTTCTTTGACTACGGCGACACTGTATTCACTCATACTGACGCAGGAGAGCCTGTATGGTTTGCTCCGGTGCGCATGAACTATCCCACAATAACAATAACAACATTCTACGAGAGGCAGGAAGGAATCGTCGTGCTTGACGACAAGGGCGAGATAATGCTCTACACAAACGAGCAGATAAAAAACAAGGACACGCCTGAGTGGCTGCTCAAGCAGATACTGATTGACGAGGACTATACTGAAAAAAGAATCCAGACATGGGCGCAGTACAACAATTGGCAGAATGTCATACAATACGTGTTCCAGCATGAGCAAGTCTACGAACTTGCGCAGGATCTGTTCTTCCAGTACGACTTCAATTCAGGACGCAACTACGCGCTGCTGCAGCTTGAGCCAGAGGGATACGAGAGAAAGGCCATAACGCAGTTCGTAGAAGTCGAATCTTCAACAGAAAATTTTGGTGACATCAAGGTCTATGACGCGCGCGAGCTCGGCCTGGTCGGACCCATGAGGGCGCTTGACGATGTGCGCGGGCAGATATCACTCTACTCTGACTGGTATGCATTGCAGCCAATATTCAAGAAGATAAAGGGCGGATACTTTTACATTGTTCCTGTTTACTCAGGCATGTACGAGGGCATGGTTCTGCGTGCGGTCGCCGTCGTAGATGCGAAGACCGAGCAGGTCAAGTTGTTCAGGTGGGGCGAGATCGGAGGCGAAGTCGAAATACCTGATTCAGGCACCACGACGACAATTTCTGGCATAGAGTCTGGCTGCAGCGTTGTTTCTACAGAAATCGTCAATAACAAGACGAGAATCATCATTGAGTGCTAGATTGAAAAACTTGTTTAAACAAGCTGAAACCTATTTAAATACAGCTACTATATTAGAGGCAGGAATGAGGCGGGGTGTAAATCTTGACTTATACAATGATTATTGCGGAGAAGCCGAGCGCTGCCAAGGCAATCGCAAGCGCGCTGGCTGAAGGCGATGTCAGAAAGATTGGCGAAAAAAATACGGTCTACTTTGAGTTCAAGAAAGGCGGGAACAACTACGTTGTCGTGCCTGCTGTAGGACATTTGTTTACGTTAAAGCAGAAGACAAAAGGCTGGAACTATCCTGCGTTTGACGTGGACTGGGTTCCTTCCTACACTGCAATGAAAACTGCTGCATTCTCGCAGCCTTACTATGAAAACATGGAACGAGTGGCAAGGGAAGCAAGGGAGTACATAGTAGCGACGGACTATGACGACGAAGGCGAAGTAATCGGTTATAATATCATACGTTTCTTGTGCGGGCAGAAGGACGCTCCGCGCATGAAATTCTCCACGATGACACACGACGAGCTCAACGAGTCTTTTGAGCACGCTGCCAAGCACATGAACAAAGGCCTGATTGAATCTGGTTTAGCTAGGCACTACTTGGACTGGTACTGGGGCATCAATGTTACACGAGCTCTTACGTTAGCGATAAAGGCTGCGGCAAAGCGATTCAAGATTTTGTCCGCAGGGCGCGTTCAAGGTCCTACGCTGCATATGCTCGCGAAGCATGAGAAAAAAATAAAGGCGTTCAAGCGTGTTCCTTTCTGGCTGATTGAGCTCGAGCTCAAGCTTGGAAAACAAGAAATCAAGGCCGAATACGAGAGGGACAAGATATGGAAGAACAGCGACGCGAAGAAGATATTTGGAAAATTGAAAGACAATGATTCAACGATATTGACGATACAGAAAAAATTATACACGCAGAAGCCGCCTGAGCCGTACAATACGACAGCGTTCCTGGCTGACATATACAGATACTATGGATATTCTCCGCAGCAGGGCCTGAGCATTGCTGAAACGATCTATCAAGCCGGGCTGATATCATATCCAAGGACGTCTTCGCAGAAACTACCGAAGAACATTGACTATGATAAAATTCTGAAGAAACTGGCAAAGCAAAAAAACTATGCGATTGCTGGAACATTGCTAGGCCGCGAGCCGACACAGGGAAAGAGGGAAGACGCGGCCCATCCGGCTGTTTATCCTACAGGCGAACTTGCGAAGCATGGTATTGGTTCCAAGCAGCAAAATGTTTATGATTTAGTCGTACGGCGCTTCTTAGCATGCTTTGGCGAACCTGCCAAGCGCGAGTCTCAGAAAGTAACAATTGATTTGAACGGAGAGAAATTCTTTTTCGTCGGCAAACGGACGTTAGAAGCCGGATGGACCGAGCTGTATGGAAAATATTCGAAGCGCGAAGAGCTGATACTGCCGGAGCTGAAGGAAGGACAGAAACTGGCGATAACTAAAAAATCATTGCTTGACAAGAAGACCGAGCCGCCTGCGCGATATTCGCAAGGCTCGGTGCTTAAGGCAATGGAAGAAAAAAATCTTGGCACGAAGGCCACACGCGCGTCCATATTGCAGACGCTTTATAATCGCGGCTACCTCATTGGCAGCAGCATTGAAGTTACCGAGCTGGGTAGTGCTGTGGCTGGTGTGCTGGAAAGAAACATGCCGGACGTGATATCGGAAAAGCTTACGAGCCACTTTGAAGAGGAGACTAACGAGATAGAAAACGGCAAGACAACCATGGAGAAAGTCCTGGCCGAGGCACAGAAGACTTTGACGAAGATATGTAATGATTTCAAGAAGAAAGAAAAGAAAGTGGGCGAAGAGCTGACGAAGTCAGTGATAGCTTCACAGGACAGGCAGTCGATACTGGGGCCGTGCCCGAAGTGCGGCGGCACGCTGAAAGTTCACAAGTCCTTTAGGACTAAGAAAAGATTCGTGGGATGCAGCGGATACAAGAAAGGATGTCGCGTTGGGTTTCCGCTGCCCATGATCGGGCTAATCATGTCCACGAACAAGATATGCGACACGTGCAAGACGCCTGTCATACAAGTTCGCAGGAATGTCGGCAGGCCGTTCAGGATGTGTCTGGACCCGCTGTGTGCGACGAAAAAAGAGTGGCTGGACAAGAAGAAGCTGAAGAAAGCCAAGGACGACAGCATTGCTTCTAAAAAGGAATATGACCATGCGCAGCAGCATGCTGCTTCGATGGGGTTGCAGTGCGCTGAATGCAAGCAGATATTTTTATCAAAGCGCGGGCTTACGATGCACGTCAAGAAGGCGCATGCTGGTTCTGCTAAATAGATTTAAAACTTCTTTTGTTGAAATTAATCATATGACAAGCATCCTCATGCTGATAGCACCGAACAACTTTAGAGACGAGGAGCTGTTAGATCCGAAAAAGTTCTTTGAAAAACGAGGAATTAAGGTTACTGTTGTCTCCACGAACATCGGCGAAGCCGCGGGCATGCTTGGCGCAAAAATCATGGTAGACAAAATCGCTTCGGACGTAAGTGTCGATGACTACGATGCTGTTGTTTTTGTGGGCGGCGCTGGCGTTGAAGAGTACAAATTATACAAGGACGATAATTTTTTGTGCATTGCACGCGAAGCGCTGAAGGCAAACAAAATCGTCGGAGCCATATGTCTGGCGCCGATGATACTTGCTGCTGCCGGTCTGCTCACTGGAAAACGTGCTACTGCTTTTTCGTCAAGCAAGGAATTTTTGGAATCGCGCGGGGCAATCTACACAGGCGAGTCCATAGAACAGGACGGATCTATTATCACAGCAGACGGGCCTGCGTCTGTCAATTTGTTCGCGAGTACTATTGTTGAGTGCCTGCGGGAATAGCTTGCATAAAACAAACGATTTATACTTTTGCTGTCAATAAACTATTTTAATGTACTGGAACAAAACCGGCCTGCTTGACATAAGAACCCTTTCTAAAGATGAACTAGACTTTCTCCTTGAATGCTCGCAAATACTGGAGCCTTATTCTGGCATATACGGCCTGCCAAAAGAAAATCTTGCCATGTGCAACGGCAAGGTCATGATTGCTGTTTTCTTCGGCTCTGGTAGCCAAAGTACACGCACCAAGCATTCGTTCTGCACGGCAATGCAGCGGCTTGGCGGCAGCGTGCAGGTGTTTGTAGAAGAGGGCTCGTCAATGGAAAAGGGCGAATCAAAACGAGATACCATGCGCTCGCTGCAACCGTACTGTGATTTATTCGTGATACGCGGGAACGAGGCAGGCATGGTGCACAAGTTTGCTGAAATACTTAATAAGCCCGTGATAAACGCCGGAGACGGAACAAGGGAGCATCCAACACAAAGTATCCTGGACATATACACTATACTGAAAAAACTAGGAAGGCTTGATAATTTAACAGGCGTGGTGATGGGAGACCTCGCGCACAGCAGGACTATACACTCATTGCTACTTGGACTGCGCAAATATTCTGGCAACAAATTCTACGGCTACTCGCCGAATGGGCTGGAGCTGCCTGAAGAACTGATTGAAAACGACTACGTAACTGTTGAATACGATGACATACCAGATACAAAGCCGGATTTTGTCTACTTGTCGCGACTGCAGGACAATCTTGACCCGAGCATAAAAGGAAAATACAAGTTCCAGTTCAGCCAAGCGGTGCTAAACAAGCTTCCAGAGCACTGTATAATAATGCACGCGCTGCCGCGACGCGATGAGCTGAGGCCTGACATAGAAAAAGACAAGCGCGTGATTCCGTTCGAGCAGGTTGCTTACGGCATACCCACGCGCATGGCTGAAATCGCGCTGCTGCTCGGATGCGAGGACAAGATTCTGGCGCTAAAAGACGCTGCTTAGAATAATCCACTCTTTTCCTTAAGCCTATTTTGTTCTATAATAAACGTTATGGTTTTTTCTTCGGGCTGGGAACGATGACGGCGCAAAATCGCGATGCGCTGGCTTGGCTTGTTCGTGCGTTTGAGCTCGACGAGCGTCTTGGACCAGTAGCGGGCGATGCTGCTTGACGTAATGTCCACGTTGTCAATGCCATTCTTGTCGCGGGTGCTGTGCACCTGGGACGTTACTAAAACAGGGATGTTTTTTTCGCGGCATATCCTTGACAAGATTGAAAATTGCGTGGCTAGCTGTTTGTTGACGGATTTGAAATTGTTATCTGTGAGCTCTAAGCGATACAGCGATACTAGCGAGTCGATGACAACGAGGCCAATGTCATGCTTGCGGAATAATTTTTCTATTGCAATGACTTCTTTATGCTGCTCACTCCAAGAGCTGGGCGATAAGAAGATTATATTTTTCATGTCATTGCCGCCGAGCTGCTGGAAGCGTTCTGTCGAAAAATTTCCTTCTGTGTCCATATACAGGACTTTCCTGCCTGACTTCAGACAGGATATAGCCGCGCACAGCGTTATATTTGTTTTTCCGGAGCCGGCTGGGCCGTAGATGTTCGTTATCGTGGCTTCCAGGCCGCTGCCCAATAATTTGTCCATGGGCGTGTTCGTGGGAAGGAACATAACAATGATTTATCGAAAAATCATTAATATTCAATAAGTCCTGCTCATTAACATGTTGTCGCACATAAGGATATTATTGCATTAACATATTTGAAAAAAAGAAAATAAGGCGCTTGCGCGCCCTACTTGTAAAATCAAATCAACGGTTACTTACTCACTGCGTAGCAGTCTCTGTACTTTCTTGTGCGGGCTGCTCTGTAGGAGCGGCTTCTTGAGGGCATGTGCAATATTCAACGCCCTCTTTGACTGGCTCGCCCTCTTTTTTTATTGGCTTGCCGCACTTTGAACAAATTTCTTCGTCTGTCATGGAACTCAATTGGATTGATTGTTTTTAAGTGTTTCGGTTTTTGCACATATTTTGGCTGTTGATTTTAAATCAGCGCCACGGCATTGATAATCATGAAATTAACCGGCGACAAACGGATGTTCACTCAGCAAGAAATAAAGAAGATGTACAAGCAGGGTCAACGAAACTTCACAAACGCACGCTGCATTGGCGGAGATTTCTCTAATACAGGTCTGAGTGGTGCAAACTTTACTGATTCTGATCTAAGCTTTGCGGACTTCAGGGACGGGGACCTGAGAAAAGCTAATTTCACACGCTGCAAGCTCATGTGGTCTGATTTTGAAAGAACGAAGATGCAGGATGTTATCATGACCAAGGCGGATGCGAGCTGGTCTGAGTTCTCGGAAAATCATTTCGGCAGCGCAGACTTGAGGAACGCTAATTTTTCATGCTCGATACTTCATGACATACATTATGAGAAGGCAAAGAAGGACGGTTTGAACACGATTTACTGCATAGAAAACGTGGCGCAGATGACCAGGGAGGATATAGAGGCAACCTACGAGGAACTCAGCAAGTGGAAGGGGAAGATACCGCTTTCATTGTGGCAGATGATCAAAGTAATCATAGACAGGTACGAGAGCGAAATCAAACTGCTCAAGGACGTTTCCACTGACATAAAGAAACATAGTGAAAGCGAAGAAACAACGCATGATGTTGCTGAAGAAACGCGCGAATACGCAAAGAGCGAGGAAAATCCGTACAGGCGTGCGGGCATGAAGAAATATTTTGACAAATCGCTGGGCGGGTACAGGAAGTAGAATTGGTTTTAAAGTTTTATCTGCAAGAATAGCCCATGCTCGTTATAGGCTATGAACATGGCGACCATTTCTGCGAAAGGCTCACTGAATCGCTGAGGCCGCTGAAGGACAGGCCTGTTGATTTCTTTCCTATTGAAGAGATACGCTTTCCTGACGGCGAGTAC
>JBDRKV010000041.1:0-4139 GCA_043813745.1 Candidatus Aenigmatarchaeota archaeon | reverse complement strand
TTTGCCGGATTATTTGGTTTGTTGGAAACCATGTCTCTCGAGCAGCGCACGCAAACGCTGCGCATATTCGCCCCAGAGGCAGAACAATTCGTTTCAGCTATCGAGGACTTTGGTTATTCAAGCAAGCCTTTCAAGATCCTGCCAGTGAACGTAGAGTATATCGGCCATGACGTCGAAGTCCTGGTAGACGAAGAAGAATACCAGATCGTGGCCATGCCAGCAGACCACGGCGTGCCTGCTGTTGCATACGCGTTCGTTGAGAAAGATAGAGTCAAGATTGACAAGGATAAAGCAGCCGCGCTTGGCCTGCCTGCAAAAGGGCCGTTGTATAACAAACTGAAGCAGAGCGGCTTCGTGATATTCAAGGACAAGAAGATAAAACTAGAGGACCTATCAGTAGTCGAGAAAGGCAAGAGGATCGTCTATTCCGGCGACACCAGGCCATGTCAGAACGTTTTGCAGCTGTCAATGAATGCAAACCTGCTCATACACGACTCAACATACTTCGAGGAGTTCGAGCGCAAGCACGCCACGTTCAAGGACGTGCTGCAGATAGCAAAAGAAGCCGGTGTCAAGAGCGTCGTGCTGACGCACATCAGCCGCAGATACCAGGATGAAAGCAAATTGAAAGAACTCGTGGAAAAATTCCCGAGCGTGAAGATTGCAAGGGATTTTATGAAGATAGTTGTATAGATGCAGAAAAAACTATAGTTCTCTATCATAGATAATTATTTAAGAAACCGTCAACATTAATTTGGTAATATGGACAAAAAAAAATTTCTATTTGTTTCATTTGATGCACTTATCAGCGATATCGCCTGGCAAGTGATAAAAGAAGGGCACGAAGCAAAATATTTTGTGGAAGAGTCGGATGAAAAATCAGTCGGGGACGGGTTTGTTCCCAAGGTAGACGACTGGAAAAAGGAAGTTGACTGGGCTGATGTCATAGTTTTTGACGACGTGCTGGGCATGGGAAAGAAGGCCCAGGAAGTCCGGAAGCAGGGAAAGCTCGTCGTCGGCGGCACTCCTTACACAGACATGCTTGAAGACGACCGCGCATTCGGTCAGGACGAACTGAAAAATGCCGGGGTCAACATCATACCAAACTGGAATTTCACTTCTTTTGATGACGCGATAAAGTTCGTCCAGGAAAATCCAGGCAAGTATGTCATAAAGCCCAGTGGCGAAGCCCAGAACATAAAGAGGCTCTTGTTCGTGGGCGAGGAAGACGACGGCAAGGACGTAATACAACTGCTTGAAGCATACAAAAAATCCTGGGCAAAAGAGATCAAAGTGTTTCAATTGCAGCGCAAGGTCACTGGCGTTGAAGTAGCAGTGGGTGCATTCTTCAATGGCAAGGAATTCGCGCTGCCGATCAATATTAATTTCGAGCACAAGAAGCTATTCCCAGGAAATCTTGGACCGTCAACCGGCGAGATGGGACCATCGATGTTCTGGTCCGGGCCTAACAAAATATTCAATTCAACGCTGAAGAAATTTGAGCCCAAGCTTAAGGAAGAGGGATATGTCGGCTACATAGACATAAACTGCATCGTGAACAGCAATGGCATATACCCGCTCGAGTGGACGTGCCGTTTTGGATATCCAACCATAAGCATACAGCAGGAAGGCATATTGATGCCGATGGCAGACTTCTTGTACGAGATGGCAGCCGGAACGCTCACGCAGTTCAAGACAAAGACCGGCTTCCAGGTCGGTGTTAGGATAGTCGTTCCGCCGTTCCCGTTCAATGACAAGAAAACCATGGAATCCAATTCAAAGGACGCGGTGATAATCTTCAAGAAGCCCACAGAAGGCCTGCACATAGAAGACGTGAAGAAAGTTAACGGCGACTGGCTTGTCACTGGAGATTCCGGCGTCGTGCTCATAGTCGTAGGCACAGGCCAGACCATGAAGCAGGCGCAGCACCAGGTCTATTCAAGGATAGCAAATATATTATTGCCGAACATGTACTACAGAACAGACATAGGAGACCGCTGGTTCGAGGACAGCGACAAGCTGCACAACTGGGGATACCTCAGGGAAACGTAAAGCACGGATTTATATTCCACTGTATCTTTAAAGAAATTCTGACTAATAATATTTTAGTCGTAAACCCTCTGTTTTTTTTGAACCCAAGGGCCTTTTCTTTTGAAAAGAAAAGGGGCTTCTTTAATAAGGGAAATAAAATTATATTTATGGCATTGAAACGCAGCATAGGCAAGATCACGTTGATGTTTATAGTATTGAACACCATCCTGGGTGCAGAACTGTTTTTCGTTCCCACGATAGCTGCGTCATACGCAGGCCCGGCGTCCATGATATCCTGGGTTCTCATGGGGCTGGTTGCAATACTGGTTTCAACATACTTCGCAGAACTCGTCGGGCTCTTCCCGAAATCCGGCGGCGTATACGAATACGTCAAGCAGGCGTACGGCGCGTTCCCATCCTTCATCGCAGGCTGGGTAGGCTGGCTCATTGCAAACCTCACCATAGCCCTGGCCATTGTCGGCTCGTTATACTATCTTCTTCCCACAGCTGGCGCGCTGTTCTATATCGCCATCTCTGTCGTCATAATACTCGCGTTTAATTTCATAAGCTATCGCGGGATAAACCTGAGCGCGAAAATCCTGCTCATATTCGGAATAGCCACAATGGTTACGCTAATAATATTAGTTGCGTCAGGCATGCTGCGCATAAGTCCTGCTAACCTGTCTCCGTTCTTCGTCTTCCCCATATCCTCAACGCTGGTCGCGATGTACTTTGTTTCATTCGTGTTTTCCGGCTGGGAGAGCGCCACGTACCTGTCAGAAGAAATAAAGAACGTCCGCAGGAGGTTACCGAAAACATTGATATACGCCACGATAATAATAGCCATCCTGAGCTTCTTCACCGCGCTCATGACAATGGGCGCTGCAAACTGGCAGCTGCTCATTGACAAGAAAGACCCGGCTGCATTCATATCGCAGATGATATTCGGGAATGTGTTCGGATCCATCTTTGCCATAATCATCGCGTTCCCTATGGTCGGGACAGCAGCTGGCTGGATAATATCATCGCCGCGCCTGCTGTTTGCAATGTCACGCGACAAGGCAATAATACCAAGCTTTCAGCGATTGCATAAGAAATACAAGACGCCATACAAGGCAATAGAATTCCAGACCGTGGTTTCGATACTTGTAATACTGCTAGGCATCGGACGTTATGATATATTGCTCGCGATGTTCCTGCCATTGTCATTGCTTCTGTATTCAATGGTCGTGCTGAGTGCTGCAAAACTAAGGACGTCGAAACCCAAGCTAAAGCGCGATTACAGAGCACCACTTGGAAAATACGGCGCCTATCTCATAGTGATGATTAATATCATAATGTTCAGCGCCTGGCTCCTGGCTGTCAACACAGCCCTGCCAATCCTGTTGCTCGCAGTGATGTTCGTGGTACTAGGCGTGCCATTGTACTGGTTCTTCAAGCTAGAAACCGACGAAACGTTTGTAGAGAACTTTTTCAACAGGTTCTCGTGGTTCTTTGACAAAACATTCCCATTATGGTACAGTAGGGTAGACATTAGAGAAGTCATGAAAAATCTCAAACTGCGTCGCGGCGACAAAGTCCTGGACTTTGGCTGCGGCTCCGGCATAACCACGCTGGAAGTCGCGAAGCGTGTTGGCAGGCGCGGCACAGTCGTTGCTATAGATTTGAGCGCAAAGCAGCTCGAGCGCGCAGCCTGCAAGATAGAAAACGCAATAAAGCATAGCAACGTGATTTTCATAAAAGAGCACGAGCCCATACCGTTCAAGAAAAGCACCTTCGATGGTATTGTGGGCGTGGGCGTGCTTGAACACCTCCCAGACCCGGAGAAAACATTGAAAAGGCTGCTGTCATTCCTGAGACCAGGCGGACGATTCTCCTTTTTATCTTTTGGCCGCTCGCTGGGCATGCCCGCGCCAAAGCACTTCCATGACATGGCTTCCATAGAAGCCATGTTCAGCAGGATCGGTTATGACGCGCGCGTCAAGAGCGTTCACAAGAAAGGCGCGCGGTACTGGTTCATCTACGGTCGAAAGTAAAATCTTTTAAAATGTCCTTTTGAACATAAGATTAACAGGAAGCGGGTTATTATGAACATTCTTGAAAAAGCC
>JBDRKV010000040.1:0-5069 GCA_043813745.1 Candidatus Aenigmatarchaeota archaeon | reverse complement strand
TTAAGAAAACCACGAACAAGGCAAGGATGTTTGTACGCATATGTAATGTTCATTCAAGGCGATATAAATAAATTTCAATGCCTTCTTTATTTGCTATTCCTGCGGTTTGAGCGCCTTTAAATTTTCTATCCAACAATAATATCGAATGGAGCCGAATGGAGAGTTAGTTAGACGTTACTGTCTAGACAACGCTGTGGAGCACGGAGGCAAGGCAAATGCCAGGAGCGTGCTCAGCAAGCTGCTTGGAGACCACCCAGAGCTGCGCAGCAATGTCCTGCAGCTGAAGTCTGCTGTAGAAGATACCACTGAAAAAGTAAACGTACTATCACATGACACGCAGAAAAAGCAGCTTTCTGAACTGGGCACGATAGAAAGGCGTGAAAAGGTAGAACGCAAAGGTTTGCCGGAATTACCGAGAGCGAAGAAAGGTGAATTTATCGTGCGCTTTGCGCCAAATCCAGACGGGACACTTCATGTCGGCGGCGCTAGGCCAGCAATACTGAATTATGAGTATGCAGAGAAATATAATGGGAAATTTTTCCTAAGGTTTGACGATACAGATCCTAGCGGGACGCTGAAGTCTCCGAAAAAAGAGTTCTATAAAATGATGATTGACGACCTGAAATGGCTTGGGGTCAAGCCTGATGCTATTTTCTATGCATCAAAGCGGCTTGCAATCTACTACAAACATGCAGAGGAAGCTATAAGGGTTGGCGCGGCTTACGTGTGTACATGCCCCAGTGAGAACTGGAAGAAAAAAAGGTCCAAGTCTCAGGCATGTGATTGCAGGGGTGCTTCATCTGCAGATAATATGAAGAAATGGAAGGACATGCTGAAGAATAAGTACAAGAAGGGCCATGCTGTTTTGCGCGTCAAAACTGATTTGGAGCACAGGAATCCGGCTGTGCGCGATTGGGTGGCTTTTAGAATAATTGATAAACCTGTGCATCCGCTTGTCAAAGGCAAGCATGTGTGGCCGACATACAACTTTCAATCGGCGATAGATGACCACCTGCTCGGTGTAACGCACATACTGCGTGGACAGGAACATTCCACGAATGAGGTCAAACAACAATTCCTCTATGAATGGCTCAAATGGGAATATCCTGTTACTGTGTTGCTCGGACGTTTTTCAATGACGGATTGCGTGCTCAGCAAGAGCACGATAGCCGAGGGCATTGCGCGCGGAGAATACAGCGGCTGGGACGATCTCCGTTTAGGGACGATACGCACGCTGAAGCGCAAGGGCATACAATCAGCTGCGTTGCGCGAGATGATAATGGACATAGGCAGCAAGCCGTCTGACATCACGATATCTCTGGAGAATTTGGCTGCGTACAACCGACGCGCAATAGATTCGATAGCGAAAAGATTTTTCTTCGTGAAAGACCCAGTTGAAATCGTTGTTGAAAACCCGTTGAAACGTTCTGCGGAATTAAAGATGCATCCGGACAAGAAACTCGGCAAGCGTCAATTCAAATTAGGCAAGAAGTTTTTCATTGAATCCGAGGACTTTGACAGGTACAAGGGCATGGAGGTCCGTCTCAAGGATTTATACAACATAAAACTGGAGCGCGAAAGCAAGGCCACGTCTGTGGAAAACAATAACACCCCGAAGATACATTGGGTGCCACAGGACGCTTACATTCAGGTCCGCGTGCTAGAGTCAAAGAATATCATAGAGGGCATCGGCGAGACGAACTTGAAAAAGCTGAAGCCAGGCGATATAATACAATTTGAAAGATTTGGTTTTTGCCGCGTGGAGAAAGTCCAGCCGAAAGCGGTTGTTGTTGTTATGAGCCATACCTAAACCGCAAAACCTGGTGGTTTTTCAGTTTTAAGGTGTTCCTGATTTTCCATAAATTTATTTTTAACTACGTTCCGGCGTCCTGCCAGTCTTCCAGTGCGATAGTGGTGCAATTCAGTATCGGCGGTTCTTCGATTCTTTCCAATCTCATACCATATCTTCCGGGAATTGTGCCTGCTAGTGGCGTCCCAACAAATAGACGGTCATCTGGCTGCAAAACTATTTCCTTATCATGGATAACCGATGTCTGTCCATTCCTCACAACTACAGTGCCTCTTTTGCTGCAGTCCCTGTAAACAATTTCGTCTTCGATGCTATAGCCAATAACCCCGTGCATGCATGATACGCCCTCGTCGTACAAAAGCACGTGGTGCCCGACAACGTCTATGGGTTCCTCCTGTCCCACTGTTGCGCATCCGATATTTACAACGCCTACTAACAAATCTACTTCTCTGCAAACAATCTTAGGCCTTCCAAGACACTGTCCAAAAAAGCAGCGCGGCCCTGCTTCTAACAAATCTACGACCAGCAGTCTATAGCTTACCATCAAACCACTTGACATATCTTATAATAATAACTTTTATTAACCGATACCCTGATTTCTCTGAAATCAGTCTATACCATATCATTTATTAACCGACGGTAAAAACTAATTATGGGATATGTTGACACGAGCTACAAGCCGCGCGCAGACGACATACTTGTCGAATTTTATGTCGAGTCTAACCACTGTTCTTTGCGCGAAGCTGCAGAAGCGATTGCTGCTGAATCTTCCATAGGCACGTGGACTGATGTATCGACGATGAACGCACGCATACGCGCGCTGGGCGCTAAAGTGTATTCAATAAAGAAAAATGGCATAATAAAAATTGCTTATCCTATTGAACTGTTTGAAAAAGGAAATATAAGCCAGCTCATGTCGTCTGTTGCAGGAAATATTTTTGGCATGAAATGCGTGAAAAATTTGCGCTTGCTTGACATTCATTTTCCTTACAGCTACCTGATGTATTTCAAGGGGCCGCGACTTGGAAAAGACGGGATACGCAAGATGATGAAAATCTACGGACGCCCGCTGCTCGGCACGATAGTAAAGCCAAAACTCGGACTTAGTGCGAAAGAGCATGCTAACGTGGCTACGAATGCGTGGCTGGGCGGGCTGGATATTGTTAAGGATGATGAAAACTTGACGAGCATGCGCTTCAACAATTTCGAAGAGCGTATATTGAAAACGCTGGATGCACTGGATTATGCGCAGGATATTGCCGGCGAGCAGAAAGCATACATGCCTAATGTCACTGCGCAATACGATGAAATGCTGAAGCGCGCTGAGTATGCTATAGACCATGGCAGCAAGTACGTAATGGTTGATATAATATCATGCGGCTGGTCCGGCGTTCAGCAGTTGTGCGAGGATTTGAAAGAGCGCGTTGCCATACATGCACACCGCGCAGGGCATGCTGCATTCACCAAGAATCCAAAGCACGGCATATCCATGCTTGTTATCGCGAAACTTGCGCGGCTTGTTGGGGTAGACCAAATACATATCGGAACCGTAAACATCGGAAAGATGGTGCAGACTGATGACGAACAGGTTATGGAAGACGAGATAGAGGACAAGATAATAACTAATGATGACAAAAAACATATACTTGCACAGCGATGGTTCCATATCAAGCCAACGCTCGCGGTCGCGTCAGGCGGTCTGCATCCTGGGATGATTCCTGAACTGATTGAAAAAATGGGCAATGATGTTGTTTTGCAGTTCGGAGGCGGGTGCCACGGGCATCCAAACGGAACGCTGGTTGGCGCGATGGCCATTCGTGAAGCTATGAATGCTGTTACCAGTGGAATAAAACTGAATGATTACGCAAAATATCATTCTGCTTTGAAAGACGCTTTGAAAAAGTGGAAATAATTAGATTAAAATTCTAAATAAATGGGAATTGGTGGAAAGAAGCCCACCGAAATGTTAATGCTTTAAATAAGATGAAATCGATTCCTTTGGAATGGCAAATAAAAAAGGCGAAGATGCTACAATGATAACCTATGTTTGTGTAGCAAACGTTTGCAGGCCTGGTCCATATTGCACTAAGTTCATTTGCCCTACAATAAAACCACCTACTGAAGCAGACTTGCGTACTATAGGAGATGCTTCCAGATTTGCTAGGACAGAACCTAGAACAGCTGGCGGGTATTTTGGCAAGGCGTAGTAAATTATTTCTTTTTTAAATCTTAATCTTACTTTACTGATTCATGGAAATACCAGAAGAACTAAAACAACGACTAATTGAACTGGACATACCTCTGACGATATACGATAACCGCGCGCGCAAGTGCATTGGACTTTTGCGCAAGGACTGCAGCCTGGACGAGCTGGGAAAGCTTGAGAAAGTGCCATGGCACGACGATTTTTATTTTTGTGAAAATTCTGCTCCTGGAAAGACGAAAGCATTTGAAAACGGCTGCTTTGTTGTAATGGATGCTGCTTCTATCATTCCTGTGCTTGCACTGGGACCCAAGCCAAAAGAAAACGTCCTGGATTTGTGCGCTGCGCCTGGGCAGAAAACTATTTTGATTGCAAGGCTGATGCGCAGCAAGGGCGATTTGGTCGCAAATGATATAAACAGGGAAAGGTTTTCCAGGCTAAAACGGACTGTGCTGGATTATAATATAGCCAATGCTGTCGTGCTGAATGAAAACGGCGCTACATTGAAATTTGAAGGGGATGCTAAGTTCAACAAGATACTCGTGGACGCGCCTTGTTCAGGCGAAGGCATCGTAAACAAGCCACACAAAGTATTCAAGATGTGGAAAGAAAAGCATATTGAGCGCCTGTCCAAGATGCAGAAATCAATTATTGACAATGCTTTCATGCTCTTGCAGAACAATGGAACGCTTGTTTACGCGACGTGCACGTTCGAGCCGATGGAAAATGAATCAGTGATTGATTTTTTGCTCAGGAAACATAAGAACGCGAAGCTCGAGAAGATTAAGGTCAAAGGACTGGTTTCGCATAACGGACTAACGCAGTGGAGGGAAGAAAAATATTCTCCGGAATTAAAGAAGTGCCTGCGCATATATCCGCAGGACAATGAAACAAACGGCATGTTTGTTGCGAAGATTGTAAAAACCTGATTACCGTTCTGTTTTTCTTTCTGCATGATTAATCAATTCAGAAAAAATGTGGGATTTGTCATGGATAGCTATTCCAAGCGCTTTTTCACATTTATTTATTTCTAAGATATGTTTTCGAACGTCTCCG
>JBDRKV010000039.1:0-2703 GCA_043813745.1 Candidatus Aenigmatarchaeota archaeon | reverse complement strand
TTCCAAATTTCTGTGTAACAGCTTCGTGTAATGCGTCCCAATGTCCGCTGTCTTTCAAAACGCCGCCGTATCTTTGCAGGAATTTCATTGCCCTGTCTTGTTTGCCACCAGCTGGATTGAACGCGTCGACGAAAGCCAAAGCACCGTTTTCTCTCAGATATGCTTCAGTCCATTCGCTCGGATTTCTTTGATAAGCAACAGCAATCTCGGATCGCCCTGAGTGCGTTCTCAGGAAATCTTCATCTATTGCGACAAACGAATGGACATTAACTCCCTGCTTGGCAAGCATCTCTTCTCCGCCTTGTAATCTTGTAACGATAACTACTGCATCTCTAATTTCTGCTCCTTGATTTCTCAAGGCCGGAACCCAGCCGCGCTCAATATCATTTTCTAACCTGTAGAAACTGCTTCCTTCTGTCAGTAAGTCCGCCACATGGAAAGCGTGTACGCCTCCAAGAGAGAAATCTCTTTTTTTACCATCGTGCGGGTTTACAACTTCTATTTCTCCATCTTTGTATATTGACGCGTGCAAAAGGTCTAGTTTAGCAGCAACTGGTCCGGAAAACAACCAATCCCTTCTTTGTCCGCCGGAGATGATCAAAGTATCGCAATCTGTGCGGGTTGCATAAAGTATTGATTTCACGCTTTCAGAAACTCTGTCTATCACTTCTCCAAATGATGGATGCTCTTCTACCATTTTAATTGCGTGCGTAATCATCGCGCCGGAGTCGTCACCAAACCTGTTAAATTCTCCGTCATCCTGCGCAATTTTTTCAGTATTGATATAATAAATTCCAACTTCGCCGGAAGTGAGCAAAACAGGAGGCACATCTCGATATCCGCCTGTTTCTACTAATATCTGAGAAATTCTCGGATCACTTATCATATTTCGCACCTATGCCCAACTTATTATCAGCCAACAATACTATTCAACATATCCCTGTAATGTTTAGCAGCGTCTATCTGTTGCTCCGACGTGGAGTTGCTTCCATTTGGAAACATTAAACCTCTGCCAACATTAACTATGACATTTTTCGGGTCGAACCATTTGTAAATCGTTTCAGCTTCTCCTTGCTGGGCTCCGATTCCAGGAACTAACACCAGCATTTCATCGCTAACACACACCCTAGCTTTACCAACTTCCTCGCTTGTAATATGATTCTTTGGGCTCGGCGCGCCTATGACGATGCCGTCAACGCCAAATTCATCAGCAGTATGGGCGAGCTGGATGTATTGTGGAATATATATGTGGTCTCCGATTTCAACTACGTCTCTGGTAACCTGTTCTGGATAAAATTCTATTTCGCCCCAGTCAACAGGAGCAAGTTTCATTTTCTCTTTTTTGAATCCTGGATTGCTCATGAGAACCATGCTTATAAGGCCTATTCCTATTTTTTTAGCCTGACCTGCGGCTTCCTCAATATTTCCTGCAAATGGGGAGAATGTTACAGCATCAGCCCTTTTGGCTGTATAAAATATTCCGGCTTCGTTGGTGTCGCTTATATCCGCTAATTTTGCATCTTCTATATAAACCATTCCTAGGTCGTGCGCGAGTGCCACCATGTCAAGCAGGAAAGCATCGTCGCCCATGTTTTTCCAGTATTGCAAATTCGGTTTTATTGCAGCGCAGTGTGGCGCAATAGTATGTATGTATTGCATTGTCCAATCGCGTCTACCACAGCCTTTTGGCAAACCTTTCTCGCCTCTACCCATAGAATAATCAGCAGGGTCTACTCCAGCGCATAGAAATGATCCTTTTCGGTCAACTGCCGCTAGCCAATTATCTCTGAGTGACATTTGTTTGCACCAATATCACTATTTATCACACTAAACCTTAAAAATAGAAACATGAGAAAAAGTTTTGAAAAAAATAAAGAAGCGTTTAAAAACCTTACAAATCGCCCGCTCTCACGGTCTTGCGATCATTGGATTTAGCGCGATTGCATGCGTCTACGACAAGCGCTTCGACCTTTTTGTCCAGTGCCTCGTCTAAATCGCCTGCTGTGTTCATTTCCTGCGATTTTATCAGTTCTTTCAACTTTGATGCAACTACAAGTCCTGCCATTTGTTCACCCCCGTGTTCTATTCAAAGAATGATTTGTTTTGTTCGGTACGCTATTTAAGATTTGATTATTTTTAAAGATGTTTTAAGTAAGACATGGAAAGAAAGCCAAATCATTTTTCAAACCTTCTTCTGAATTTTCCAGACATTACTTACATTTGGTCGCTCAAGACGAGTATTATACAATCCCAATAGTCACGCGACCTTTCTTAATTTCCTCAAGCACGCCTTTCTCATCATTAGCAGCGACTGCTATGAACGCATTGCCTATGGCATCTACGCTGTGCGCGTCGCTCGCGCCAATGCCTGGCTTCTTTATTTTCTTTGCAAGTTCTATTGCCTCCACGTTCTCGGCCAATGGCGTGCCTGCATTGTAAACTTCTATTGCATCGAACTTCTTCAATATATCAGGCTTGTCTTGTATTGGGTCTGGCAGGAGGCCTGCAAACGGATGATTCAATATGGCTATTCCGCCCAACTGATGGACGCGGTCGATTATTTCATCATACGTTCCGGTAATGACTTCGTCCACGCCTAGCGCGCTTATGTCGCCGCCTAACGTGGTAATCTCGATGCCTCGGATGAGTAAAATGCCCTGCTGTTTGGCATACTCGCGCACTTCACGATTTCCTTCGACGTTA
>JBDRKV010000038.1:0-8374 GCA_043813745.1 Candidatus Aenigmatarchaeota archaeon | reverse complement strand
CACCTAATTGTTACTATTACATAGTGGTTATTATCTTAAAAGCATTTTGGTAGAACTAAATATATTTTATGAAATATACTTTATAATCGCTTAATCATATAGAAACCGCTCAGCTCGTACCCTAGTTTCTCATAATACTCGCGCGCGCCAATGCCGCTCGTGACCTGCACAAGCATAACCTTGGATGATTTAGCAATTTGCTCTACTTCGCCAAGCAGTTTTCGGCCGAAAGCATGATGTTGCACAACCCCTTTGGAACCAATTTCAGCCATCGGGCCGTAAACATGCAGCTCTCTGACTAAAACCCTGTCATCAAGCAAGCGCAATCGCATGAAACCGATGATTTTGTCGTTGGAAACATAGGATAGGAAAATCTCTCTTTCGCCAGAAGCAATGTATTCCAATTTTTCCAATGATGTTTTGTCAATCCTGCTGGTTCGTATCTCGCGGCAGCGTATGCAGCGGCACTTTTTGCCGGTTTGTAGCATTCTTTCCAGGATCAGCTGCCGCAAGTTCGTCGTGCTTGGCCCCTGCTCAACGAGATTTTCAGGGATATCGCGCATTATTCTCTTGATTCTAACATACTCCGGCACGCGCTCCTTGAGTTTTATCAGTAACGTCGCTGTCTGCGACGGCGTCATCGCTTGGAACAAATTTTTTCGCCATTTTTCATATAGTTCAGTCCCAGGAATTACCAGTGTCGGGTATATTTTCAGCTCGTCTGGCCTATAATCCGGGTCTGAAAATAGTTTATCAAAGTCTGAGACTTCTTTTTCTGCGTCTACTTTCCCATTAATACCAGTCAGCCCAGGCATCCAGTGATAACATACCTTCAATCCGTAATCTTTGAGAAGTTTTGTGGTGTCTTTCACTGCTTTTGTGCCGTGACCGCGCTTGACTTTATTCAAAATATCGTCGTCTGTGGATTGCACGCCGATTTCAACGCGCGTCGCGCCCGCGGACATCATCCATTCCACGTTCTCTTTAGTACAAAAGTCCGGCCTGGTTTCAAAAGTGAGTCCAATGACTTTTGCATTGCTCTCGTCAAACGCGCGCAAGCATTCTTTGACGAACTTATTTCGCTTTTCGCACGTTTCAATCAAGAAATTCCCGCCCATCACAATCAATTCGCACTTGTCAATAGGATGCCCAATCAGCTTTAGCTGTTTCAAGCGATTCTGCACCTGCGCGTATGCGTCGAATTTATTGCGTTTGGCACGCATGCTTGCAGGCTCGTGCCCAGTATAGCTTTTCGGTATTCCAGTCACGCTAGGGCAATAAATACACTCTCCTAAACACTCGCCCGACCACATCACTGCCACGTTTGCAACGCCAGAGCCCGTGCGCACGGGCTTGATTTGCAGGAATTTTTTGAGCTTGGCGTAGTTCTTGTCTTTTTCAGAAACATGAGCAAGGATTTTCGCGTTCTTGGGAATACTGCCTAGTTTGTGCTCCCTAGCAAGCTCTATCTTCCTGTTTTCCAGGCAGTAGTTATTCTTGATTTTGCCGGAAACGATTTCCTGTATCAGGATTTTGCAGGCAGGTTGTTTTTTATCAGACATGCTATTACCACTTATATATAGTGAAATATAGAAATCTTTAAATACCCTACTTCGCCAGTTATATGTAACTATTAAGTAGTAACTATAAGGTAATGATTATGCCGATAGCAAGAAGGAAATTCGTGAAGTGCGCCCATCCCATAGACATGGTTTCTACGGGACTGGTCGGGATTGACACAGGTAGTGCTAGTGTATGGTCTGCCGTGGAGCATGGAATAAAGATGTATAATGAAGGTAGGGTATCCCTTCATCAGTTAAGAGAAGCATTCATGACCCTTCAAGATAATTATCATAGCCCGGCTATTACAAAAGCATTCTCGCTTGTAGATGATTTGTACAGAGGGCAACCAACAACGGTTTCTTTAGGACAGTATGCCCGCGTTTCTAGCTAAACTGTTTTTTTAGAAATAATAATAAATTTGCATCAGCCTAACGTTTCTTTTTGTGTTTGAAGAGCAAAGCTTTTCAACAGCTCAAAGGAAAGTCTTTTTCTTTTTGAACCCAAGGGCCTTTTTTCAGAAAAAGGGGCTTATTTGAACTCTTTCGCAGCATCCCACACCAGATGAAACATAGGCTCTAGCACGCACTCAGTAGCATGGCTGCTGCGCGACCACAATGCCATGTCCTGGGTTGGGTGCGTATCAATATCATGCGTAAGCGACATCAGTGACTCTTTGCTGTCAGCCAAATACACGCGTGCAAGCAGCTTGCTCGTGTGACCACTGGAACCAAGGTTCCTGACCTTCGCGAACCTGCCCGCTTCTTTTGCAGTAGTATGATTCTTGGAATTTATCGGCGCGGCGATTTGTATTGACACGCCGCTCTTAGCGGCTTTTTCAAGCACCTTGCTGTGCCTGTCCACGAACTCAATCAGCCCGTCTGCAGTAGTTATAATCTTCAGCGATTTCTTCGCGTTCCTTATCATCGTGCCAACCTGCTCGTGCATCGCATCCCTGCCTTTCAACGCACCGCTCATGTGCTCGGGCCGCGTGGTTTCAATGCTTTCCTTGAACAAACTGCGAAGTTCTTTGGAAACAGGACTAACCTTTATCTTTTCTATTCTCGTACCGACTTCGCGCACTTCATCCTCTTTGTGCTTTTTTGCGCGTTCCAGTGCCTCGATAGGGTCTATGGCCATGTATTTTATGGGCTTTGTCGGCTGTATCACAGCAAATCCCTTGTCTGCTAATGATTCTAATACATCATAACAGCGAGAACGAGGAACATTGGATATTTCAGCGAGCTCGCCCGCACTTGCAATACCCTTCCTGAGCAGTGCAATCCATAAATTACGCTCATATTTGTTGAGGTTTATACCCTTCAACGCATCAATTAGTTCAGAACTTACACTTGTTGACGTCATCTAAACCACTTAACCCTACTCAGTAGTTGTAATCAACATATTTATAGTTATCTATCGCGAAGTTGTTAATTTCGGATATAATGTCGCATTAATATGTCTTATGCGGCATTATCTCAACGAGCTCACATGCTCGTTGCAGATTAATTTTTTATGTTGAACGTTTTTAAGACTATATGAATTAGAACCAGGAACCCTTTTTGCCCTTTGCTTTCTCTTCATTGGCCTTTTTGTCCAGTTTTTCAACAACGTCTTTTATATTTTTAAGCTCTTTCTTGCTGTTTGCAACGCCGCAGCTGTTGCCAACGCCTATGAGTATCACTTTCGAGCCGCGTTTTGTGCGGTTGACGCTTCTTTCAATGAGTTCGTGTACTTTCGGGACAGCATCGTATATCTCCTTTTTCATCGGAGCTATCGCGTCTTCTATGCCCACCTTCACGATAATGCTGTCTAGTGGAATCTTCTTGGCAAGGACCGAGTTTTCTATTATTTCCCTTTCAGCCCATCCGCCCATGGCAAATCCAACGCCCTCTGCTACCGTGCCCGTCTTTTCGCCTTCAAGCTTCAGGCCAGCGTCCACGGTGATTATGCGGCTTATCTTGTTTTTCTTCATTATCTTGTCTATGGCCTCGTCTATGCGGCCCAGGCTTGGGGAAGGTCCGTCTGCTTTCAAAACAAATATTTTCCTGCCATTGATGCTAGTAGTGCTATAGACAACATCAGTTGCAATAGGCTTCATCTTGTCCACGAGCGCCATTACAGCAAGCGGCCCGGCGCCGTCGCCAACAGGCCACTGGTTGAGGAATGCCTCTGCGCCCTTCAGTTCGCTGCGCGCAATCTCTGCTATGATAGGCATCTGCATCTTCAGTATCATCGCAATCTGCAGGTTCTTGTATTTTTTCGTCGTTTCAACGTAATGCCTGACTATCTTGGCTATCTGCCTCAGGCTTATGGCAGCGCGCAGTCCATAGTTTATTTCATCTCTATCTTTCTTGGTAACGCCATTAACGAAGTCGCTGAATCGGCTTTCCATCTGCCTTATAGTTGTATCTATCTTCCTCACGATGCCGAAAGGATCCATGCTGCTCGGAGCCACGACAAAGAATTCAGTGAAGTCGTCTATGGATTTCTTCAGCGACTCAGTGGGCATATGTGATATTTTTTTGGCAACAATATGATTAGCCTTTTTTGATAGCGTTTCCATCTGTGTTGCGGATTTTTCCAGGGAATATATCATCTGGCTGAGCATCATGCGCGGATACAGGAATATAAGTACGAAGAACATCAGGAACCATATTATAGTACCGTATGCATCCCCGCCTGCCTGCAAAAAAATAATATCCATTAAACCACCAAACACCCGATAAAACTTCAATAAGACTTCATTTTGACTATTTAAATAATTATGCGCGAGTTCCAGACATCTTTTTATACGAAAAAATGAAATAGTGTGTATGAAAAAAGCATGGCGTCTCGTGATAACAGCCTCAATAGTCGTAATTCTTGTTTCTGCCGGAGCCGTTGCCTTCATAGGCAGGGACCAGATTTTCGGGGTTGTCGGCAATATCTTTTCAAGTGTATCTGAGAAACTCCCGTTTTCGCTGCAAGACAACACAGTGAGGAACATCAGCTTTTCATTATACGCAACAGCGTATCCGTCATTGTCATTGGATGTCAGCGATGCCGTGGACGTCGTTGTTGACAGCGATTATTTCCAGATTAATACAAACATTCCCCTGGAAATTCATACACCCGTGCGGATAGTTGGCTACAGGGGCAGCATATCCATAGTTGATAAAAACCTGTCCATGAAAGGCAGTTATGAGAAAATCGAGCTCAGCGGTCTGCTCATTGGCAACGCCGGAGAAATAGCAGAATCCAGCACGATATTCAAGAGCGTCCTGATAGAAGGCCTCCGCCAGCGCTCCTTCGAGCTTGCGCAAAGCACAGGCGAGCTAGAAACCGCTTCGGCATCAATCCGGCTCAATGGAGAAAAGATAGAGCTGACGTCTCCGAGAGGGGATTATTTCTATGGAAGCAACCTCACTGTAAAAGGGCTCGCGAACCGTATAGTGATATACGGCGACGATACGCTATCAATAGTGAACTAGTTATCTGCAAAGAGCATGCGAAAACTGTGGACTTTAGTCCACAGATGAGCTCTTTGAGATGTTTGAAAAGCAAAAGCTTTTCAACATGGCAGAAGCTTTGCTTCTGCACATGCTGTTGCACAAGGAAACCGCAGGCTTTAGCCTGCGGTTTCCTTGTGCAACAGCATAGTGAATTAGTCTTCTTCTTCCATGATTGGCGTAGGAACCTCAACGATTTTTTCATCGCTGCCCAGCAGCCCGGAGAATCCGCTCAATATCTTGTAAACGAACTTTGCGATTCTGTACACCATGAATAGGCCCACTGCAGATGACGCGAAGAATATCACAGTATTTAGTGTTATAGCTATGCCTGCATTGAAAAGGTAGTTCATGAAGAATGGAAACCCAGCTCCTATCGCAGCAACGATTGCCGCGCGCACGACCATTGAGAATACCTTCACAGCGACAAAGACAAATACGGCGAATATTGCAAACATCACGACAGGGTGTGCATTCACAGCTGTTTCCATGACTAATTTGATTACGGACAGGAATATTGTAATAAGGTCAATGGCCATGCAAATATATTGTGTTCTTTATCTAATAAGTTTTTCCATGCTACAGACCGAACATCATGCGCAGCGCGCTGTAGCTAGTTGCGCCTGCAATGCCTACCCTGCCAATTATCCTGAACAAATAATCAATGCGTCCAGGACTTCTATTGACAAGCTTCAACATCTGCAATGCTATAACGTTCTTGGGAAAGAAATAATTCTCGCGGATGTATTTCTGCACGCTATCATACGAGCCCTGCAGCCGTTTTATGGCCCAGTCAAGTATGATCTCTGTCGGAACGTAGTTACACACAAGCTCAGTTTTGCCATTTTTTATTGCCTTCAATATGGCATCAATGTCGTTTTCAGCGTGAATTATTGTCTTCGTGTATCCCATCATTTCTATGCTATGCGCGTCAGTGCCTGCAACCATTGGCCTGCCGCGCTTTTTTGCGAATTCTTTTGCATGTCTGTTTACAAGACGCTCGATATTCAGCGCATTGAACACTTCAATGGCATCGCATAGGTCTGACTTGAACCCAATACCGCGGCGCGATATATCAAACGGGTGCGCGGCTATGGAAATCCCGCCCTGCTCTCTTATCTTATCCAGGGTCTCTTCTACAGTCAGATCTGGCTTTATCCTTTCCTGTATACCCAGTGCGATTACATGTCCGCGCATCTTTCTGTTAATACCCAATGTCTTGATCTCTTCGCCAGGTATCACGGTAACGCCATACTTCTTTCCAGCCTTGAGCGCTTCTTTGACTCCGCGTATTTCATCGTGGTCTGTGAGCGCTAAAACATTTAATCCGACAGCAGACGCGCGCTTTACAAGCTCTTCTGGAGAATTCAAACCCTCAACTTTGACAGTCAGGGCCTTGCTATAATAAGAATGGCAGTGCAGCTCGGCGAACATGGAATAAGAATGAAGAGAAATCTATAAAAACCATTTCCAATTGTTTGCAAAGCCCTTATAAAAAGCAAAAAATCAAAATATAATCATGAAAACAAAAGTTCCTGGCATTCGTCTATTCAGGAAGCAGCAGAAGATGGATAGGTTCATTGACAGAAACACACTAAGGAAAGACAACTTAGAGATATGCGTATTCAACAGATATCCGAGAAACAGGCTGATGGCGACAGCAGAGCACGCCACCACAGCAAGAATACCAGTTGCTGTGAAGAAAGGTGCCTACATAGGCATAGGCGACAAGAACACAGGAAAACTTGCAAAGCTTGCCGCGTACTCTGTGAAAGGCGCGTTCGTGGTCCCGAGCAAGACGTTGAGATTGAATATAGATTTGTCGCGCTCGCCTAGAGAAATAAGGAAAGTAAGTATTCCGGTTCAGATAACAGAGACCGACATACTGACCAGGATACCCGTGCACAAGGACGTGCAGAGCATCGACATAGTCAGGGATTATCAGAAATTAATCGCGAGGATGAAGCCGAGAGTCATCATTTCTTATCACGGCATGCATAGGCGCCACAAATCAGACATCACGCTGGGCTTTGGACCAAATAAAATGTACATAGGCGGGCTGAAAAACGCCAGGCAGTTCACGAGATTTTTTAAGAAAAGATTATCCGAAACATTTTACAAGTTGAATTTCAGGGACGACCTCATCATCCGTCGTTCCAAACGGGTATTCATAGGTAGGATGAACTACACGCTGAGAAAGCACGTGGGTACGTACAATAAAACCCACATGATGAAGCGCATGGGCATACACGTCGAGTTCAACCTGCGCGGCCGCACTCGAAAAGACTCTGTAGAAGTGCCAAAGCTACGCTGCCAGGTTGCCTGCCAAGTCTTAGCTCAATGTGCAGTTGAATTCTATCACAACCACAGGAGAGAATTCGGTAGATAACGATTTTTGAAATATTTTCAAATGATTTAACTTTTCACATAGATTAAGAAATAATGCGTGTGACATACAAGGAAGGTTTCATGATATTGAAGTCAGGGATTCCTGGTCCTATTTTTATCGCCCCGCACTCGTCAATGTCCCTCGTTTCACTGTCCAGGGGAGATACATGTTCTGAATTAATCGCAAGTTGGCTCGTCAAACGTTTTGGAGGCACTGCATTTATTTCAACGATACCGCGCTCTGGTGCGCACGGCGTAGATTTTTTTCGCGAGCCAGCCAGCCTGAAAGAAGCCGCGAAAATGTTCAGCAACATGGAGGACCACGACGCGCGCATGCAGTTCGAGCGCAAGTACGCGTTCTTTTCTAAGGATGAGGAAGAGTATTTGGAAAAGGCCAACATATACAACCAGTTCTGGACAAGCGCCAAAACCCTCTCGCCCAAGGGTTCGTTATTTGTGATACTGCACGCGCAGAGCATGCGCATGAAGAATTTCCCGAGTCTGCTGGATGTGATAACCCTGGATGGCAAGTGGATTAACGAGGACATCGTGAAGGAAGTCGTCAAAAACGTTAATGAAAAATTCGCAAGTCTGTTCTTCAACCTGAATGACGATATAAAATACTACGCGCTCTCCTGGGCAAAGATATGGCTTAGGAACAGCATACTACGCAGTTCCAATGAACTCGTCAATGTACGTGGCTCTTTGAGGGAGAACATGGAGCTAGACATAGCGCGGGCATGCGACATATTGGGTATTGAAAAGAAATTCTTGAAAGATATAACCTGGAACGAGTATATCGGGCTCATTGAAAAATCCATGGCAAACACGCAATTCTGCGTGACATACCAGCGCAATTTCAACGGCTCCAAGGGAGCTTATACAATAAAGAATCTGCTTGACTTTTGCGGCGGCGAAGCCATATCACTTGAACT
>JBDRKV010000037.1:0-4013 GCA_043813745.1 Candidatus Aenigmatarchaeota archaeon | reverse complement strand
CAATGACGACAGTGATGATGTTGAATGACAACCTTGCTATATTCATGCCAATACTTATTGGCAGCATTGTCGTGATAATGCTCGGGATGATCATCATGATATACAAGGAAAGTCAGGAGCATCGCAATAAGCTGATTGAGAACGATATATACGACAAATTTTCATTCGTATCGCTCTTATTCATCCTGGCAATTTTGACTATGTTTGTAATGGTGTACGGGCCAAAAGCCGCTCTTTTAGCAGCATATTAGTTTCAATGAATATGGAGGCGAACGAATGGAATCAAAGCACGTCATAACAATAGTAGGGCTGTTTGTAATCGTGTCAGTATTTGTCTTCACAGCAAACGCGATTATGTCTGGCAGCGACAGGGTTTCAACTGGCTATGCCGTTGTTTCATCCCAGGCAGTATCAGAGGGAGGCGCTGGAAAGCAGGTTGTGCAATTGTCCATGAAAAACGGGAATTATTATCCACAAGACATACGCGTAAAGAAAGGCGTGCCTGTGGAAATAAATGTAGATCTCAATAGCGTACGCGGATGCTACAAGGCTATAAAGATACCGGCATTCGGCGTGGAGAAAATAGTATCTGCCAGCGACAACAAGATACAATTCACCCCGGATAAAGCAGGGACATTCGGATTTTCATGCTACATGGGCATGGGAACCGGACAACTTATTGTCGAGGACGAAACTGGTAGCGTCCCTGAACTGAACACGGTTTCACAGGACGTTCAGGGCGGCTCATGCAGCTCTTCTGGCGGAGGATGTGGCTGCGGTGGATAGGGGGTGTCTTGATGGTTGACAAGAAAAAACCAAGTTGCTGTAAATAGTCTTGCTTTTGTTTTTCTTTTTTATTTGTATAATCAATAGGTGATCAGATGAAGAATCATAAAGTTCATTTAATAATATCCGGAATGCACTGCGCTAGCTGTGCCTCTAACATCACGAAGAAGCTCGAGAAAACAAAAGGCGTCATTTCTGCGAACGTGAATTTCTCCGCTGAAAAAGCGCTTATAGAGTTTGACAAAAACACGATTGACGAGGAAAAACTGATTGATGTGATAAAGAAAGCCGGATACAGTGCGCAGCTGGTCGTGGACAAGACGCATGAATACCAGAAAATGCAGAAGAAGCTCGAAGTCTCTAGGATGAAAAAGCTTCTGGTTTTCAGCCTGGTTCTCGCCATACCCAATTTGATTATCAGCATGTTTATAATGGACTGGACTCATAGGGGATGGGTAATGTTCATTCTGGCTGTGCCTGTTCAGTTCATTTGCGGCTTCTCTTTTTACAAGGGCGCATGGGCCGCATTGAAGAACAAGACCAGCACAATGGATACGTTGATAGCAATAGGCACGTCTGTCGCTTTCTTTTACAGCATCGTTGTCTTGCTGACAAATCCGGCTGGAGAATTATATTTCGAGGTTTCCTCTGTATTGATTGCATTGGTCATACTCGGCAAGTATCTGGAAGCTGCTGCCAAGGGGAAAACTAGCGAGGCAATAAGCAAGCTCATACAGCTGTCTCCGAAAAAGGCGCACGTCATCAGAAAAGGCAAAGAAATAACAATTAATGTTGACGAGGTTGTGAAAGGCGACATCATTCTCGTTAAGCCGGGCGAAAAGATTCCTGTTGACGGCATCATAGTGTCTGGAAATTCCAGCATCGACGAGTCCATGATAACCGGCGAGAGCATGCCTGTTGAAAAGAAAGTCGGCGACACAGTGATTGGCGCTACGATGAACAAGTTTGGCTCTTTTGATTTCAGGACAACCAAGGTTGGTGCGGACACGACATTGAGCAAGATAATAAAGTTGGTAGAGGAAGCCCAGGGATCCAGGGCGCCGATACAGAGATTCGCAGACAGGATATCATCCGTGTTCGTGCCATTAGTCATAATCTTATCCATTGCCACATTCCTGGCATGGCATTTCCTGCTGGCAGCGCCGCTGTCATTCGCAATGGTCGCAGGAGTCGCTGTAATTGTTATAGCATGTCCGTGTGCACTGGGCCTTGCTACGCCCACTGCCATCATCGTGGGAACAGGCAAGGGCGCGCAGAACGGCATACTGGTAAGGAACGGTGAAATTCTTGAAACAGCGAGCAAGGTGAATGCCGTGATATTCGACAAGACTGGTACCATAACCAAGGGCGAGCCAAGCGTCACCAATATAGTGAAATACGAAAATAGTAACATTGTCCAGCTCGCGGCAAGCATAGAAAAAAAATCCGAGCATCCTTTGGCAAGAGCAATCATAGAGAAAGCAAAAGAAATGAAAGTTCCTATAAAGGCTGTTTCAAGTTTCAAGGCAGTTTCAGGTTATGGTGTTGTCGGCGTAGTTAAAGGCAAGAAAATCCTGCTCGGAAATGTTGCCATGATGAAGAAAAACAGGATACGAATCTCGGGCACGGTGATTGAAGAGATGCAGGAACTTGAAAGCAAGGGAAAAACAGTTGTCCTGCTAGCTGAGAATAAAAAACTCTCTGGAATGATAGCAATCGCCGATACTGTCAGGGAGACTTCAGCACAGGCCATAAAAAAACTGAAGGAAATGGACATAGAAGTATTCATGATCACAGGCGATAATGAGCTGACTGCAAAGGCAATTGCAAATAGCGTGGATATTGACAGCGAAAATGTTTTCTTCAAGGTCCTACCAGGACAGAAAGCAGAGTACGTCAAGAAGCTTCAGCGCAAGAACCTGGTGGTGGCAATGATTGGTGACGGCATCAACGACGCGCCAGCCCTTGCCCAGGCCGACGTCGGCATTGCAATGGGCTCAGGCACTGACGTTGCTGTAGAAACAGGCGGCATAATATTGATGAAAAACGACCTGAATGATGTTCACAAGGCCTTGCGTCTCAGCCGGATGACTTTGTCCAAGATAAAACAGAACATGTTCTTCTCATTAGTGTACAATGTGATCGGCATACCCATTGCAGCAGGCGCATTGTACGGCGCATTCGGGATCCTACTGAACCCGATGATTGCTGGCGCAGCCATGGCCATGAGCTCTGTTTCTGTCGTGTCGAATTCGCTCCTACTCAAGGCCAGAAAGATTTGATATTATTTTTTGTATTCAAAGTAAGAATAAACAAAAAGATAAACAACCATCGCGATTACAGGCACTAGTATAAACCATATGGCATACTCGCTGAATAACAATCCGATAATAGATATGACAGCGCACGCCTTGAACAATTTCGCTCCGCGCGCATGTGTCTTGTTCCACACGTCCTCGCTGCTCAGCGTCCACGGCGTCCTTATGCCGATGAACCAGTTCCTTTTCGCGTGCTCTATGAGTATGCCGCAATAGTAGAACAGTATGCTGATAGCAGGCACGATAGCGTACATGAAATTGAATCTCATGCCAAGATTCCATGAAATAAGCAGCATGTATATGTAGAACATGAACACCATGATCATGACCACAAAGCCATCAAAGTATCCGCGGAATTTTTCTATGTTCCTCTTCAATGGATCAATCTTCGGTATGACCAGGAACAATGCAAGCAGTATTATTATTACAGCCGGCATCAGAAACAATCCAACCAGTTTGTCCGTGTAGCCATCGACTTCTCCGGAAGCGTTCCAGTGCGTTGCAATTTTTTCAGGAAGCTGTGGATATAGATAAATAGAAATAGCCAGTGACAGCAGGATTATGGCAATGCCCACTATCTCGACGATTTTCATCTTCACGCGCCAACACCTAAGAATATCTTGACCACAAATCCTATTAAAAATGATATTGCCGCAACACCCAAGCTTATTGTCACCATTTCTCCAAACCGCCTCTTGAAATTCATGTCCTTTGCAATCGATATATAATATGTGAAAAGCGCGATGACTATTGTTGCGAATATCACAGTTGTTATCAATGATGCAAACACATTATTCATGGCAAAGAACGGTGACACTAGAAACAGCACAGTCAGTATATACGCAATCCCGGTATATGTTGCCGCTTTCAGCGGTTTCTTTGCACCTAATTCAGACTTTGTTGACAGGT
>JBDRKV010000036.1:0-2148 GCA_043813745.1 Candidatus Aenigmatarchaeota archaeon | reverse complement strand
ATTATGCTTCCATCATTTAAATAACTTTGATGTTCTGATTACCAAGCTGTGTAACTTTAGGCAAAGCGTGGACAATTCAGCTATCTCTCAAATATGAGGTTGCACTCAAGCATCCCAGGATGGCTTAGCTAATTTATCTTTGCTTACTTAGTTGTTTAATCAGATTTCCACGCATTCTTTATTTATACAATTATATGCGCTGTCTGCTGCAATTGCGCCGTCTCCGCACGCGGTTATGCACTGGCGCAACGGGGTGTTGGTGACGTCTCCTGCTGCCAGCACGCCCTTGATGTTTGTTTCCTTTCTTTCGTTTACCACGATTTTGCCATCGTCCAGCTTCACGCCAAGTTTCTCTGCCAATGCCGATGAAGGCATGGAGCCGATTTCCACGAATACGCCGTCCAGCTTCATCTTTTTTCCTGTGTCAAGCTCTACGTTTTCTAGGAGTTTCTTTCCGCTGAACTTCAGGACGTTGGATTTGTATATCATCTGGATTTTCTTGTTTGCAAGAATGCGGTCCACATAAATCTGCTCTGCGCGCAGCTTGTCTCCGCGATATATAATGTATACTTTCTTCGCATACTTGGTGAGCAGTAACGCGGCCTGGGCTGCGGATTCAGAGCCGCCGACGACGCCAACGATTTTATTTTTATACAGCGGCGCATCGCATGTGGCGCAATAATGCACGCCGCGGCCTTCAAACTCTTTCTCGCTTGGAACGTTCAGTTTGCGGCGCTTGCTGCCCGAGGCGATTATTATGGTCTTTGATTCATATATTTCATTTTTGGTTTTTACAACGAATGTGTCGCCTTTTTTCTCCACGGTCGTGATCTCGCTTGTTATTATTGGCACTTTCAGATTCTCGACGTGTGCCTTGAAGTTTTGCATGAGCTTGAAGCCGTTGATCTTCTTTATGCCAGGCCAGTTCTCCACAGGCTCGGCCTCGTTCATCACTCCGCCGACGTCTTCAGAAATAATAACAGTATTCATACCATAACGTGCTGCATATATGGCAGCTGTCATGCCTGCCGGTCCTGCTCCGATGATTATAATGTCGTAGGGTTTCATAAAATCACTGCTTATTTCAGATTGAGCGCCTTTTTAATCTTATCTATCTGGAATCCGACAATTACAGTTTCATTCGTTCCGTTATTTATGATAATGACGGGCACGCCCAGTTGGCCGCTCTTCTCCAACATCTCTTCTCTGGCTGCAATGTCTTTAGTAACGTCCTTTTTTACATACACGATTTTGTTCTGCTCAAAGAACTACTCGGCTAGCACGCAAAAATGGCAGGACGGTGTTGAATAAATGATTACATTTTCCATGCTATCACAAGACAATTAACTACTCAATAACTTTTTAATCTTTCCATTGAGCTCTGATTTCATTTTTGCGCGTTCTGCAGCTATGACACCATCTGATTGCTGCTTCAATGACCGTTTCTTCTTTTCATATTCCGCTTCAAACCTGCGCTTTTCGCTGTCAACAATCTTCCTGAACTCCTGGCCAAATTGTTTCTGTAACAATAATTTCTCTCTCTTCAGTTCATTCTGCGCCATTTGCTCTATTTCCATTATCTTGTTCTTGTATTCCTTTTCTACCCTGGCGCGTTCTTTTGCCTCTACCTGTTTTTTATGCTCCTCGATTGTACGGGCTGCCTGTTTTTTATGCTCTTCGACGAACTGGACATTCTTGGCTTCAAGTCCGGCTTTTAGGCGCGCGGATTCCTTGACGAGCTCGCTTTCAAGCATCTTCTTAGCGGATGCCTTTGCCTTTTCAGCCGCATCCTTTTCTATCTTCTTTCGCAATTGGTTCGCTTTGCTAATTATGCTCCTCTTTTCAATGGATAATTTTGATTTCTCCTGCTTTATTTTTGCGACTTCCAAAGTCTTTATATTTTCGACGTCTTTCAGTATGTTGTTTATCTCGATAGCGACCTGCTTCCTCTCTTCCCTTATTCTTTTCCTTGCGCTCGCCACGATATGGTACTTCTGCTTCTTTGCCAGGACTGCCATGCGTTTGTTGTTTCTTACAAGCTCCTTCTCCTTCTCGCACAATTTATTGTGAGAACTTTTCTGCGTTATTGTGAATAATTTTTCTTTTGTCAGTGCCTGGGACATTTTTTCGCGGCATTTTTCATTCATC
>JBDRKV010000035.1:0-4158 GCA_043813745.1 Candidatus Aenigmatarchaeota archaeon | reverse complement strand
TCAATATCGCGCTCCTAATACATGTTTGAAGGATTCATAAATAAGCTTTCCAGACAGGCGAATAGCCGAAGGCCAGGGCATACGACTCCCTATATTATATGAGACAGTGACCGGAACGTATGCGATACGTAAATTATTTTTTACTGCCTGCACGAGCATGTCGGTCTCGAACATGTAGCCGTCTTCCCTTAGTAGCAGGCTGCTGAACGAGGACTTGCGTATACCGCGAAAGCCGCATAGAACGTCATGGAACGTCCTGCCTGATATGACCTGCACTGCTCGGCGCGAGAGCCAGTTCGTTATCTTGCGATGCTTTGGCACGCAGCGTATGTTGCGCGAGCCGAGGACTAAATCATTGTCTCTTAATTTTTCAGCAATCAACGGTATTTCTTCTGGATATAGCTGTCCGTCGCCGTCGATAAAGACGTTTAATTCTGTTCGACTTGCATTGATACCGGCTTTGCAGGCGGCGGCTTTGCCGCGATTGTGCTCAAAACGCACGATATTGTGGCCAAGTGTCTGCACAAAATAGCCTGTCCCATCCGTGGAGCCGTCGTCTACGACAATGATGTTGCATTTTTTCGGCACGCGCCTGAGCACGTTTTCTATGTGCCTCCGCTCGTTGAAAACAGGAATAATCACCGTCACATCTTTTCTGGTTTTTCCAGGCATATGAAAATTATAACAAAAACTCTTTAATAGCAACTGGCTTGATAAAGTTTACATGGACCCATTTACTGCCATGCTCGTGTCATTTGGCTATCTGGGTGCGTTTGCCTCAGGCTTTCTATCTACATTCACAGTGTTCATTCCGTCGCCGACATTCATAGTTGTCTCCATACTGGCAGCCACGCATCAATTTAATCCATTGTTGCTGGGCGTGGTGGGCGGGGCTGGCGCGGCTATCGGGGAGTTTATCGGATATTTCGTGGGCTATGGCGCTGGCATGAGCGCGCATAAATGGAAAAGAATAAAATGGAGTTACTGGCGTAAAAAAATAGATTTCTTGTTTAAAAAATATCATCCTGATGTCGTAATATTCGTCCTGGCAGCGCTGCCTGTTGTGCCATTCGACGTTGCTGGAATCTTTTGCGGAGCCGTCAGGTATGACATAAAACGCTTTACAGTGGCGATGACGCTCGGTAAAATCTTGAAATACGTCGTATTGGCATACGCTGGATTCTACGGCGTGGACTTTATCATGGGGCTGTTCTAGGATACGTAAAGATAAAACTTTTTCTGCGATAAGATATGCATGGCCAGGCTTTGCGTAGAACTTTTCGGCGAAAGAATAGAGCCTGCTGTGGGAAATGCATCTGGTATTTTTTCCTATGCACGCGTGCTTAGCAGAATAAAGGGACTCGGCTTTGTCACGTACAAGAGCGCTTCTTTGAATGCAAGACCTGGTTTTGTCGCGCCAACTATCGCAGAGTTTGATGATTTTGGCTCGTGCCTAAATGCAATGGGCTATCCAAATCCAGGAATAGAGGCTATAGTTGAGGAAGCAAATGAATATCCGGCCCGATACCCAATTTTCTCGCTGATACCCGGAAGCATAGACGAGTTAGAGCAAATGATTGAAATAGTTGAAAAGAAAGCAAAATGTTGTTTTGCAATCAAGCTTAACATATCGTGTCCAAACACCATGGAAGGAGAAAAATCAGGCATAAACATAGGAACTGACTCGAAATTGACAAGGGAATTTGTTGAGGCTGCGCGCAGCTTTACGAAAAAACCTCTGATAGTCAAACATACGCCTGCTGCTAAAAACATACTCGAGGTCGTGGATGCGTCCATAGAAGCAGGTGCTGACGGGCTTGCGTTGATAAATACGATGCCTGTGCAGCTGAAAAATCCGCATATGTATGATATGCCTGTGCTCACGCGCAAGGAAGGCGGAGGATTGTCCGGAGAGGCATTATACGAAACCGGACTAGATATCGTAAGACGAGTGCGTCAAAAATACAAAAGCATACCAATAATTGGTATGGGTGGTATAGATAGCGGATTGCGTGCATATAGATATTTTGAAGCAGGCGCGGATGCCATAGCAATCGGGACAGCGTTCCGCGGAAAGAGCACATTAGAAGTTAATGAATTCATCAGCACATTATTACTTGATCTTGGAGAAAACATTCCTTTTAGATACGGCTCTATTGAAGAGCTAAGGAGGAAGCGACAATGCTAGCAAGACCATGCAAGATATTAGAAATTGGATACGGAAGCGATGACATCAGGTCTTTCCATTTGAATTATGGCGAGCCAGTGAAAGCCGGCCAGTTTGTCGTTGCGTGGCTGCCTGGTGTTTCTGAAAATCCGTTCTCGGTCTCTTATAATAATAATGGGAAGTTCGGCATAACAGTAAAGAGAATGCATCACAAGCCTTGTGAAGAAAAAACCATGACTGAGGCTATGTTTGACCTGAGGCCTGGCGACAACGTTTTCCTGAAGCCCAATCCGCGCTCCAAAGAGCACTCCATGCTTCATGGTAATGGTTTTTTGGATGTAAGACCTCCTGGAAAAATAAATTATCTTGTTGCAGGCGGTATAGGCGCTGCACCGCTTGCTTTGCTGGCAAAAGAAATTGATGATACGAATCTAAATGCCGATGTCTCTGTAATGATCGGTGCAGCGGATTTTAAAGAAATGGATATTTTTATTGGCAGATTCAATAGGCATGCACATGCTTTGTGGATAGCAACAGACAACGACTCAGCCGGTTATCATGGATTTGTAACGGATTTGATAGGAAAACTATCCTTCAGCGAGGAAGAAAGCATTGCATACGTGTGCGGGAATGACGCGATGATGGATGCTGCTGCAAAAAAGTTCGTCGCGCACGGTGTGCCTGAAGAAAACGTTGTCCTTTGCACGGAGTCGTACATGAAATGCTATGCAGGACTGTGCGGTGGGTGCGAGAGGGACGGCTGGCGCGTTTGCGTTGACGGGCCGGTATTCACCTACGATGTAATAAAAAACGGCTTGCGCGAAAAGCGCGATGCATGCGGAACAAGAATCAAGACGTTCTGAAATCTTTGTAAACATCCACTTCGTATCCCGTGCGCAAATCGTAATGTAATGGCTTGTTGGAAACTGGCAGATGAATGCCGAATATATTTTCTATGTTTGTGTGCGTGATCTCAATTATTTGCTTTTTGTCAAAATTCATTTCATAGTTATTCTTTCTTAGATATTTCAAAAAGTGTGGATAAAACGGCAGGCCCGGGAAGCCGGATAGATATGGCGGCTCGGTTTTATCTTTCCTCGAGTGTGGGGCATGGTCTGTTGCTACGCAGTCAATCATGCCAAGGTATAGATAAAGCAGAAGCGTCTTTGGATTTGGATATGACCTGAGCGGCGGATTAACCTTATCCAGAATGCCATCAGGTCTGTTCATGTCCTGACTTAACAACAAGCAGTGATGGGGCGTTACTTCGCAGCTTACGCGCCGGCCTGCTTTTTTTGCGTTTTTGACTAGCCATGCAGAATCAGCTAGTGAAACGTGCGCTATATGCAGGTGGCCTTTGTAGCCAGCTTGTTCAGAGAATAAAAGCTGATCTCTTATGGATTCTAATTCTGCTTCTGGCGGCCTAGCAGTGCAATGCGTTATAGGATTCTTTGGGTCAAAATATTGTTTTCCATCAGGTCCTTTCTTTATCAATGACTCTTTTTCGCAGTGAACTGTGATCACACCATCATAGCCCTCGCGAGCAAGGGTTTCGTAAACCAGGTGCTGTTCGTCTTCTTCAACAACTGACAAATCTCCTACGGATCTTCCGGCAAACATCTTCAAGCCAGAAACGAATGTTCGGTCGCCTTCCTTGAATTTATATTTTCTTGTGACGTCCACGGCTCGCTTTAGCTGTTCTGGTTCAGACGTAACGCCAACATAAGTTGCATAAACAACCGGCGAATTAGCAGCGCTTGCCAGGGCAAAACGTTCAAGCACGCGTTCTTCAGTTGTAACAGGCCTTGGAAGATTAGGCATATCAAAAACAGCAGACATGCGCGCGTGCTCTGCAATCCACAAACCATTGGCTATCGTCTCTTTGTAAGCCCATTCCTCGTCGCGTAGGTGAACGTGCGGATCTATCATGATTATCAAATAATACTAGAACGAGAAAACTTTAATTTGCGTGGAAGATTAACTAAAGTGTA
>JBDRKV010000034.1:0-5389 GCA_043813745.1 Candidatus Aenigmatarchaeota archaeon | reverse complement strand
GTTTCTGTGTGCTTGGTCAAATGGCCGACGCGTATGATGGATGTTGACTTGTTATCTAACGAGGACAGGGCCATGAACGGTATAATCTGGTCTTCCATGTATTCGTCAAAAGGCGCGCGTCCCTTTATCTGCTTTATCAGGCGCTCGGCGCACTGCGCGCCGACTGTCTCGGCTTTCTTGTCGCGCTCTCCGAGCACGGAAGCGCCGAGTTTAGCGTATTCAAAGTGAGCGTGGGCGTGAATCGAGGTGCCAATGCTCAACGAGTCAACATAATGCACGAACTTGTTTTTCACGATGGGCTGGTATAACTTTCCTATATTCCTTACAAAGCCATCAATCTGGCGGCCTGCAACGTTTGCTTTTTCCAAGCTCGTCGTGGCTGTGCTATGGACATCTATTCTTTGGAGCATGCCTGTTTGCTGAATGTCTATGGGCAAAAGTTTCTTGCATGGAACGACGTCGATGAGGACTTCGCCGCCGCCTTTTGGATAGAAGCCGAACTTGTTTATCGTTACTGTCACGCTGATACCGATGCGTTTCAGGTAGTCGCATAGAATATGCTGGACGTAGAACATTGGAGGAGCCCACTGCACGTCAGTGCCGCCTTTGATTTTTAATTTTACTTCTCCTTTAGCGCGCACGCAGATAGGAATGACTGTTTGAAAAATCAATGCTATTGCGCCTGCCGTGCCCACGTCTATATCAAAGATGCCGCTTATGATGTCCTTAGGCTTAAACGTGACTTCCTGGGAGCCTAGTTCGTTTCCGGAGACGCTTGCATTGCATAGCATGGCTGCGGCCTCAACGGACTTCATATGCTGGGCCTGCAGGCCGGGATTGCAGCGGCCGGCGCGGATTTTTGTAATATGAAACGGCTTCTTGGTTATAGCGCTAAGCGCTAACGACGTACGTAAGATTTGGCCGCCGCCTTCATGAAATGAGCCGTCTATTTCTATCATAAGCAACACTTAGAAATTATTTTATATCTCGATTGTTTCCCCGATATCTGGCGCTGTTGCTGAAATATTATATTTCTTCTTGATTTCCCTGGCAAATGACTTACAGTCGTCGCCATGTATGCAAATAACCCGCTTGGGCTTTACTTTTTCTATGATTTTAAAGAGGTCGCTTCTGCCTGCGTGGCTGGAAAAGTCAAAGCGTTCGCACTTGCCGGCTACTTTGAAATGTTCTTCATCATGCTCGAACATGCCGGTGTTTACCAGCTTGAAGCCCGCTGAGTCCTCGACCTGGAATCCTGTAAGCAATATCTTCAATGTCTTGTCGTTCTTTAATGCCCCGAGATAAAACAAAATAGGCCCGCCGCTCAACATGCCTGCCGGCGAGACAATCAACTGGGCGTGCTTTAATGCGTGCTTGCGGAGTTCTTGGGTGTAGACCCAGGATGTGCGGTTGAGTACTGTCCTCAAGCGCTTTGCGTTTCTCAGGTATTGCGGATACTGTAGTATAATATCACTTGCGGACTTGGCCATGCCGTCCAGCGAGACCTTTTTGGCAAATTTTTCAAGTATCAGAAGGACTTCCTGCGAGCGGCCCAGCGCGAACACAGGAAACAGCGCGCGCTCGTTGTTTGCTACCACGGATTCAACGATTTCAAGGAAGCGTTTCTTCTCCTTCTCGCGTGGCGGGTGGTCGCGGTTTGAGTATGTGCATTCAATAATTAATGTATCGATTTTTCCAGGCAGGTTGCAGCCGTTCAATAGTTCTGTCGGCTTGAAATCAATGTCTCCTGTGTAGAATATTCTTTTTCCGGATTCCTTGGATTCTATCAGCGTGCCGCATGAGCCGGGAATGTGGCCTGCGTCATAGAACTCGCAACGAAACTGCTTTATATCAAAGTGTTTTCTGTAGGGCACGATATGGGCTGATGCCAGCATCTTTTGGACGTCCCTTCTGTCATACGGGATAGGAAAGCCCTCGAGTCTGGATATTTTCATGGAATCGTTTATCAATAGCTGGATTAACTCAAGCGTAACGTCGTTAGTGACCAGCATTGGGTTGCCTTTCCTATACAATGCTGGAATTCCACCGCAGTGGTCCAGGTGGGCGTGGGATAAAATAATTGCGTCCACTTCAGGAGTTTGTTCTGGGTATGTCGGCGGCTCGGGTTGTATGCGCACGCCAAAATCCAACATAATCCTTGTTTGTTTTTCTTCCAACAGGAACGCGTTCCTACCTACTTCGCCTGCTCCACCTAAAAATGTAATCTTCATGATGTATACCAACCTGAATTACATAAGTTATAAACGTTTGATATTAAACTATACTTTATGGACATTGATAAACGCGTAGAGTTAATAACGAGGAACACAGCTGAAACTGTTAGCGTTGATGAACTGCGGAAACTCTTGGAAGAGAAAAAGCAGCCTACTATATACCATGGATTTGAGCCGTCTGGCGGGGTTGTACATATCGGCTATCTTATAGCAACGCAAAAGCATATTGATTTTCAGGAAGCCGGCTTGAAACTGAGACTGCTTTTTGCTGATTTGCATGCATGGCTCAATGAAAAAGGAACGCTTGAAGAAATCGCCAAAACTGCGGACGTGTACAAGAAATGCTTTGCTGCGATGGGCGTGGACATGAAAAAAGCCGAGTGCGTTATGGGCTCAAGCTTTCAATTGAACAGCGACTACTTCAAGGATGTCATGAAAATGTCGCTCGCGACGCGGTTGCAGCGTGCGCAGCGCGCGATGACCGTAATCGGCAGGGAGGAAGAGAATCCGCATGTTGCGCAACTGCTCTATCCGATGATGCAAGCTATTGACATACACTATTTGGCTGACATTGCTTTCGGAGACCTGGCTCAACGTAAAATCCATATGCTTGCACGAGAAGCGTTTCCTAGCTTTGGATGGAAGCCGCCAATAGCGATTCATCATGTGGACATGGTGGCGCTCACTGGCGCGGACACGAAGATGTCTGCTTCCAAGGAAGCGACGAAAATATGCATAAACGAAGACAGCGCGTCGATAAGGCAGAAGATACGTAATGCATTCTGCCCGAAGGAAATAGAAAATAATCCGCTGCTACAGATCGTGGAATACATAATCTTTCCAAGACTGGGCAAAGTCAAAGTCGAGCGCGAGCGCAAGTTCGGCGGAGACGCCACGTTTGAAGATTACAAAACGTTAGAACATGCTTATGTTAGCGGAGAGCTGCATCCAGCTGACTTGAAGACCGCAACTGCGGAATCGCTGATAGCAATCTTGGAGCCGATAAAAAAAAGATTGAAGTGATTTTATGCTGGACATGAAATTTATACGCGAAAACACGGCCGTTGTCGAGGCGTCGCTACGCAAGCGCGGAGACATCGACGGCATGAAGCAATTAGACGAACTGTTGAAACTGGACAAGGACTGGCGCAGGCAAAAACAGATTGTCGAGGAGAAGCGCGCCAAGAAAAATACTGTGACAGAAGAGATAGCAAAGATAAAGGACGCTAGTGAAAAAAAGCGCAATATAGATGAGATGCGGAAGCTTGTGCAGGAACTGGCCAAGGATGAAGATAAACTCACGTCATTACGAACTGCGCTGGACTACATTCTGCTAAGGATGCCTAATTTATTGCACAAGAGCGTGCCTTCTGGCAAGGACGAGAAGGATAATAAACTTGTCCGCGTTTTTGGAAAAAAACCCACATTTGACTTTGCTCCGCAAGACCATATTGATATTGCTACAAAGCTGGACTTGGTTGACATCGAACGCGCAGCCAAGACGTCTGGTGCGCGGTTCTATTATTTGAAAAATGAATTGGTTGAGCTGGAATACGCAATTTTGCGCATGGCAATGGATATTTTGAAAAAAGAAAAATTCGTATTTCACACAACGCCAACGCTTTTGCGCGGACAGGTCATGCAAGGCGCTGGCTTCCTGCCTATGGGTGAAGAGGACATATACAGGATTGTAAACGAGGACTTGTATTTAGCCGGCACGTCTGAGCAGGCGCTGGCTGGCTTGCATATGAATGAGACTTTGGAAAAAGAAACTTTGCCACGGCACTATGCTGGATTTTCCACGTGCTTCCGTACTGAGGCAGGCTCACACGGACGCGACACAAAAGGAATCTTCCGCGTGCACCAATTCGACAAGCTGGAGATGTTCATATACTCAAAGCCAGAGGATTCGTGGAAGGAATATGAAAAACTGATTGACTGCGCTGAAAAGATATTCCAGGAGCTTGGCTTGCACTACCGTGTCGTCAATGTGTGCGCTGGAGAAATCGGAAACGTTGCTGCGAAAAAGTATGACATAGAAGCATGGCTGCCCGGCCAGAATGCGTACAGGGAGATGGGCTCGTGTTCTAACTGCACGGACTATCAGGCAGTTGGCCTGAATATAAAATGCAGGGACAAAAACGGAAATAGCGAGTATGTGCATACGCTTAACTCGACTGCGTTCGCGAGCTCCAGGACGCTCATAGCGATAATAGAAAATTACCAGCAAAAAGACGGCAGCGTTGCTGTGCCGAAGGCGCTTCAGAAATACGTTTCGTTTAAAAAAATCGCAGCTAATAAATAATCATGAAACGCAATGAACGGATACTGATAATATTCTTTCTGATATCCCTGATTGTCATTGTTCTGTCATCAGGGTTTCATCTTGATTTCGGCGGTGTTACTGGTTTTGTGACTGGAGTTGATTCCGGCAATGCCACGACGAGCACGATAACTGGCGAAGAATTGTTCAGGAACTTTACAACAAGCGTTCCTGGAAATACAACAAGCACGTCTGTTACAACGACTACGACTGGCGGAGGCGGCGGAGCGCCGCCTGGTGGAACAACTACTGTCCAGACAACAACAAGTGTTAATACGACCACGACTGTTTCAAATACAACAACCAGCTCAACTACGACTATTGTGACTACATCAGTGACAACCACGACTATTTTCGCGCTGCCGAACAATTCCATTGGAATAGACAACTATACAAAGAACGTCGGGGATGTTTTTGCTGTTAACGTTACAGTTAATTCTAACTATGGCGTGTATGCATTGCAGTTCGATCTGGGTTATAACAAAACAATACTCGGTTTTCTGAACATAACCAACTCTACTTACTTGTCGCGCGGCGCGCGAACGCATTGGTTCAACATAACACACGACAGCTATATGACTTACGCCGAGACGCGGCTTAACGCGAGCAACGGGGTTAACGGAAAAGACGTGGTTGCGATTGCTTTTTTCAGGGCTTTGCAGAAAGGGTTAAGCAGGCTTGACTTGAATAACGTTTATGTTAGCGATGAAAATGCGAGCGAGATATTTCTGGATGTTATAAACGGCAGCGTTTTGGTCGAATAAAGATAATTTAAACGTTCGGTTTCAAGTTATAAACATGTCGTGGGTCGCGTTCTTCGCAGGGCTTGGGT
>JBDRKV010000033.1:0-13821 GCA_043813745.1 Candidatus Aenigmatarchaeota archaeon | reverse complement strand
CGGCGATGAAGTCGTGATCTGGAGCTTTGGAGACAAGGTCTTGATTGCAGGGAAAAAGTAGTTAATAGTTTTTAAGCATTACAATTTTATATAGTACTATTATTCAATAATATCTCAGGTGGTTTTATGGATAACGAGATTTTACTTATTGGGAAAATGGAAATGGACAACCAATGGGTGGATAAACACATTTCTGAACTACAAGAAAAGCATACCAATGAATATATTGCAGTTCAAGAACAAAAATTAATAGCATCCGGTCGCAATTTACAAGAGCTGATTCAGATTTTAAAAAATAAAGGTATTGATACCACCTCGGTCCTAGTTCAGTTTATTCCAGAGAAAGGAATGAGCATCATCTTTTGATTGTGATATAATGAAAATACCTCTGGATATCACTAATAGGGGTTTAGTTTTAGTAGCCTTTGTTTCCGCTTTGAGATATAGAATACATGGACTTATCACCTTTATCATAGATACGGGGAGTGACACGTCTTTCATAGGTGGGGATGATAGCGCAAGATTCAATGTTCCTGTTGATAGATTACCTTTATTCAAGTACGTTATACTTGGTGGCACAAAAATTGATTTACATCTACTGAAAGACGTTCATCTGACTTTTAAAAATTCTGAAAGTCTCCCTTTCAAAATAAAATTGGCTCAATTTTCTATGGGCAAAGCGACTTGGAGCAGAAAAAGTGGCTTTGAAACAGTACCGTCTATTCTTGGCCTTGATTTTTTAATAGAAAATAAGCTTTCACTTCATTTGGATGTTGATAAAAATGAAGCTTATTTAGAAACCAGTTTATAATTATTCATGCTTGGCAAGATTAAAGAAAAAATTTTAGACAAAGGGCGACAAATAGACGCATTTCTTTTTCTTGTACGCTTTACACTGCTGGCAATACCGTTCTATATTGTTGGATGGCTTGGCATATCCATCGGCTGGCTGCAGGATATTGTTGCAAAGCTCACTGTATTGTTTCTGAACGCAGCCGACATTCCTGCGGCACTGAGCGGAACGCTGATAACGCTGCCTGGCTTTGCAGGATATATAGCATGGGACTGCACGGGCTGGAAGAGCATGGTCGCTTTCATTGCTTTAGTCGTGGCTACGGACACCACGTGGAGAAAACGCTTGTACGGGCTTTTGTTTTTGCCTGCAATTTTTGCAATAAACCTCTTGCGCGTATTTGTTACGTTCTACGTTGCTTACACGGATTTCTCCATGTACTCTTTTGTACATTCAATACTATGGTCATGGGGGCTTATTGCCGCAATATTGATTATATGGGTGCTATGGCTGCGTTTTGTTGTCAAGCCGAGGGTTAGTTTAATATATACCCAAGAATGACATATTATTTGATGTATATGGTTTCTCCCGGAGAAATAGCAGAGCGTTTGCGCAGGATTGAGGAGCACATAAAGGGTAATTTCTTTGAGATGGAAAAGCGTCTTATCAGGCTTGAATCCGGCGGAAAAGCCGCGTCTTTGGCTAGCCCGGAAGAGCGGATAAACGACCTGGAAGATTTATTGCGCATGAACGAGCTTGAGATGAGCGCCATTAGAGAGCGCATAGAGGCAGGCGCAGACGCGACAGGCATAGTGCCTGCGGGCCTGGAAAAACGCCTGGAAGATTTGGAGCACAAGACATCATTGGGAAGAGTAAGCGGCTCTGATGAGATATTTTCTAACGCCGGCGCAAGCGATGACGTGTACGGCAAAATAGACGCGCTGGAAGAAAAATTGAACGATACGGTTGCAGCGAACTCTGATAAAATTAGTGAATTGGGCAGCCGGATGAATGAAATAAACAACCGTGTCCGAGACACGAAACCGCTAGACATGAAAGACGTTAACGCGAAGATGAGCCAGCTCAAGGCAGTCGAAGAGCAGATAGACAGAGAGCTCAACAGGAGAAAAGAGCTCATATCAAAAATAAATGACATTTCAATGGACACAGAACGGGCGAACGTTGCGCTGGCCAAGGCAAAGGCCATAGAGGAAAAAGTGCGCAATGATCTGGATCAGATAGAAGCGAGCAAGGAAGAAAACGAAAGGCGCACTGAAAATACCGTGAAAAAAGTTGAGTTATTGCATTCTGATATTGAATCGCGTTTTGGACAATTAGAAGAAAAAATGCGTTCAGGCATGGAGCACATGGAAGCAAACCGGGAAAAGATGGAAGCGCAGATGTCCAGGCTGGACGAGATATCAAAGTCTGCGCGCCAGTTCAGCGGCGCGGATGTCGGCGAGATGCAAAAGTTGTTATCTAAAAAGTTCAATGAATATCAGTACAAAATAACGACTCTAGCCGATTCAATGAGCAAGCTTGATCCTGTACGGATGGAGAAAAAAATAGAAGACCTGGAGCAGCGCATAAAAGGCGCCGAGCGCATGGCTGAAGAGACGAGCGTGAAATTCCTTACGGAAAATCTTGAGGAATTTGCAAAGGCGCTTGACGCACGGATGCCACAGCTGCCAACAAGGGAGCAGATTGACGACGTGATGCGGCGCATAGAGATGATTGACACGAAAATCATGCATATACAACGCCCGAACATGATGCCTATTGCAAGGCGCATTGAAGAATTGGAATCAAGGCTGGATGAAATAAGAAAAGCAGTCCATGCAATAAGCGGGCGCGTGCCTTTTATTGTTGATTAATACGTAAATCTTAATCTGCTGAATTCTTTTAAACGTAACTGTTCAATTCCTTCTAATGAAATTGTTCAGGATAGGGAAAAAGGCCAGGGTGTATGACAAGATCTTGAAAAACGTAGAGAAACGGCCCCTGCACTTTGTGCTTATAGATCCGGACCCTTCAAAGAACGACGCTGAAACGCTGAAGCAAAAAGCGCGGATGCTGAACGACATCAGGCCTGACGCCATAATGATAGGCGGCAGCAGCGGATTCGGCCAGGACACGCTTGACGCAGCTGTCAAGACGTTCAAGGACAACTGCAAGGCGCCTGTGATACTGTTTCCAGGAAACATAAGCGGCGTTTCCAAGTATGCTGATGCCATATTCTTCATGTCCCTGCTAAACAGCAACAACCCATACTGGATAACAGGCGCGCAGGCCATGGCTTCTGCTGTTGTGCGCGAAAACGGTGTTGAGCCCATAGGTATGGGCTATATTATAATAGAACCTGGTGGAACGGTTTCTTTTGTTGGAGATGCCAAATTGATTCCGCGCGACAAGCCGGAAATGGCTGCTGCTTATGCGCTCGCTGCGCAATACCTGGGAATGAAAATCGTCTACTTAGAGGCAGGCTCTGGGGCGAATGACCCGGTTCCTGTTGAGACGGTCGCGGTCACGAAAAAACTCATTGATGTGCCATTAATAGTGGGCGGAGGCATGCGCACGCCAGAATCAGTTTTAGAGCGTTTGCAGGCTGGCGCGGACATAATCGTCACAGGCACGGCTTCTGAGGACGACCCTGCGCTGGAAAAAATAAGGGCAATAAACCAGACAATAAAGAAATTCAAGCGTGCGCCTTTTTGCTTGAAAAAGTAAATCAGATAATCCCTACAGCTTCTAATATTTCGCGGGCTTTTGTTTCGTCTATGTAAACCTCGTCTAAAATCGTATAACGTTCACGAACGCTGCGTGCATTTACCAGTGCTTTTATCAATAATTCTCTGGGCAAATCGATTTCTCTTGCTGTTGTCGGTATTCCGAGCTCTTGCATGATGCTGCGCAACGATGACCAGTCCTTGCCATGCAGGTATAATGATACTAGTGTGCCCATCGCGGCCTGGAAGCCGTGCAATTGATATATCCCTGTCTGCGATGATGATTGTAGTGCGTCCAGCGCGTGCGAAAAGTTGTGCTCGCTGCCGCTTGCAGGGCGGGACGAGCCGTGTATGTTCATTGCAAATCCTGAAGAGATAAGGGACCACATCATTATCTCCAGGCCATGCGTGGACATTGCTTTAATCTCGTCCACATGCTCTATAACACTGTTTGCTGTTATCAATGATAATTCTGCTATTAATGAGTGATACGGCTCTTTTTGACGCTTTGCAGCAAGTTTCCAATCCTCGACAGCTGAGACTTTTGCAAGCAGGTCGCCGCAACCAGCTGCCACGAACTTGTAAGGGGACTGTTTTATTATGCTCAAATCAGCGATGATTGCAGACGGCTCCTTGGCGTCCACGGATATTTTCGTGCCATTGTCTGCAAGCACGGCTCGCGAGGAAACAATGCCGTCGTGGCTTAATATTGTCGGGAATGCAATCCATTTTCTTTTGGACACGTATGCCACGTACTTAGCAGTGTCTATGGCTTTTCCGCCGCCTATGCCTATGACAAAGTCTTCGGTAACTGCATTTGATATATTTTTTAAAAACTCTTTTTCCATGGACTGTGGTTCAATGACCTGATTGAATTCTGTTCCAGGTATCAGATTTTTCCTTATGAACGGGTCTATTACAGCAAAGCATGAAGAGCCGAATTCTTGCAAGAAGTCGCTCAACTGCGTAACTGCGTTTTCTTCTATAAGGATTTTCTGCGGAAGATTTATCATAAATATAGTAATCTATGCAAAATTTAAAAGAAGATTGAGCAGAATGTTGCCGAACAGCAATGTAGCGAGTAGCGTCAAGAAGAACACGGGCGCAAAGCGGACACCTTCTTTTATCTTCACGGTTTCATGGGTTTGCTTTAATTTCTCAACCTCTTTTTTTGTCAAGCCGATCCATTTCTTGCTTTCAAAAATAACGTCGCCTTCTTTCAGGTTATCAACGCTGATATCTCTTGTGAAATGCTTTTCTTCGATGACCTTGCCGTAGCGCCAGAACAGGCACAATAGGAATATTAAGATAATCAATTCCCAGGGGAATATGAATATCATGTCGTATATCAATATTGGTATGGTATAGACCGCAGCGAAAAGTACGGGTATTCCTACGATCATCTTCCAGGAATGCTTCAGGTCATTTCTGAACAATGAAATAACTTCTCTGTTCCTTATGCCAATTATTATTGTGTAGAGCAAAAGATATACGAAGCTTACTACGAACATGTTGAAAACGTACGCCATGGGAAACAATGATATCGTCGGATGCAATGGTATTAGGTAAAAAATCGCACCCAGCATCAACGCGTCTGCCCCGCCCCATTGGCCGTAATGGTATGCAAGCCAGCCAATAGCTGTGACGAACGTGCCGATTGCTAAAGACGCTATCAATGGAAGAAAATTACCTGTTGAAGCGGCATTAATGAACCAGTAGAAGATTGCAAGGGTTATCAATAGCGCTGGCAGCTCGTCTGGTATTTCCGTAGTCTTCAGGTCCCACAGCCCGCCTGCGGCAGTGCCTGCCAAAGCAATGAACAAAACAAGCTCAAACATTTAGATACCCACAGTTCCACAAGTTTTATAAGTAATATCAATCTTAAAAATAATACTTTAATAGGTTAAATCGTGGTATAGGTATGATGGACACAACTATGCCGACTCATGTAGGCATTATAATGGATGGAAACAGGCGTTTTGCAAAAACGCTGATGCAGCTGCCATGGAAAGGACATAAGTATGGCGCAAAAAAGGCGCGTGAAGTGCTTGAATGGGCGTGCGAAAAAGGCATAAAGTACTTGACTGCCTACACGCTTTCTCTTGAGAACCTACGCACTAGGCCTAGAGACGAGCTTAGGATGATATTGAACCTGCTTGGACAGGAAGCTGATGCAATGGTGAACGACGCTACGCACGTGGTGCACAGGTTTGACGTGCGCGTCAGGTTCATAGGCAGGCTGACGCAATTACCGAAAAAGCTGCAGGACAAGATGCATGATGTTGAAAAGTTTACTGGGAAATACAAGAAGCACTTTCTGAATATAGCTGTTGCTTACGGCGGGCAGCAGGAAATCGTGGACGCTACAAAGAAAATACTTAATGAAACGCTAAAAGGCGTATTGCGGCCTTCTGACCTTAACGAAACTGTCGTGCGCAAACATCTTTATACGAACGGGCAGCCCGCTCCCGACCTTATAATACGCACTGGCGGCGAAAAACGTTTGAGCAACTTCATGCCTTTCCAGAGCGCTTATTCTGAACTAATCTTTCTAGACAAGCGCTGGCCAGCATTCTCAAAAAAAGACTTTGAGGGCTGTCTAGCTGAATTTGCGGACAGGCAGCGCAGGTTCGGGGCTTAAGCAGCTTTTTCTTTAGTAAAGAAACGCTCCTTGGCATCTAAAGAAACATTTGGTTGGTACTAAAATTATTATATGTTTACTGAAAAATGAACATTTTTAAATTATAACGCCTTGGTTTTCTTATGGTTTTTGGATTTCTCAGGAAAAGGACTGCTGTTGAAGATATAGATATAATGAAGATACTGGAAGAGAAAAAGCCGATAATAGACGCGATAATAGAAAAATACATACCAAGGACGTATGACGTAGAAAAGATGGTTTTTTCTGCTGGCGCGCCAAAATACGGGTATAATGTTGATGCGGCTAATGAGTCCATTTCAAAGCCTGTATGGGACCTGCTGGACAGGGGCGGAAAACGCTGGAGGCCTGTGCTGTTTCTCTTGGTTGCCGAGGCGCTTGGCGGAAATCCTGAGAAATACCTGGATTTTGTCATAATTCCTGAGGTCGTTCATAACGGCACGCTTGCTGTAGACGACGTTGAGGATGATAGCGAGTTGCGCCGCGGGCGGCCGTGCTTGCATAAATTATACGGAACAGACGTGGCGATAAACGCAGGCAACCAGATGTATTTCCTGCCATTGCTGGCGTTCATAAAAAACCGCGAAAAGCTGAACAATGAGACGCTTGTAAAGGCTTACGAAATATACAGCCAGGGAATGATAGAGTTGGGATACGGCCAGGGCATGGACATTGCATGGCATAAAGGGCTTGCTGGCGCAGACGACGTAACAGAAAAGGAATATTTGCAGATGTGCGCCTATAAAACAGGGACGCTTGCCAGGATGTCTGCAAAGCTCGGCGCTTTGCTGGCTGGAGCCAATAGCGAGGTTATTGAAAAAATGGGCGCCTTGGCCGAGGCCATAGGCATTGCGTTCCAGATACAGGACGATATACTAAATCTCACAGCGACGAGCGGGAAGAATCAGTTTATAAAGGAATACATTGGTTCTGACATAACCGAAGGCAAGCGGACGTTAATGGTCATACATGCTTTGAAAAACGCTAATGAAAAGGACAAAAAGCGCATGAAAAGGATACTAAAGATGCACACACGCAGCAGAAAAATAATCAAAGAGGCAATCAAAATCGTAAAGAAATGCGGTTCTGTGGATTATGCAAAGCAGTTTGCCCAAAATCTTGTCCAGAATGCATGGAATGACGTGAAGAACGACATACCTGACAATGAAGCCAAGCGCAAGATAGAGGCATTTGTTAAATTTGCTTACGAACGCAGCTATTAATGCAATTTTTCTGTTTCTCGGGTCTTGCATTAATGTACGATAAATTTATGAGCAGGATGTGAAAAATCCAGCTATCTTTCTAGTGGTGGCTAAGTGCCAATCAGAAGTTTGACGTAGTAGACATGGCACTCTCCCTTTCAATAGTGAAATTGCTGTCTATTTCATGCCTTGCCTAGATAGTTTCAATGGAATTCAAACATTTTTTTGATGTAGGATAACTATATATAGGAGTTTTTACCATATATTTTTAAATAACGGGTGTAGGGTAACAGACTTCTTGGGAAAGGCTCATAAAACAGAGGGCTTCGAATGCATGAAAAGTACATCAAGAAACACGGCAAGAAACATGGACCATATTTTTACACTACAATAAGGACTTCTGACGGACATGTAAAAAGTCATTATCTTGGCACTAATATGACCAAGGCCAGGAAAAAAGAAAGGGAATTGAAACAAAAACATTCTGATGAATCCAAAATAAAGTTATCTCACAAGTCTGGATCTCATAAAATGCCTGCATTGCCTGCGATGCCGAAAATAAAGTACAGGCAGGCAAAGCCTTTTGTCAAGACATTAGTCACGTTGCTTATCATTGCAATGTTTTTCGCAATATTCATTGTTGTCCTACAACAGCCAACAGGACGGTTCCTGCCAGAACAGTACGAGCATACGTTTGCACTACAAACGAATTCGTCTACTGAGTACTTGGATGCTCAGATAGTCTTCGACGAGTACAAACCATTGAGCTGCGCAGACGGCATTGCTATTGTTTACCAGGGCGAGCTTGTCAATTATACCACATATAATGAAATCTATGTCGGCGACGAGTGTTATTCTGCAAACATACGCTTTCTGAATATAATATTCAACCAGACTGTTTCTTACGGAGATTCTTTGATTACTGGTTATGCTACAGACAAGGAAAAGGACAAAGAAACCACTGTTGAAACCACTGTTGAAACCACTGTTGAGACCACAGCGGAGACCACTGTAGAAACAACTGCAGAGACCACAGCTGAAATAACAGAGACAACTTCAGAGACTACAATTGAAACAACTGCGGAAACTACGATTGAAACGACTGCAACAACTTCAATAAACGCGACAAGTAGTGTAACTACCACGTTAATAAATGCCACTACGACAACTATGAACATTACTAGTTCTACTACGACATCAATCAACGCCACAACAACATCTATCAATCAGACAACTTCCACCACGGCGCCTGTTAATCAAACAACTACATCCATCAATCAAACAGCATCAAGTAGTGTAACTCCAACATCTATCAATATAACAGCCACGATTAATCAGACAACGACAACGCTGAACCAGACAACAACTACTGAAGAAACTTCAACAACAATAAATGAAACTACCACGACTTTGCTACTGACCGCGACGTACAATGTATATTATGGTTTCATGAATGAAACAATCAATGAAACTACGACAACGTCCACAATATTAAATGAAACAAACAGAACCATTCTGCGCAGCAACATAATTGTAGGACAACCAGTGAAATGGAATAAGAATGTGAAATCAGGCGATGACAAAGAAGCGATTGTTAATATTTCCTCCAATGCTATTAACATTACAGTGAAAAAACTTAGCGGTGATGAATTTGTTGAAGTTAATGACAATAAAATCAGCATTGTTGAAAGCGGGACAGAATACAAGTTTGATGATTATGAAATCAAGAATAAAATTATGGAGCTCGAAGAAAAGATAAAGATATGGCAGATTAAGAAGGAAAAGGCCAAAGACGAGGACAAAGCCAAGCTTGATGAAGAAATAAAAAAGATGCAAGAAGAGAAAAACAGTTACACTACTGTTCCTACAACACTTGAAACAACAGTTCCATTTGATAATGTAACTACAACTATATCTTCAACAACTTCAAGCGTAATGGAAAACAATAATGTTCTAACAGGCGATGTCATTGGCGAACTTCAGGCAGTTTCAGAATCCGCTATAGACAATACGCAGCTTATTATTTCTGATAAGGCTGATGAGTTTGAAGTAGAATATTATACGCCAGCACCAGAAAGCATTGAAGAGGAAATTTCTCCTGCAAGAAAACAAATAATGATAACATCATACGTGCATTATGAAAATATCGCGGCGTTCAGCGACATTACTGAATCGCCTGCATGGGCTGTAAAATTATATCGTGTTGTTGATGATGAACGACAACTATTTACTATAGACGAAATGCTGGACACGAACGGAAACGGGTTGATTGACCAGATATGGTGGACAGTGCCATCGCTATCGAACGATACGTATGAAATAGAGATAACAATTTTGGACGTGCAGAGTTACCCTACAGTGGGCGGCGTGTGGCTTGTTCGGTTTAACACGACTGGAACTGCGGATTTGGCGATAACATCAAGCAGTGGTACGACTGGATACGGTGATGACAAAGACTTGGACTTTATTAACCTGACGTGCGGTGATACGCTTGCAAACTACGTATTTGATGGCATGACTATATCTGTAAGCAACTGGACATGCGATGACTTAGGATATTTGCGCGTAACGCCCGCGACGCCGGGCGTGCACACACAAAAATTTGTGTTTGGCGATGCTGTGGCGTACGCATTCAATAGTGCGACGACCGCGCCTATGATTAATTTTAGTTTGCCCACGCTTTCAGACGGCGCAATTTCAGCAAACATAAACCAGGTAATAAATATTAGCATTAATGCTTCTGACTTAGGAAACTTTACGTTCAACTGGAATACGACAAACTATACGTTTTATGACAACAGCAGCCTACTGCTTATGCTGAACTTTGATAACATGACTGACATTGGCGAAACCGCCACAACAGCTGTTGATGTCAGCACGTTTGGCAACAATGCCACGCTAACCAATGGCGCGAATTTTACAGTAAACGGAAAATATGGCTCTGGAATGTTTTTTGACGGCAATAATGATTATGTAGCCTTGGTTAATGAAAATTCTATCAAGGGCTCAACCCAGGCCACGGTTTGCATGTGGTTTAATATGGGATCCAATACTGGCCAGCAGTTATATCATGAACTTCGAAATACGGATGGTGCTTCTAGATTCAGCTTCTTTATAGCTGGCAATCATCTAGTACTTGCTGGCAGGGCGCTGGATGCGGATTCTTATGCTATATTTGTTAATGCTAGCAGTCTTGCAACATTATCTATAAACACATGGTACTATGCATGCGCGATTTTTGATTCTGTTACTGATGTCCATCAGATATACGTCAATGGCGCGAATTGGTCAAACTCAGTAGTGAGGTCCACTATTTCTAACACAAATCCATGCGCTGTCCCAAGAATAGGAGAATATAATGATTGCGGAGCTGCGCATAACAATTTTTTTAATGGGATGATAGACGAGGTTAGGGTATGGCGCAGGGCTTTGACAGCAGCAGAAATAAACCAATCCTATCGTTCAAATCTCTACAAATATTCAACCACTGACTGGGGATTCTACAGTAACCAGAGCGCTTTGGGCAACGGGACATACACATTCCAGGCATTTACAAATGACGTTTTTGGCAATCTTAATTCCACGGCGCAGAGAACAATAACAGTACTTGGTCCGGCATCAGGCATGTGTAGCGCTGGCAGCCCGTCAACGACGTGCTACATAAACTACATGTATAATTACACGCACGGCGTTACGCTGAACTTTACGAACCTGGTGATACAGGACCACGGAAGCATTGCTAATTATACAAATAGAACAAGCAATCATGGCGCAACCTTAATCCTGAATTTGACTGGAAACCTGACAATACTGGCAGGAGGAAATATTTCCGGAGGAAATATTACAATCTATGCTGATAATATCACAATTGCTTCTGGAGGACTGATAAGTTCTACAGGATTAGGATACCTAGGGGGTAAGTCTGGGTGGCCTGGGACATCTGGATTTGGTCCTGGTGGAGGAATAAGTTTAGCAGCTTATTGGGCTTGCGGAGCTTCGCATGGAGGATATGGAGGAAGAGGCGCGTATAACAGAAATTTTCTCTGTGTTCCAACTCAAACATATGATGATGTTTACAATCCAGCTGATTTTGGAAGCGGAGGTGCTGGCGGAACAAACGCTCCTGGTGGAACTCCCGGCGGGGGCATAGTAAAACTTATAGTTGTTAACACCACAGATATACAGGGAACAATAGAATCAAAGGGTGGAGACATCATAGGAACAATCACTCCTGGGGGGGCAGGTTCAGGAGGAACTATTTATATTAACTCTTCTGTAATGCAAGGAAGCGGTTTAATAACAGCTAATGGCGGGCAAGGTGGAGGCGATATAGATAATGATGATGGTGGGGGAGGCGGAGGCGGAAGAATTGCTGTTTATGCAGAAGCAAATTCATTTACAGGAATAATTTCTACTTATGGCGGAACAGGTGAGAGTGACGGAGAAAATGCTACAGCAGGAACAATTTATATAAAACTAGAATCCCAAACATACGGCGACTTGTTAATAGATAATAATAATAGTATACGTGAATCTGAATTGTCTCCATTATCTCTAGGTGCAGCGCTATCTGCAGGGATTCATACATTCAGCAACATAACTTTAGTAAATAAAGGAGATCTGGAAATTCCTAACCAATCTGTAAATTTAAACCTCACTTCTACAAAAATTATTATAAATGCCACAAGAGGCATAATAATCAGTAACGGAAATATAACGCTTCCAGATGAATATAATATAACAAACTGCACTTTTGCCATAAACAACGGTTCTATTGTCAATAATCTGCAGAATTTAACAATAGGCGAGGGAGGAGTATTAACACATTCTGAAAATCGAGGCAACTCAACATATCGTATGGATTTATCACTTACAAAACTTACAATATTATCTAATGGAATAATAAATGTTACACAAAAAGGGTATATACACAGCGAAGGGCCTGGTCAAGGAGTAGATAGCACCGGAACCGGTGCTCCGGGCGGCGGAGCTGGTTATGGCGGTTCAGGAGGAGCAGGCAATGGTGTTAATGGAGGAAGCGCAGGCGGAATATCTTATGGAGATTATTTAGGACCAGTTGATATAGGAAGCGGCGGAGGTGATGGGTATGGTTATGGTATTGGAGGACCAGGCGGAGGAGCAATAAAAATAAACGCTTCAATTATTGATATACAGGGAATCATCTCAGCTTATGGTAACGTAGCAGGATCAACAACAAGTGCGAATTATGCAACTGGCGGAGGTTCAGGAGGAAGTGTCTGGCTTATTGCAGATAATATAACAATAACAGGAAATATAACTGTAGCAGGAGGTAACGGTCTTGACAAAACAGCTAATGGCGGCGGAGGCGGAGGCGGAAGAATATATCTTCATAGCAAGAACCTTACCTTATCAGGAATAATATCAGGTTTTCGTGGCTTGGGCCCGGATAGTGCAGAAGAAGGGCAGAACGGGACAATTGTCCTGGAATTTTCAGACACGATTAACACGACTGGCGCAACATTTGCTTCTCCGGTAATGCTGGCAAGGAATAATTCATTCGGAAGGATTGTTTACACGTTTGTAAACCAGACTACTAACTCTGGAATTGACTACCAGAGTAATATGAACATTTCGCAGAATTTTGTTTCGGTTGCTTCGGAGAGCAACGCGGACTTGAATAACTCTGCTCAGCTATGGCTTTACAATGTTAGTGGAATAGATGATAATTTTGTCGAGGTTAAGAAAAGTGGCGTATCCTGCGGTTCTATATGCACATGGAACGATAATGCGGGCCCGGACTACAGCTTCAATGTTACTGGGTTCAGCAACTATTCAATCGGCCATACACAGGAAGGTATATGTGATATTGGGAATTACAGCTCAACCTGTTACCTGAATCACACGTATAATTACACGCATGGCGAGCAGCTGAACTTTACGAACCTGGTGATACAAGACAGCGGTTCCATATTCAATGGCACAACAAATACCGACAACCACGGAGCTTCAGTTATGATTAATTTAACTGGAAACCTTACGATAAAATCCGGCGGCAACATCACAGGCGGAAACATCACGATATATGCGAACAATGTGACGATTGAAAGCGGCGGATTGATAACTACCACTGGATTAGGATTTATCAGCAACGGCGGGCTCGGCATAGGGCAGGCTGGCGCATATAGAAGCGGCTCGGGCGGCTCTGGCTACGGAGGATGGGGCGGATGGGGATCTGCATCAACAAGGCAAGGCGGGATATATTATGGGCGATACGACCAGCCAGAAGATTTCGGGAGCGGCGGCAGGTCGAATGGTGCGTCTGCTGGCGGCACGGCTGGCGGCATAATAAAAATAAACGCAACTGTTATCAGTAACCAGGGGCAGATTGAATCCAGTGGTTTGCCTCCAGTCAGTTCAAATCCAGATAATCCGTCTGGCGGCAGTTCTGGCGGAAGCATA
>JBDRKV010000032.1:0-3870 GCA_043813745.1 Candidatus Aenigmatarchaeota archaeon | reverse complement strand
AGCGCAGCCGGCGTGTTAAGATCGTCGTCCATTGATTCCTCGATTTTCTTGTACGTCCTGTCAAGTATTTCATCAATCTTTTTGTTTTCTTTCTCAGCAGAGTTTTCATTTTTAGCAGGAGCGATGTTTTCAACCATTATCACGAAATCCCGCAGCTTGTCCAGCGTGTTTTGCGCGGCTTTCAGCGAATCAAACGTAAAGTTCATGGGCGTCCGGTATTGCGCGCTCACTAGAACGTATCTAAGCGCCAACGGCGAGTAGCCTTTTTCCAGTATATCGCGCACTGTAAAGAAGTTCCCCTTTGATTTGGACATCTTTTCTCCGTCCACAAGCAGGAAGCGGGTATGCATCCAATAACGAACAAACGTCTTTTTGTTCGCGCCCTCGCTTTGAGCTATCTCGCATTCGTGGTGCGGAAATATGTTGTCCTCGCCGCCAGTGTGTATGTCAATCGTTTCGCCCAGGTATTTAGTAGACATGGCCGAGCACTCTATATGCCAGCCCGGATAGCCAGCACCCCAAGGCGAGTCCCATTGCATTATGTGCTTGGAATCATGTATCCACAGAGCAAAGTCATAAGGATTTCTTTTTTCGTCTTTTACAGCAAGCCTTGCACCGGCTTTAAGCTGTTCTAGAGTATTGCCGGACAACTGTCCGTATTTTGGAAATGTGGTTACATCATAGTAGACGTTGTTTCCGATGACATAAGCGTGCTTGTTCTTGATGAGTTTCTCTATGATTTCAATCATTTCCTTGATGTGCTCGGTCGCCTTGGGCAGTTTCATCGGCTCTTCTAGTTTTAGTTGTTTGCAGTCTTCGACAAACGCCTTTGTATAAAAATCAGCAATCTGCCACGGGTCTTTCTTCTCTTTCTTGGCCTCTTTTTCCAGCTTGTCCTCGCCCTTGTTGCTAGCGATGTCCGCGTCCATGGTCATGTGCCCGACATCAGTGATATTAATTATCTGCTTGACTTCAAACCCGCGAAACTCCAGCCATCTACGTAGCGTGTCCGCGAACACGAACGCCCGTGCGTTTCCGATGTGTATGTAAAAGTAGACAGTGGGCCCGCAGTTGTACATCGTAACGGTTTTCTTGCTCAGCGGTTCGAACGTTTCCTTTTTCTTTGTAAGCGTGTTGTAAAACTTGATTGGCATGTAAAATCCTCCAATAGAGCTGGATGGGAGAGTTGAACTCCCTTACCTCGCTCTGCAGGCGAGTGCGTGACCGTTCCGCCAATCCAGCAACCAAACCGCGGAGAAAGATTTCTCCCCATGTGCAGAGGACAAAGTCCTTTGACATCCCGAATAAGTTGAACTTATTCGAGGAGTTTTAGGGTAATCCTGACCCTCTTTTAATAACTAATTTTGCAATGTTATAAATATTAATAAAAGGATATCTTTTTCATGAAACTGGGCGCTATGAATAACCCGTCCAAGAACGTTTTGGACGAGATAGAATGGATTGGGCAGAACGGATTTGAGTTCGTGGACCTGACAATAGAACCGTCAAAGGCTTATTTTGATGACATCAATGCAGGCGAAATAAAACGCCTTCTCTATCGTTACGGGATGGACTGCGTGGGCCATACGGCATACTACATGCCCATGGCCTCGCCTATCAAGGCCCTGCGCGAAGCATCCATCAGCGAACTTTTGCGCGCAATGGACTTCTTTTCAAAGCTGCGCGTGCAGAAGATGAACGTGCATCTGGACAGGCCGCACATGCTTTTCTCCAAGGAACAAGTCTTTAGCTGGCATGTTGAAGTCCTGAACCAGCTGGTAAGCGCTGCCAAGCAATATGATATTCAAATCATGATAGAAAACGGCCATAACAAATGGTGCAGCGAGGAATTGATGCTGGACATGCTCGCGCGCGTTCCGGGCTTGATGTTTCATCTGGATGTCGCGCATTTCTTCATAAATCATGGAAGCGTGGACGGCCTTGACGCATTCTTGCAGAAAATTGGCGACAAGCTTGTCCATGTGCACGCGCACGACAATTTCGGAACAGATGATTTGCACCTACCCATAGGAGCAGGCAATATTAATTGGGAAACCGTTGTCCAAGCGCTAAAAAACAACAACTACAATGACACAATCACAATAGAACTCCATTCGCCGGACAAGCAATATTTCATTTACAGCCGCGACAAGTTCAAGAAGCTGTGGCACCAGATGTGATTAATTTCTATAAAAAAATCAAAGTGCGACATATCTGTTTCCGTGCTTTTCTGCTTCACCCTGATCAGCCAAATAAGTCAAGCAGAATTTAATAGCTGATGGGTCAACTCCTAGTGCTTGTGCGCCGCCAGCAATGCTTACGCCATTTGGCGCCCCTTGGAGCAGACTTCTCACTCTTACAACATGTTGAGCCCAAGGAGGCTGAGATATATTATTCTGATTTCCTGCATCCATGTCAATCAAAAAATTAACAGCATTCAAGGTTTATAAAACCATATGAAAGCGCAGAAAAAATTCCCACGTTTCCCACCAGATTAATTAAAGAAATCACATAAACCTATTAAACCCTTTCTCCACAAAGAAAGCGTATGTCAGACTTTTCAGGCTTCAAGGACTTAACGCCAGAAGAGCGCCTGCAGAAAATCAAAGTTCACGCAGGTTTAACAGACGAAGAAGTCGAACTGCTGAGGAAGTATGGCAAACTTGACCTCAACAAAGCGAGTATGATGATTGAAAACGTCTATTCCACGAACGAGCTCCCGCTCGGGCTGGCCACGAACTTCGTAGTAGATGGCAAGGAATACGTCATACCAATGTGTATTGAAGAGCCGTCAGTCGTAGCAGCTGCGTCTTACGCAGCAAAGCTGGCGCGCGAAACAGGCGGATTCAAGACGCGCGCAGACGAGCCAGAAATGATTGGCCAGATACAATTAGTTAACGTTTCTAACATTGAGGTGGCTGCGCAGAAAATCTTCCACAACAAGGAAAAAATCATAGAACTGTGCAATGCAAAAGACCCGGTACTCCTTAAATACGGGGGCGGATGCCGCGATGTATTCACAAAGACGCTGCACACAGAACGCGGAGACATGTTGATAGTCTATATCATAGTTGACGTTCGTGACGCCATGGGCGCCAATGCCATAAACACCATGGCAGAACATATTACACCATTCCTAGAAGAGCTTACAGGCGCTAAACATCGTTTGAGAATAATAAGCAACCTCGCTGATCGCCGAAAAGCTTATGCAGAAGCAATATGGAAAAAAGAAATCATAGGTGAGGACGCGGTAGAAGGTATTTTAGACGCGTATGAATTCGCAAAGCACGACATCTATCGCTGCGCAACGCACAACAAAGGCATAATGAACGGCATAGACGCTTTGACAATCGCCACAGGAAACGACTTTCGCGCAGTAGAAGCAGGCGCCCACGCTTACGCATCCGTAGACGGCTATCATCCGCTTACAAAATATGAAAAAACGCCAGAAGGCGACCTCAAAGGTTCGTTAGAGCTTCCGCTCGTCTTTGGCATAGTAGGCGGCGCGACCCGCACGAACCCGATTGCTCAGATATCATTGAAAATTCTTGGAGTCAAGTCATCGCAAGAACTCGCACGCGTAGCCTGCGCGCTCGGTCTGGCGCAGAACTTCGCGGCGCTGCGCGCCTTGAGCCAGGAAGGCATCCAATTAGGCCACATGCGTCTGCACGCAAAGAATATAGCCATCACAGCCGGCGCAGCAAACGAGCAAATAGAAGCTGTGGCTAAGCAGATAATTAAGGAAAAAAACATTACAGTTGGAAGGGCCAAGGAAATTCTTGAAGGAATGGCGTGATTATGAACTTATTCGGAAAAAAACAAAGGCCGAAAGTCGGGCTTGGCGTGTTCATACTAAAAGACAAAAAAATC
>JBDRKV010000031.1:0-6956 GCA_043813745.1 Candidatus Aenigmatarchaeota archaeon | reverse complement strand
CGTTCACGGCTATGTGACTCTGGACGCAACGCAGGAGAGCGGACGCGTGATGAAGGGAAAATTACGCTATAAAGTAATCGAGCATAAATACAGAAAAATACCTAAAACCAGGACAAAGGTTTATCTTAACCTTGGCGAGCCTGATAACGCCCTGACTGCTTCCAGACTGCCGGTAGACGGCATCGGCCTGGCACGCCAGGAATTTATCATAAGCGAGTATATCGGCGAGCATCCACTGGCGATGATTGCACGAGGACAAGGAAAACTATACGAAGAAAAGCTGTCGTCAGCAATATCAAAAATCGTTTCTGCGTTCTATCCACGCACGGTCATCGTGCGTTTGAGCGACTTCAAGTCCAATGAATACCGTAATTTATTAGGCGGCTCCAAGTATGAGCCTAGCGAGGCTAATCCAATGCTGGGCTGGCGCGGGGCTTCGCGCTTTGTAAGCAAAGCGTATCGTCCGGCGTTCATCCTGGAGTGCCGCGCGCTCGCGCGGGTAGCTAGAGAATTTGAAAATATGAAGGTAATGGTGCCGTTCTGCAGGACGATAGACGAGGCAAAAAATGTCGTTGCTTTGATGCGCAAGAATGGATTGAAGAACGTTGATATAGGCGTGATGGCTGAGATTCCTTCGGATATCATACTCGCTGAGAAGTTTTCAAAATACTTTTCTTTCTTTTCCATCGGCTCTAACGATCTAACTCAATTGGTTCTGGGCATTGACCGGGACTCTCAGTTGCTTGCCAAGGAATTCGACGAGCGCAACGAAGCTGTCAAGGACTTCATTGCAGAATTCATACGCGTCGCGCATCGTGAAAAGCGTACTGTTGGCATATGCGGGGACGCGCCGTCCACGCATCCGGATTACGCTAAGTTCTTGGTTAAAAATAAGATTGATTCAATATCCGTGAATCCGGACGTGGCTGTTGAAACGAAAATTAAAGTGGCGAGGCTGGAGAAATAATTATATACCATATTATTGCTGGTAAATAATTTCTATTTGTTTGATGTCTTTCCTGTCTTCCCAATTTTTGCCTTTGATTACTATGGTTTTTCCAGATACTAGCGGCTCGGGCTCTACATTCAGAATGCCCACGGAACTTGATGAAATGTTATCGGACATGGCGGCGTTTATTTTTGCACCATCCACATATACTGTAAGCATCCCCTGAATTATCGGCGTATTACCGTTGTTTCTTATATAAAATTGTGCGCCATACTGGTTTTCAATAGAAAATCTTGTGTCCGAGCCAGCAGCATTTAGCGCGTTTTCTGTGGATCCGGCAACACCGCTTGTCTGGGACGATAAAAATACAAAAGCGTAGCCGGCAACAGCAACGGCTATCAAAAGTAGCAATATCGTCGCAATTACAGGTGTTATGGCTTTCATAGGATCACTTCATTTTAACTAAATAAACTTTTTTGACATTTACATTATCGGCATCAAAACTGATTGAATTTGTTTTAGCGTCAGAATCATCAAGTAGTTCTATATTTGTATAAACGGGGTTTGAAAAATCTGCTAAAAGTTTTGCATCTAGTGGTCCGGTACTAAACGTCTTGCTCTGCACGCAGTTTTCTCCACAAACCTGGACAACCTGATAATTATTTGATGGCGCTAATCCAACATCTGCTTTAGTTTTTGGAGGATTTTTAAGAATACAAACGCCATCAAAACAAAGTTGATTTACTGGGCATGGATACATATTTGCAAGTGCATATCCGTAAGTATCACTATCAGTTTGATGGCAATATGCTTCCTCAATCTGATTCTCATTTCTACATTCATCTTCAAAAGCATTACCACCCATATCAGTTGCAATACCTTTTCTATTAACGTTTATTCCACCATCAGTGTCTCTACAATTAGTAATACACGCACCATCTTTACAAATCTTAATTAAGCCTTTATTATTATTTGCTTCACAATAAAAACTTTTTTCTTCGATAAGACCGTCTAAGGCGCAATAATATTCTGTTAAGAGGTTAAAACCAATACACTTATCAGAAGAAGTTGAACTAATGCCTTGAGAAATAACGGTGCCGGCTACATCTGGATTGACTCCTCCATCAGAATCCTCACATATGGATATGCAAGCACCGGCTGCGCAGGCGATTGGACAATGTAGTTGAACAGAATCAACATGACCGTCTGGTTTACAATAATATTCAGTGAGCAATTTTTCATTGTCGCACTTATCGGTTTCAGTTACTTTATAATGAAACAGCAAAAGAGATCCACCATATCCTCTTGTAGAGGATTGTTTAAACACACCATTTATATTTAACAGTCCGGGCTCATTCGCATCTGGGTCAACACAGGGATTTGGTTCTGGCGGCGGCGCATAAATACGGCAATATGGTTTATTAGGATTCCATTGCCATTGTGGTCTACAAATGTTATCATTCGTCCATTTGCACTGGTGCGCCAATGGTATTTCTGTCCCCTTTTCTATCGGATTATTAATTGGTTTTTCAAATGCGAGATTGCATAAGTCATTCCCATTGTTATCTTTCTCTGGTAGATAATTGCACGATATCCCAGAACTAGTCAAAAATCCTACGCACGTTTCTGAAATTTCATCAGAAGGTATCTCCGCAGTAGCATAAGCAGATGCACTAAGAACAAGAATCAAAGACATTACAATTACTAAGTCATATTCGTGTCGCAGATACATAAATAATTTATGTTATAACATATATATATCATTTCCATGTTTAGCTTGAAAAGTCTTAATCACTGCTTTACGGTTCTTCTGGATGTTTCAGGGCAAGTTTTCTCCTTCCCTTGCAATGTGTTTCAGCGCGGGAGGAAAATATTTCAGACCTCATGCCGCATTCAGGGCATCGCCTATTAGTCATGCCTTCCATGATATACTCTTTTCCGCATGCGCATGTATTATAAACCCGTTTTCCAGAAAGGAAGAATTCAAGCATTTGCTCCCTGGTAAGCACGTTGTTATTCTTGTCATAGGGCGCCATATCACTCATCACGCCAATCTTTTCAACAACCCAGCCACGCGTTCCTCGCCAATGGCGATGATGAACGGCGCCAGGCGCGGGCCGCGTTCTTTGCTGATAAGAATGTTGTACAGCAGCGTGAAGAACGTTTTTGTGTCAACATTATTCTTCTTTGCAGCATCGTAGATCTCGCATTCCAGCTCTTTTTCCTTCAAACCTTTGTTGAGCGCGGATACCAGCTGGACTATCGCGGATTTCTGGTTAGCGCTGATATGCATTTCAGGCGTGCTTTCGTTTAATTTTATGCGCATGTCTTCTGGAGCGTAATTCTCAACCCAGTACTTTGCTAACAGCAAACGCTTTTCTATTTGCTTGCGCTGTTCTTTGCTAACTTCGCTTTCAATATGACCGGTTGACTTGAGCAGCGTCACTGCCTGGTCGATCATCTTGTTTGGATTGACGATCTGTGCTATGAGTGACGCGAACGTATAAGGCACGCGTATAGGCTGTTCCTTTGGAGGCAGCCATGAAAGCGCGTACATGCGCTTTATTTGCGCGTCATCCTTGGCATTAAGGGTTTCTTTGCCATAGTAATCCTTTCAGCTTTTTCAAACTCATCAACAAGGTAGTAAATATTTTCTATGTCCAAATTGCGCTGGCGCGTGGAGCGCTTTGTGTAGAAATAGAAGAATATTTCCGGCTCTAAAATCCTAAGCATGTCCTGAACAACGTATGCGTTGCCCATGCGTGCGGCCATTTTTTTTCCGTTAACTAGCAAAAACTCGTAAATATGCGGTATGGGCGGCTCTGCGTTGTAGACGTTCTTGCATATAGCCGAGCAGCGCGGCCACGAGCCTTCTGCATGCTCCTTGCCAAACGGCTCGAACGTTGTCTTGAATATGAGCCATTGCGCCGGCCATTCAAAGCTCCATGGCAGCTTGCCTTGATCGAATGAAACTGTGCCGCGGTGTCCGCAGCCACTAATTTCATACTTACCTGCTAGTGTTTTCTTTTCACAGACGTAATCGATTGTTTTCTGTTCCAAGTCAAAGCCAGTAGCGCGGCCGATAATCTTACCACAATTTTCGCATATGACGTCGAATGGTATATAGTTTTCATTTTTGGTTTCTTGGAACTGCATTATAACCTTGCGACTTGTATCTATGTTTTTTAGTGCTCTAACGATGAATGGCTCAAACTTTCCTTGCTTATACAAATCATCATTGTAATATGTCTGCATCTCAACGCCCAAAGCACGTATGCCGTTCTCCCACACTGTTGCAAAATGTTTTGACCAGGATTTGCAGCAGCCGAACGGGTCTGGCGCGTTGCAATAAGGCTCGCCTAAATGGCTCTGCATTTTCTTTGCAATTTCCTCGGTCGTATGCCAGTTGCCTTCTAAATCCGGAAGCCTTGGCGGTATCTTCCTTATAGGGTCCCGGTCGTCGTGCGTCAGGACTAAGCGAGATTTGAAACCATTATCAAGAACGGATTTATGTACTATGTAAGACTTCAGCACGTCGAATAAATTACCAATATGCTTTGCGCCTGACGGCGATGCTCCAGAACGACACGTCACGTCCACGTTTTCGCGCTTTGCGCGTTCCATTGCTTCCTTGGCCAGTCGGTCTGCCCAGAATGTTGTCGTAGTTCGACGACATCTCGACGAGCTATGCTCAGTCGCAGACAATGATTCTTTTTCATCTAGCATAAAACCCTATTTGTTACAAACCTTTATTAACATTCCTGGAAGATAAATGAATCATGCTTGATCTTCTTATATTTGCAGCGTTTGTTGCAGTTGTCGCGATTCTGGTGATATGGGACAGAAAAAACATCAGGCTCGAGGGTATAGTGATAATACGCCGGACCAAGAGAGGCGTTTCATTTTTGGACGGCGTGGCAAAAAAGCGTCCGCGTTTATGGAAAACGCTTTCCATCATCGGCGTAGTTGTGGCTGTACCAGCAATGATATTTGCAAGCTGGTTCATACTGAATTCTGCAGCAAGTGTCTTCATGGGCGCAGGCGGAGAAGGCGTTCGTTTGGTTTTACCAACACCTGCAACCGAAGCTTCTGCGCCTCCGGGCTTTCTCTTAGTGCCGTGGTATTTTTGGGTCATAGGAATTTTTTCATTGATAATCCCGCACGAGGCGTTCCACGGCATAATAAGCCGGCTGGAGGGCCTACGCGTTAAAAATGTGGGATGGTTGTTGTTATTAATAATTCCGGGCGCGTTCGTGGAGCCGGATGAAGAGCAGCTGAAAAAAGCGAAAACATCTACAAAGCTGAAAGTATACGCAGCCGGTTCGTTTGCAAACTTCATAATGGCCGGTGTAATGTTCATGGTTCTGATGTTATACGTGCCTGCAACAATGGAAACCACAGGCATACTGCCGCGCGGCATTGAGGCGGGCTTGCCTCTGGCAAACGTCAACGCCAGCGGCGCGATACTGGCAATCAACGGCGTACAGATGACTTCTGTTGATATAATGTCACAGTTGCTGGAGCAAACGCCGCCAAACACGATCGTGGTCGTAGAAATGACTTCTGGAAATTATACTATACAAACAGCTGCTCACGAGCTACGCAATGGCTCGCGCGTCGGAATTGTAGGGCCTTACTTTGAATACAGGGAAGTAAAATCCTCGCTCAGTGACATGAAGCCTGTCATATTCTTCTTCGGCTCGTTGTTTGACTGGATACTGCTGCTTAATCTTGGCGTTGGTTTAGTTAATCTCCTACCGATAAAACCACTGGACGGAGGCTTATTCCTTGAGGCGGTTACGCAACGCTTCACGAAAAGAAGTAAATTTATCGTGCGTACAGTTACGATAATATTCCTGTTCGCGCTGCTGTTCTCGATATTCGGCGGGTACTTGATGAACATTGCTGGTTTGGTTGTCTAGTTCCTTCCAGGCATTGGGGTGAACATGTGATATTTTTCCCTGCCTGCCAGCTCGTTCATTATGTAGCGTGCTATGGTTTTCACAGGATCAGGGAAAAGACGCACGCGTTTAACGATATCGCTAAAGGACTCGAACGGCTTCTGCTTGCGCGCGTCCAAAATATCGACTACATGCTTCTTGCCTATACCTGGCAATAACTGCAATTTGTGCATCCTTGGCGTGAGCATGCCTGATGTGTTGAAAAAATCGACAAACTTTTTTTCGTTCCTTTTCACGAGATTGATAACTACGTCTTCCAGCATTGAGCGTGCGACGTTTGTCAAGTCCGTTGTCTTCAACGAGCCCTTGATGTACCTGATTTTGTCCCGCTTGCCCTCGCCTATGTAGACCTCTTCTTCTGACGATAATACAGCGTCCTCCCTCGGGACAAGCTCAAGTAATGTAAAATTAGTCGTGCCTATACTCTGGGCTACAGGTTCCGGATGCCTTCGATCCGCATATCCTTCGGCTAGGAAATCTAGAACTATTGCACTCTCTTCTTTCATATGAATCTACCTTGTAGCCCATGCTATCAAATAAACCTTGACAGGGAAGTTTAAAAGCCTTTTTTGCGCGCCATGGGTTTACAGCTTTGTTGCACAAGTAGGAAATGATGATTACTTTTGCAACAGAAATTGCTACTATTACTACTCCTATTAATAATATCTTTAAATATATGGTGTAACAAATAAGAACCTATTAGCAACGGATTAACAGTAATCCTTTTATTTACACGCTTTCTTCGGTCTGCAACCAAAAAATTACGAATAAATTTTGTCCTACAGCCAGACACCATTGGTTTGTATTGAATGACTGTTCATCCAATGCATGGTGCTGACACCAAAGTCAGCCCAACACAATGGATATGTGATGGCGTCGTTTGTAATAGGGTTGCTAATAGGAGTTTTCCATGGAAAACTTTTATCATCTATTCATTTAATGAACTTAAATGTCTTTCGGTGTCTCGTTGGAAGAAATTTTTATGGAAAAATCAGGTTCAATTCCCAATTCATACATTTCCTGAATGACCACGCAGATGTTATGAC